>PBTW01000116.1 GCA_002729315.1 Gammaproteobacteria bacterium
CTGCCTATCAGCGAAAACATCTCAATAGCTCGCGAGCAGTTCGAGACGTTCTTTGATGGGGTCTTTCATCGGGCGCTTTCGACCCTCTATGACTTCTGCTGCTGTAAAAGGCGGAGAGTATGTCTCTCCCTGATAAAAAGTGCCCACAATCCAGTTAAGCAAATCTGCTACTTCTTCTGCCGATCCCGGCGCACCAGTGACTCCGGGGACCCGCAGCATAAAATCGCGGCCAGCCGGGCTTCCAATCAAATAGCTTAGATCGTCTCGCAGGCTCGGCACTTCAGGGGGCAGCCCGGAACCATCATACTGATGACATCCCACACAGAATTGAAGAAAGAAAAATTTGGGGCTGGTTTGGGCCCCAACCGTCTGTGCCCCCATCATGAGCAGGTAGGCGACCGCTGACGTTACTAGAACCCTGTGCACCGCTACTGTCCTGCGACGTTGCTTTCTTCCACACCCATGATGCGCGCCAGCGTACAGTGATAAGCATGGCTGGTTGAGCCAAAACACCACAATATACTGTTCGATTTGCCCGGATAATAAACCGGGCGATCTCCCTCAGAGCGATGACAGCCACAGCGCCCGCAGGCCGACTTGCCGCAGCAATCATTATAGGAAATCAGATAATCGCGCCCATCACCCGGATTGTGACAGGTACCGACCCACGCGACTGTTGCAGTTTCTGATCCCGGAGGGCACTGGGTCACAGTGCCGCCGCAGCAGCTGCATGCCTGCCCGCTGAAAGCACAATATCGCCAGTATTCACAGGAATCGGGATTACCCATATCAGGAATATCATCAGAGCTTTGTGCGTGTGCATCGCGCACCACCGGCAGTATGGGTAGGGCGCCCATGCCGGCGAGAAACGTCCCAAATTTACCCAAAAACGAGCGACGTGATGTGCGCGAGGAAATGAACCGCACTGCACCATTGGTGGCGGCATCGAGATCCTTCAGTAACTGGTCAATCAACTGCTCACGCTTGTTCATGCCTGTTCTCCGAGTAATTCTTCTTTTACTAAGTAATCTTGTATCGATTCATAACCAGAGCGCATCGATTCAACAAGACTCTCAAGATGTTCACGGCTGTTAACCAGCCCTTTTGAGCGTAATATGCCCTGCTCATCAATCAGCACTGCATAAGGCAGTTTGCTGACTTCAAACTTCATTCCTAATTCCAATGAAACGACATAGGGGTAATCTTCGATATTCATTTTGGTGACATAATCTGCGTGCTTTTGCACTTCTCCACCATCACTGCCAAAAACCAGAGAAAGTTTCTCACTTCTTGCCATAGATCTGGCTGTTGGCACCAGTTCCTGACAAACCGGACAGGTAGGTGAGACAAATAGCAGGAGCTGGGGCAGCTTTCGTGTACCTCCTAACTCCAGCCGGGCGCCATTCAGGTCGGGTATCGATAATAAGGGTGCCGGTTCACCTACTTTAGGTCCAGCTGTCGTCATCAGCGCACCCGCCGGCGCGAGTCTTGTGTGCAGAACGCCAATTTGGCGCGCCAAAGCAAATACCGCAACGACTAGAACCAGAACGACCAGCGCTAACATAATGACTATCTCGGCAAGATAATTATCCATGGCTTATCCTCCTGCTTTTGGAGAAAGTCTGATTACGGACCAGCTGTTCAACGAGCAGATATGTACCGCAGAGCGCGGCAAGCATCAGCGTTAGCAGTATAAAGTCTGCCCAAACCAAAGCTCTATCAGTACTGGGTATGACCAAAAGCAGGCAGCCAATAATGAGCGCGGCATTCCGCAAAAGAAGCCAGTATGAGAGGATTTGCTGTAGACCACCGCAGCCGCAATCGATGTTATCCCTGCCCCGCAGGATATTCATTGCCATAGCAACTGTGTATGAAGTGAGCAGTCCAGCCGCCAGAACCGCTGCCCACGTTCTAGTAAAGGGCATCAGAATCAGAAAAAAAACAGCCATTTCCGCTAAGGGTATCGCCCGCGCCAGACTAGGGAGAATGGCAGACGGCACGAGCTCATAGGCTGCGAGCTGGGCCCTGAACCGGCCCGGCGAGTTCAGCTTATGCTTTGCAGCCGTGAAAAATAGCAGGGCAAGTGATGCGGATAGTACAAGAACCGTCAAGGAATCAATCATTTACAGCTTACCCTTAGTCTCCGTAAAGATTTTGAATGGTGCCTGACAGATCTTCAATGGTTCTGATCAGCCGGCCGGTGACCGGTTCGCGGACCTGAATGGTGCCGCTTACTGCAAGCAGAAGCAGGGGATTTTCATCTTGAGTCATTTGGACGCTGGTAACAGTCTCGTCGTCATCGAGTGTGATTCGGTAACCGCGACGCTGCGAGCGGGTTGAGAACACCCAGACTTCGGTACCTGAATCTTCAAAGGATTCTTGCCCGCCTCCCTGATGCATTACCACTGCGAGAACCTCCGCTTTGCTGTTCACTGCGTAGACTTGATTGCCACCCAGACGCCAGTCGTCGTCACTAGACAACGGCATCCCGTTACGGTCGGTGGCGTCAGTATCTGGCGGATTAATTGACCAGCCGTCACTAATACTTATTTGTCCGTTTTCAACCGCCGCTTCATGGACCCTTCCGTTCATGGTCATGAAAACCCATCCGTCGTCGCTCGGCACGGCATAGTCAAGCACGGGGTCCTCGAACAGATCAAAGAAAACCTCGCTGCTTGAGCGGGAAGTTTCTTCACCGTTTTCATTCAGTCCCACATATTGCACAGTGCCATCTGCGCACGAGGAAATAAAGCCACGATCGGCCGGGTAAATACCGGCACAGTTAGGTGTTGAAATCTCGGTGACGAATTCACTGCTGTCCAAATCCACGATCGACACTGAAATCGCCGGCGTGATGTTCCAGACGCCAATAAACTGCTCGTTGATAAGGCCAATCATGCCGGGATTTCCGATGCCGGCTGCCTTGGGCGGAATTTCAACCTCTTCAACAGGGAGGGTGGTAGCGGTGTCGAAGCCAATCACAACATCAGTGCGGTCGCCGTAGGTGCCGCGGCTGTAAAAAGAGCCATAGGCGTAGATCCGATCACGTGTCATCGCGGGACGGACGGCAGGGGTAAAGTTAGAGATGTCCAGGGTGCCGCCGACTTTGCCGGTGTCTGCGTTCAACAGGTAGGCGATCCCGCGGCCTCTCACGGATACCCAGTGCGGGCCAGTTTCCGGCATATCGAGGGCATCTCCAAGAACCGTATCCCACTGTGCACTGGCGGTTGCAGCCGAAGTCAGAACGAGAATCGCAGTAAGCAGACGCATTGCCATGTTGTTCCTCCGAAAAAGTGGTTCATCAACACTGAGCCGAGCTGTTCAAACCTCAACCAGCGGACGGGATGCCAAGCATAGTTTTTACGCTCATACCTAGTGCTGGAAATTCAGCTCTTGGCAGACCCCGACCTCCATTTGAAGACCTGAGCGGATGAGTGTCAAGGTTATCAGCGCGCATCCGGATTAATTTATCCGAAGCCTAACCCTTGGCATCTGCTGAAAAAGAGCGATTTTTGTTGCTCTGCGGCGCTAACCCCACTCATCTTTCAGAATCTAAAGCAAACCCGGCCAAATTTGTTCTGGTTAGCAATACGGCCGATACTTCGACTATTATCGGCAGCATATTTACCTCGCGCGAACCAGGGATATGACTGTGTGTATTCGGCAAGCGACGGATTCAGATTTTGATCAGATCTGGCCGATTTTTAGCGACGTGGTGTCCGCAGGCGAGACCTACGGGTACCGAACTGATATCGACAAGGCACAGGCAAAACATCTGTGGATGCAGTACCCGAGAGTCACCTATGTTGCTGAAGAGGGCGAGCGTATTCTGGGCACTTATTACCTAAAAACCAATCATGATGGCCCGGGGGGGCATGTCTGCAACTGCGGTTATATGGTGGCATCAGCGGCGCGTGGCCGCGGTCTCGCGACGCGAATGTGTGTGCACTCCCAGCAGGAAGCAATCAGTATGGGTTACCGGGCGATGCAGTTTAATCTTGTGGCAGCCAGCAATGAGGGGGCTGTCCGGCTCTGGACTAAGCTCGGCTTTGCGACGGTAGGCCGGCTTCCTGGCGCCTTTGCGCACCCGAAGTTAGGGTATGTTGATGCCCTGGTTATGTACAAATGGCTTGCGGCATGACAGTGCGGAAGTAGTTTAAAAGAACTGAAAGCAATTGAAGTTAATAAAGGATAATGGCCATGAAGCCTGTGGATATCAATCAGATACTCCAATCCCTGAGTGAGGGGCCAGCGGAGGGAGTGAGTCTAATGGCGCTCGCCCGGAGCACGGGGAAAAGACTACCAGAGCTTCAAAAGTTCCTGCAGACACACCGGGTCTGCTTCATTGAGACGGGTCAGACCAAATATAAACTCAATCCCAATCCGCCTATTAATGGGCTTGTGAAAAGTGCGCAGCTTGATATCAAGAGACAGAGCGCAAAGAAGCGGCAGCAACAAATACTCATTTGGGTGGTGGTATCGGCAGCTATCTTGGTGGCTTTCACGCTGCTCGGCGGCTTTGCCTGATTGGACAGCACTCTGCCTGCGGGAGCAGAGGTCAATACCGATCATCAAGCGCGCCTTGAGTCTTGCGTTTCGAGACTGACAATTGCTCAGTTATTTCCGCTAAAATGCTCCGTAACTAAAGCGCTTATTGAATTTTCGAGGGACAGGGCCCGTGAACAAGCTTTATCAACTCGGTCAAAACCGCCTTTTCTGGATTGCCGGAGCTGCGTACTTGGTGCTCATGGAAGGAATCGCGCTGTACTATCAATATGGCCCGGGCATGTGGTACCCCTGCGCGCTCTGTGTGCAGGTCAGAGCCTGGGTGATGGGGTCTTTGATCTTTTCTGCCACCGGCTTGAGTCTGGTGAAGAAATTTTGGTGGCGCTGGATGTCGCTTAACCTCACTATTGTGATGATGGTTGGCGCGCTGTATACCAGCTACTACGCCTATGGCGTGGAGCAAGGTACAGTGATCTCAAGTTGTACTATCGGAGCCGGATTTCCAAAATTTATGCCCCTTGACCAATGGGTGCCCTTTTTGTTCGAGGCTCAGGGAATGTGCGGACAATCTCCACCGATGCCGCTAGGCGTTTCCATGATCGAAGCCTTGCTGATTACACTGTCTGCGCCGCTGCTCGTTCTGGTCGCTCTGTGGGGAGTACACGTGCAGAAAATTGTGGCTGGTGAGGTGCGTTGAACCGGTTGTTTACACAGGTTTAAGGGCAAGCCCCGGCGCTTCGCCCGGGTCATCCTGTGAGACGATAAGGGTATAGGGTCAGCCTGCCAGCTGCGCTTCTGGTTTGTTTAGATTCAGTTTTTGAAGTGTTGCCCGGCATAATGGCAATAACGAGATTGCTGCTCATGCCTATGGAGGAGGGTATCCCGGTTCTGCTCAGCGAGAAACTATCGGCCGTCGCGGGACACAGGGAGGCACTCGTTTTTTGTGCTGTTTTGGGCTCGCCGACCTGCCATTCAGAGGAATATGTATGACGCTGGAGCCCAGCGTGCGGCTGCTCAGGGACTTTATTCTTGAGCACCCTCGGCTCATGGTGTTGACCGGAGCCGGTATCAGCCAGAGCTCTGGCATACCGACCTATCGTGATGCGACTGGTGCATGGACTTCCAGTCAACCAATCCAGCACGGTGAGTTTTTGCGTGATGCTGCTGTACGCAAAAGATACTGGGCGCGCAGTTACAAGGGGTGGCCCAACGTCGCGAGCGCCCGGCCCAATTCGGCTCATCTGGCGTTGAGCCAACTGGAAGCGCAGGCCTATGTTCAGTATCTCGTGACCCAGAATATAGATCGTCTCCACCAGAAGGCCGGTCATCAAAGGGTGATTGATCTGCACGGGCGTCTCGATCAGGTGGTTTGTATGGATTGTGGAGAAATTGCTGCGCGTGCGGATATCCAGCAATGGTTAGCGGCCCACAACAGCCACCTTGATCATCTCAGTGTCACGCAGCGACCCGATGGTGATGCAGAAATTGAAGGTGCTGCGCTGGAAGAGATGCAGCTACCCAGCTGTGTCCATTGCTCCGGTTTGATCAAACCAAATGTGGTTTTTTACGGTGGTTCGGTCGACAAAAAAATCATCAGCCGGGTATTCGAGCAGCTAAGTCAGTGCGATGCCTTGCTAGTGGTAGGGTCTTCGCTCATGGTGTACTCCAGTTACCGCTTCTGCAAATTCGCCCATGATCATGACATACCTATTGTGTGCATTAATCAGGGTCTCACCCGTGCTGACGAATTACTGAGCCTGAAGGTCCTTTTGGGCTGTGCAGAAACGCTGAAACAGCTGGCTGAATCCCTGCCTGCGCGTGGATGACAAGCGACCGCTTTTGCTCCGCTGACCTGGCGCTGTTTGCCGGCGTGACTGAACCAATCGCAAAACCGATGACAAGCAGAACCAGAAGCTCAAGCTTGCGGAATAAACTGGTTGGAATGCCGGTGCACGGGTCAATGGCTGTTAAGTCGTCGGCCATGAAAGGCTGAGCGTCGTCACGCGCCACCTTGCCTCCTCGTTGCTGTCGAGTAGCACAATACGTTAATTTGGGAAGTGGGCGTGCTAGCTCTTGGCGATAGCGAGGCCAGTTTAGCCTTCCCCAATAATGGCGACATCAGCGTTGACCCGCGAGCTTTGAGCAGGAGATGGCGTGCGCCGCGTCAGCAGCGTCCTCCATCCACAAAGAAGATGATGATCAGGAATCGAAGATTTACTCGTGCAAGCTCAGCCAGGCCCGCATCATATTGGTCACCATGTCGGGCTTCTCATGATGCGGCCAGTGTCCAACACCTGGAATGGTCACTAGAGTCCAGTCCTGATCCAACTCTTCCCAAGTGTTGTTGAGAGCAGGTGCCAGCAGTGCACTATCGTTGAGCCCATGAAACTGGAGCACAGGCGCCTGTATTCGGGGTAACTCCGTCCAGGGGCCACCAACATAAGGCTCGCGGGGATAGTTGCGACGGTAGTAGTTCATCATTGATTCAGTGCTCGAGTTTTCGAAGGCTGCAAGATAAATTTCACGCAGAGCTTCGTCTCCTTGAGAGAGCGCCATTGCCAGGCCGCTAGGACTGACATTTTCATGGGAGTCTGGCTGCTGGAAATTACGCGCATATTGGGAATTACTGTGCTGCTGACCCATGCTGGCCAGCTCTCTCTGCAGTCCTTTAACATGAGGCAGGTTCATGATGATCAGCCGGTCGGTCATTTGCGGATAAGCGGCAGCAAAACTCCAGGCGATGCCTCCTCCCCAGTCATGACCGACGACGACCGCGCTGCTTTCGCCTTCCGCCCTGATGACTGCAGCGACATCAGCAGTCAGCAGCGTCATGTCGTAATTCGCTTCACCCTCAGGCTTTTCGCTCAAGTTGTAACCTCTGGTGTCCAGGGCGGCGACAGTATACTGGTCTGCCAGTCCGGCCATTTGGTGACGCCAGGAGTACCAGAAATCTGGAAATCCGTGAATTAGCACCATCAGAGGACCGCTACCCATCTTGGCATAGTGAATCGAGACTCCGTCGCTGTCGGCATACTTATGTTCAACCTGATCCATGACAGCCTGTGCGCTAATCAAACTGGCGAACAGCAGGGCGGGTATCAGCAAAAAAAAAGGCAAGGCAAATACGCTCCGACGTGAGCGGCAATAAATTCTCATGGCGATTTCCCCACTAAAAAAGGTTCGACATGCTAACACAGCTAAATGCGATCAGCAGATTCTGTCCCTTTGCGTTAGACTGACGCGTTGGTTAACAATAACAATGGATTTGCACTGGATTACAGCATTGAACCTCACTGAACTAACGCTAACTCTCTCAAGCTGCATTTTCTTTATGGCATTGGTCGCTTTTATTTCTTACCAGAAAACAAAAGGGGAGGTCAGTACCAAAGATGGTTACTTTCTGGCAGGTCGAGGGTTGAGTGCAGTTTTTATTGCAGGATCATTGCTGCTTTCGAACCTGTCAGCGGAACAGTTGATTGGTCTGAACGGTTCCGCTTATGGCTTCAACCTCAGTAGCATGGCCTGGGAAGTCACTGCAGCTTTTGCTACCGTGTGCATGGCTTTCGTGTTCCTCCCCCGTTATCTCGCCGGCGCGTTTACCACCTTGCCGGAATTTCTGTGCGACCGATATGATGACGGTGTACGCCGCATGACCGTCGTGCTGTTTATGGTGGGCTACGGACTGGTCACCATTCCGGGCGTGCTGTATTCCGGATCGATTGCCGTACTGCAGCTGTTTGACGTGCCGGGGTTACTATCGGTGAGCTACAGCACAGGATTGGCAACGACTATAGCGATGATCGGCTGTATCGGAGCTTTTTACGCAGTATTCGGTGGGCTCAGAGCCGTGGCTGTATCAGATACGCTTAACGGCTTGGGTTTACTGATTATCGGCATAGCCGTACCGCTTCTTGGATTTTCAGCGCTGGGTGAGGGCAGTGTTCTGCGGGGCCTGGAAATCGTGGTGACCACAAACACTGATAAGCTCAACGCCATCGGATCGGCAGAAGATCCCACGCCATTTCCCACACTTTTTACCGGGATGGTTTTCGCGAATCTTTTCTACTGGTGCACTAATCAATATGTGATCCAGAGAACTCTCGGGGCCAAAAATCTGGCGGAAGGTCAAAAGGGCGTTTTGCTTTCGGGCTTCTTCAAAGTCTTGGTCCCATTCATGATGATGATTCCCGGCGTTATAGCCTTCCATTTTTACGGTAGTAGCCTGGAATCTATCGATCTGGCTTACCCGCAACTGATCAGGGATGTGTTGCCGGTGTATGCCACTGGATTCTTTCTTGCAGTGCTGCTGGGTGCGGTATTTAGTTCTTTCAATTCTCTTCTAAACAGTGCGGCGACGCTATTCTGCTTGGATATTTATGCGCCGCTTAAAGGTGAAACGCTCAGCGATAGCGAGATGGTGACGATCGCCAAGCGTGCCAGTGTCTGTATTGCGCTGTTCTCTTTCATTGTTGCACCGCTTCTGCAGTACGCTCCCGAAGGGCTGTGGCAAATTATTCGTATCTTTACCGGGTTTTACAATATTCCGGTGATTGCGATAGTGATGGTGGGTCTGTTTACACGGCGTGTTCCTGCCATGGGCGCGAAGGTTGTGATCTGTTTTCATGTAATTACCTATGGTTTGCTGCAGTTCGTCTTTGTCGAGGCTATTGGCATTCACTTTTTGCATCTGTACGCAATTTTGTTTGTTGCGGAAGTTGTCCTCATGCTGGCGTTTGGTATGCTGAGGCCGAAGGCTCAGGCATGGACGTATCGCCCTCGAGAGTTGGTGAATCTGACCCCCTGGCGCTTCGCAGTCCCCTGTGCCGGCACGCTGCTGTCCTGCGTGGTCGGACTCTATCTGCTGTTCTCGCCTCTGGGGTTGGTTGGTGGAGTGAGCGAGTGGTTCCTGCCCTTGGTGGTGCTGTTACTCCTGACTAACCTAGTCAGCTGGGCTCGGTACGCGGGTAAACATGCTGCTTCTATTGACCACGTGCGTGAGGCGTCTTGACTAAACTGTGCGTTTTTACCATGAAACATCATCACAGCGTTCTGCCAGAGTAGTAGATTTCGCTGCCACTGGTAGGCCCGTTTGCAATTTGCTAATCGTCGGCTGCGGGATGATCGGGCGTGAACATATGCGGGTGGCAACCCTGCTCGGCCGAGCCCGTGTCCACGGACTTTTTGATCCGGAGCCAGAAAGTGTTCGTCAGGCGGTCGCTGAATTTGCGAGTTATTCTGCGGGAAAACTAATTGTTTATCGGGATTTGAGATCAGCGGTTGACGATCCCGCTATCGATGCAATTTTTGTTTGCTCGCCGAATTTCACGCATTTTCAGATCCTGCAACAGATCAAACACACCGCAAAGCCATTGTTTATTGAAAAACCCATGGCTATCCGACTCGATGATGCCCGATCTATGCTACTGCTGGCCGACGAGTATCCAAGTTTCATCCAACTGGGCATGCAATACCGGTTTAAATCCCAGTACGTGGAGGCCTTTCATGAGATTAAAGAAAGAAACAGCCTTGGCGCAATCAAAACCATTGCTATGAGCGAGTACAGGCCGCCTTTTTTGAATAAGGTTAAGCAGTGGAATAAGTTCAATGCATTCTCAGGTGGGACTTTGGTTGAGAAGTGTTGTCATTATTTCGATCTGATTAACCTGATGGCAGAAACCCGTATAGACAATGTTTATGCAGTAAGTGGTCAGGCGGTGAATTTCATCGATTTTACTTACGAAGGCAAAGACTCTGACATTCATGATCACGCTTTTGTCGTCATGCAATTTGCAGGCGGAATCAGCGCATCATTTACGCTCAACATGTTCAGCCGGGAACTCTACGAAGAACTCAGCGTAACGGGTAAAAACGGCAGGCTGTTGGCTTCAGAACATTCGAGTTTTACTCCGGGCAGCCGTTCTCGAGCCGAGATCATGGTAGAAGTGGATGGGCATCCTGCCTATCAGGGGAAAGAGGTTACCTATCCAGCACAGATCGAGGCTAGCGGCCATCAAGGTGCGACCTTTTTTGAGCATGAAGCTTTTATTGATCAGCTTGAGGGAAAACCTCACGACAGCGCCAGCTGTGAACAGGGAATGTGGGCAATTCTGATAGCCAGCGCTGCTCAGCAATCCGCGGCCGCGGGACAGTTGATTTCAGTTAAAGACTTTGCCGCTGAGCAGGGTCTCAATGACGTGTTAAGCTGGTGACTGTCAGCACTACGCATCAATGCAAGACACAAGGAACAGGATATGTCCTCAGATTTTTTAATTGGAGAAGATGCATTCCCAGCGGTCGGATTCGGCTTGTGGAAGATAGATCGTGAAGAGACTGCAGATATGGTCCATTCAGCGATCGCAGTCGGCTACCGGCATCTGGACAGCGCTGCAGATTATGGTAACGAGCGGGAGGCCGGAGAAGGAATCAGGACCGCGATTGAAGCCGGGTGCTGTCGGCGCGAAGATCTGTGGGTGACATCGAAGCTCTGGAACACCTATCACCGACCGCAGCATGTGCGACCTGCCTGTGAAAAGACGTTGAGTGATTTGGGTCTGGACTATCTGGACCTGTATCTAATCCATTTCCCCATATCGCTGGAGTTTGTCGATTTCGACCGGCGCTACCCGCCGGAGTGGTTTTTTGACCCCGATGCGGCGGAACCTCGGATGCAGATCGATCCCGTGCCCCTGCACGAAACCTGGGCGGCTATGGAAGAACTGAAACAGTCTGGGCTGGTGCGACACATCGGCGTGTGTAACTACAGTTCGGCGCTACTGCATGACCTAATGGCCTATGCAAAGTTGCAGCCTGAGGTGTTGCAGATCGAATCTCATCCCTTCCTGACCCAGGAAAGGCTCATTCGACTGGCCAAATCCTTTAACATGACCGTGACGGCCTTCTCTCCTCTTGGCGCCTTGTCCTACCTATCCCTAGACATGGCGACAGAGAGCGAATCCGTTCTGGAGTCTGCCGCAGTCAGGCGGGCAGCGAAGAGAACCGGAAGATCGCCGGCTCAGGTTGTTCTGCGTTGGGGTCTGCAGCGCGGTACTGCCATCATTCCCAAAACCGCTCGCAAGGAGCGTCTGCAGGAAAACCTGGCGCTGTTTGACTTTGCACTGACTGATGAGGAAATGTCGGCGATTGCCGAACTCAACTGTGACCGGCGCTTCAATGATCCCGCTTTGTTCTGCGAAGCTGCTTTCAACACTTTTTATCCAATCTATGACTAATACCGTGATTCCATACGTTCAGGAAGTGCAGCTTTCTGGGCAAATTTGTTGTGACTCACCATTTCCAGCGGTCTTTCAGGCCGGGGCAAAGCTCGAACAAGACATGGAGCTGGTCGCTGACTGGTTTCGAGCTCATCGACAGGCGCTGCTTGAGCTGCTTGCAGAAAGTGGTGCCCTGCTGCTGCGGGGTCTGCCCATTCGCTCCGATCAAGACTTTGATCTGGTGATGCGAAGCCTTGATCAGGAAAATTTCAGTTATGGTGAGTCCCTGTCAAATGCGGTGCGTCATAACCGAACGGAACGCGTATTCACCGCTAATGAAGCTCCACCAGATGTGGAGATTTATTTTCATCATGAGATGGCGCAGACGCCGCTGTTTCCGAGCAAGCTAGCATTTTACTGCGAGCAGGCACCCGCAAAGGGGGGCGCTACTCCGCTGTGCCGTTCAGATGCGCTGCTGTCCGAAATGGCCGAACGGGTACCCGAGTTTGTTCAACGCTGTGACGAACTCGGTTTACGCTATACCAACGTCATGCCTGCAAGCGCAGATCTGGCTTCCGGACAGGGGCGATCGTGGTACAGCACGCTGTCGGCTGATACGAAAGAGGAAGCCGCTGGTCGATTGGCCGAACTGGGCTACGAGTTTGAATGGTTGCAGGATGGCAGTCTGAAAGCGACCACGCCGGTTTTACCTGCCATCAGGGATTTGCCGGATGGCAGGCGGGTTTTTTTCAATCAACTGATCGCTGCCTTTAAGGGTTGGCAGGATGCCCGTAACCAGGCGAACAGATCGGTCTGTTTCGGCGATGGCAGCGTGCTCGCTGATAGAGACATGGAGACCGTCTGCGCGATCAGTGAAGAGCTGGCTTTCGATTTGCCGTGGGTGGCAGGCGATATCGTGCTGGTCGATAATTTTCTAGTCATGCACGGGCGCCGCCCGTTCGAGGGACAGCGGCGCGTGCTCGCCTCATTGCTGGTCTGAGCAGCTCGGCCTCAGTCGCCGGAAGCCTGGACAGATTGCTTGAGTATGCCAAAGTTAAGTACCAGACGAAGCGGTGTCACGTGATTGATCTTCTGTAATACCTTGTTGACCTGTCCATGATTGAGCCCGCGTTCCAGCGCAAACTGTTCAATCCGTTCAAGTGCTGCTGAGAAGTCTGCCGTCTCTTCGTACTTCGCACTCCACGCCGCGAGATAGATTTCACTCGCCAGCATGGCTTCCTCAAAACGATTGGCACTGAGCTGAATTCGAGCGAGCCCGTAAAGGGGCTCTCCAAGCTGAATGTGGTGTCGACCGAGTGCGTCCCGCAAGCGGTCTACTGAGTCCGCCCGCTGTCGGATTTGCCTGCTCAAGTCGCTGAAGTCCGGTGTTTCGGCGCTGGCCGAAATTCCAGATACGATCATGGCGCAGCAAAGCAGGAGGGGAACAAGATCACGCAGGGGCTTGGTCAATTTTGCAAAAATCATGGTCACGAACCTCACGCACAAACAATAAAATGCATTTGATCCTGGACTTTGCGTTGTTGAGTGTCGTGCGGAACGCGCGCAGTTATGTGGCTCTTAAAGGGCTTTCCAGGCAGCCAGAGAAGCTCTGCAGTTTTATTATATTCGCCTGATCGGGGTCAACCTAGACGCCTAGCATGTAAACCCAGGTGGAGGGTCGTCTCGATAAGGGGCAAAGGAATCAAACTGGTGCTCGATGCTCCTTCGCAAACCCTGTGCCAATCTGCAGGCTGAGGAATAGACCGGCGATACCCCGTTAACGGGGCATTCTCTGGGTTCCGCAACTGGCTCTGAATCACGCCAAGTCGCTTTTGCGCCTCATGTTGGCGCGGTCAGGTCGATGCTGCGCCGACACCCTTATCCGGCTCAGCTGCAGTGCTTTCGTCGACAGGCAGGGTTATAAGAGAACACCTGTGCCCATAATGGAAAGTACACTCGCCGCATGTAGCCTACTGCGGCCATGCTTAAAAGCCGTTCGTAATCATTCCCGATCCGGGGTTTAATGGACCTGCTGTCAGCGGGTCGCTTCGTGTTACCTCTTACCGGGTCGAAGGAGCGGCTGCTGCACTCAAAGATCACCCCGAAGAGGGAGGGATCAGAAGGGGACTGAATGCAGCCAGTTTGAGTAAGATGACGCTAGGAGAGCTTCTTGAAACTTTATCACTGCTTTAATTCAAGGTCCTTGCGACCGCTTTGGTGTCTTGAAGAGATGGGTCTTGAGTATGAGCTGGAAGTGATGCCGTTTCCGCCGCGCTCTGAACGGGAAGGCTACCTCGATATCAATTCCCTAGGGACGGTTCCTACCTTCATCGATGGCAATCGGACCCTGACGGAATCGACTGGCATCTGTCAGTATCTGGTCGAACAGTACGGACCCACAACTCTTGCTATTAGGCAGGATGAAAAGGATTACGGTGACTATCTTAATTGGTTATATCGAAGTGATGCGACATTTACCTTTCCGCTGGCGCTGATCCTAAGATATACCCGACTCGAACCCGAGGATAGGAAGAATCCCCAGATCGTGGAGGATTACACCATCTGGTTTTATTCCCGCATCCGCGCCGTGGAAGCGGCCCTTCAGGATAAGGAATTCCTGGTAGGCGGTAGATTCACTATTGCCGATATCGCAGTGGGCTATGCACTGCATTTCGGCAAGCGTCTGGGTCTGTCCGAACGTTACAAGCCGAATACTGCCCGCTACCTTGCAGCTCTGATGTCTCGGCGGGCGTTTGAGAAAACACAAAAGATCAAATGAGAAAAAGGGTGCTATGAACTCAGCAGGTGCGCAGCTTTTAGATGTTGTGATTGTTGGCGCGGGCATTTCGGGGATCAGCGCCGCCTGCTACTTGAAAATGCAATGTCCGAAAAAGCGATTTCGCATTATTGAATCGAGAGGAAGTTTAGGTGGGACCTGGGATCTTTTTCGCTATCCCGGCATACGCTCCGACAGTGACATGCACACCTTTGGTTTCAAGTTTAAGCCTTGGACCCGGGCGAAGTCGATTTCTGACGGACCATCGATCCTCACGTATCTTAATGAAACGGTGGATGAATACGCAGTGAGGGACAGCATCGACTTCGGCGTGCGCGTGACTTCCGCCCGCTGGTTAAGCGCAGAATCAGTCTGGGAGACTGTTGCGCGGGACGGTCGTGGCCGCGAGATTCGGTATCGATCGCGCCTACTATTTATGTGCACTGGCTACTACCGCTATTCGTCGGGCTACACGCCGGAACTTCCCGGCCTTGAAGAATTCGCTGGCACGGTCGTGCATCCCCAGCTGTGGCCCGAGGATCTAGATTACAGTAACAAACGGGTCGCCGTCATTGGCAGCGGCGCCACAGCAGTGACCCTGATTCCGGCCATGGCGGATAAAGCCTCCCATGTCACAATGGTGCAGCGTTCGCCGACCTATATCGTGTCAATGCCCGGCAAGGACAAACTGGCCAATTTTTTAAGTCGTCTGTTGCCCACAACCTGGGCCTATGCAAGCATTCGCTGGCGCAATATTCGATTCCAAAATTATTTCTATAAGCAAGCTATCGGGAGGCCAGCAAAAACCCGAGCTTATATCCTCAAACGACTGCGTAAAGCGCTTAAGCCTGAAATTGATATAGAAAAGCATTTTACCCCAAGCTATGATCCGTGGACTCAGCGGCTCTGCCTGGTGCCGGATTCCGATCTTTTTCATGTCTTGAATTCCGGTAAGGCAAATGTGATAACTGGCACTATCGAGCGCATCACTTCAGATGGCATTGAGATGCAGGACGGAGAAAAGATTGAAGCAGAAGTGCTTGTCACTGCAACTGGCATTCAGCTGGAGCTGCTTGGGGGCGTTGACTTTTTCATGGATGATAAAAAGCTGGATTTCAGTCAGCGGTTCTTTTATCAGGGTATGATGTTCTCGGGTGTGCCAAATCTGATTCAGACTTTCGGCTACATCAATGCTTCCTGGACCTTACGAGCCGATCTGAATTCAGAATTTGTTTGCGCCCTGTTAAAACGAATGGATGAAACGGGCACTACCCAGTGCGTACCACTGCTGCGTGATTTTGAACTTGAGATGGCCGGTCAGGACTGGGTTACTGATTTCAATCCGGGCTATCTTAAGCGTGGTAACCACTTGTTTCCTCGGCAAGGTTCGCATTCTCCCTGGCACAATACACAGGACTACCTGTTGGACCTCAAGCTGCTGGCCGGAGGGCCACCGGATGACGGGGTGTTGCAGTTTCAGAAGACTGGCAAGGCCGACTCGGCGTAATCATCCCTTTGGATCGGACTCCGGCAATCTCGATATGCTTCAGAAGTTGCCGGTTATGGTCAGGCTTGGTTGTGTGCCGCCGTGGGTGCAGCGGTATTCCAGCTCCCTGAGCCGGCCATCAGATCGACGCCCATCGTACCGCCAACGCTCGCGGCATTGAGAACCGTCGGTGAGCTGCCTGACATCAAGACGGTAAGTGATACCGCGGCGGTCCCGGATTTCCGCAAAGATGCCAAAAAAAGGCTCTCCTACCGAGAATTCGAAATCTTTGATGTCGTATTGAAACATGCCGCCGTCAAGCCGATCGAAATATTGCGTTCCCCAGTTAAATCGCCATTCGGGAATATCGTGTCGGGTAGTCAACGTGAAGCGGCCGCGCTGGTAATTGCGAAAGCGCCGTTTCCTGCCGTCGAACGGGTCGGTGACCTGCGAGTCCTGTATGCTCAGCGTCGAATTCACTAGCAGGTTTGGAAGTGCGATCATTGCCATGCGGATACTGGCAGTAAGGGTCGCTCCGTATTCAACTCCATCCCCAAGATTTCCATTGGCCGAGGCGAGCGCGTCCTCTGAAGTCGATGCATCAATCCAGTCGATGACATCCTGATGGTCAGCGTAGAAAAATTCCGCGCTGACCACGCCAATGTCACTCGGGAGACGGTATTCGCTGTTCAAAGTGTAGCGCCACTGGGTTTGCTGACGCAGTTCGGCGTTACCTCTCAGCGTGTTGGCATCGTTGTCCTGCTCGTCATTGGCTGCTACGAAATCAGCGAAGCTCAACTGGTTGACGATACGTTCGGCAGAACCTCTTACCTGAAACATTGGTGTGATGTTGTAGCGTAGATCGATCTTCGGTTTAATAAATTCGAAGCTTCTTGAATTCTGTGCGTCACCAGTCTGATTGATCTCTGAGGTTTCGTATAACAGCGTCGATTCCAGAGTAAGTTTCGGATTGATGCGCCAGTTGTGGATGGCGAACGGCTCATAACGAATTTCTTCCACCTCAGAGTTGGCGAGACCGAGGTTCACAGGCACTAGCCCCCCAAGCGCAGTTGACGGAGCACCGGAAGCATTGAGCAGGCCGAGCGCTAGGGCGGAATTCAGAGTGGTCTGCGCACGTTCGCCGCCTAGTTCCACGCTCTGACTCTGAAGAAAATCGAATGTGTAGGAACCTCGGACAATACGCTCTTTGGTTATCGAGTTGGATTTTAGAATCAGGTTGAGCTCTTCAGTGTTGTCCGCGAAGCGCTCGAATCGTTGCCGAATTCGCAGGTTTTCATCCTGATTGGCGATACCAAGTAATTTAAACCGAGCGCCGTTGTCAAACGTGTATTCATAGTCAAATCCACCCTCCCAGTTGTCTCTAGGGTTCGGGTTGGTCTCGCGCTCGACGAGATGTGCGACTGGATTGCTGCGAAGATTGCTGGTTACGCGGTCAATGTCTGTGGGGGCATCCCTCTCGGCAAGCAGTCCGTTGAGCTGCAGTGTGCTTTTGCTGTTGATTGCGTAGGCCAGATTAAAGCTCAATTCGTTGTTAGCGCCATCGGTGGTGACTTCCTCGGTAACGGTGTCGTTGGGGGAAAAATCACCCAGAATGCTGCTCTCATTGTTCAGGCTGTTGCGGTAGCGCGGCTGGCTGCGCAGAGTCATCGTGTAGTCTATTTCACCACGTTGGCCGTTTACCGCGAAAGTGCCGCCCGGTTGAATTGCATCGTCCTGTGAATAGTTGAGGGATCCTTGATAAGAAAAGCTGGTCGAGGAAAGCTCCTCAAACAGAACCACGTTGATGATCTGTCCGCTGCCTCTGACATCCAGATCTCCGGAAGTGCCGCGAATGATCTGTATTTCCTGAACCTGCGAAGAGGCGATGCGCTGGAGCATTTGCTGCGTCGAGTTGTTTTTACCCGCGTTGCGTTTGCCGTTGATCAGAATTTCTGTAGACCCTGCGCCACTGCCAAGTCCTCTTCCGCCGCGAGACGGGCTTCCCGAAAAGCCCCCGGGCCCGCCGAATCCGCCTCCTCCGCTGCCGCGTCCGGTGGTATCTTGACCTGGGATTCTGGCCAGCATGTCACCTGCGGTGATGGGTTGCCATTCCGTGAAGTAAGCTGCCGGATAGACTACTGTAGAGCCGTCCTCCAATGCGTCTTGCGCGCGGTTTATTTCGGATGCAATAAGACCAAGCAGCAGGATGCTCGCTGCAATGAGTTTTCGCGCCGCGCGGTACTGGATGTTCCCTGCCATAAGTCAGCTAAAATCTGCTTGCAGTCGACCGGAGTCCGACCAGAGAGCCCTTTAAACTCAGGGCGAGCGGCAGTTTACTGATAATGAGGCGAAATTCCTCGCATCTGTTACAAACTGACAAGATTAAAATGGCTTGGGCGAAGTCTGCGCACTGAGCCAGAACCGCAGCGCCGCCTTTCGGGGGTCAGCTGGGCGTCGTTAAAGGAGTAGGTTTCGAGCCCGGTAATTTTTTGGCAATTGCCAGATACTGACGCTATGATGGCGTGAGGAATCCAGACAGCCCTCGAATGAAATTGCAGCACCTCGGGCGCTCTAATGCACAACGGTTTGGTCGATTGAGGAGGACTATAATGAAAACAACACGTCGCGGCTTTTTCAAAACCGCCGGTCTTGGCACTGCAGCTGGACTGATTGGTGGCACTACACTCATTACCCCCAGCGTACTTGCACAGACACGCCATAACCGCAGCGCGGGTGTTTTTGACAACGGCATCATCCAGCTCAGCCAGAATGAGAGCGGCAGAGGGCCTGGCCCTCGCGTTCTGGAAGCTATCAGAGCACACACCTCTAAGCGAGTTGGCCGGGGCTACGCTCCGGATTATGTGCCGGAGCTTCAGGATGCCATTGCCTCTCATTTCAACATCGACCGCAGCAACGTAATTTTGGCTTCGGGCTCCACTTGGCTGTTACAGGGATCAGTACACGCTTTTGTAAGCGAGGATAAACCGCTGGTCACTGCGGGCCCCACATTTTCTACCAGTGAAGCCACCGCTCGAGGAGCCGGCCTTCCGGTTAAACTGGTCCCCCTGAACTCCGAAGCTAAACTCGATCTGCCAGAGATGGTCAAAGTCTCCAAAGGAGCTGGTCTGGTGTATCTGTGCAACCCCAACAATCCGTCTGGGACGGTCCATGGTCCCAAGACTGTCGATGCCGTGGTCAGGGCAATCTTGAAGGAATCTCCCGATACCTATATTCATCTCGATGAGGCTTATATCGATTACGGCGATCCAGCAAAAATCCAGACGGGTCTAGCGCTGACTCAGGAGTTCAGCAATGTCTTCATTACCCGCTCATTTTCTAAAGCCCACGCTCTGGCCGGCATGCGTATCGGTTATGCCATGGGGAACCGGGATACGCTAAACGCCATTCGCAATTCTTGGGGCATGGGAGATGTCAGCATGCTTGGCGCCATTGCTGCGCTGACGGCATTTGAGGATCGTGAGCATATTGAGTGGGAACGCGAGGAAAACAACCGGGTTAAGGCTTTTACGGTCGGCGCTCTGAATGATCTGGGTTTTGACGTTCCTGAGTCCCACACCAACCATTTATTTGTCGATCTGCGCGCACCTGCTCGCGGATTCCGCGAGGCCTGCATGGAAAGGAAAGTCGCTGTAGGCAGGGATTTTCCACCCTGGGAAAACACGCACTGCCGCATTTCTCTAGGCAGCATGGAAGAGATGGAAGTTGCGGTTAGAGTCTTCCGTGAGGTGCTTGGCTAGGGTTGCCGGCATCAATAGCATCGCGACTGTTGGGCTTCGGTGCCCGCAGTCGCGGACGCACGCCTTGACCCTGTCACCCGCTTGATGACCTGTAGTTAAAAGAACGATAACAACATGACTCATACAAAGCATTCAAAATCCCTCTTGTTCTGCCTGGTACTAACTCCAGCCATTTGTCTGTCTGCAGCGCTGAGCGCTCAGAATGAATATCAGGCGCCTAGAACAGAATGGGGGCAGCCGGATCTCCAGGGTGTCTGGAATTTTTCCTCCAGTGTGCCCATGCAGCGTCCCGCACAATACGGTATTCGTCAGTTCCTGACGCCAGAAGAAATCGAGCAGATTCAGGCACGTCGTGCCGCTGCCGATGCCAATTCTGACTCGGCGCTTGCGATAGAGGGTGTTGACGAGTCTTACAACGACTTCTGGATAGAAAACGCCGGGATCGGCGACTTGGTGCGTACCTCGCATATTGTGTATCCCGATAACGGCCAGCTCCCCGGCCTTGTGACCGGCGCCGTTGCGCGGCAGGGGGTCTACGGTGGTGCGACCACGGGAGAAACAAGGCCCGTGCGCATTGCAGCAGGCGGCATTGGCACGGACGGTCCAGAAGATCGTGGTCTATCGGAGCGCTGCATTATCGGGTTCAATGCCGGCCCGCCATTTGTTCCCAGTCTCTACAACAACAACGTGCAGATCTTTCAGTCGAAAGACACGGCAGTCCTGATGACCGAGATGATACATGACGCCCGTATAGTGCCTTTATACGAGTCGTTGGACGATTTGCCGCCGCTGAACGATGATGTGCGCCTGTGGACTGGGGACTCAAAAGGCTATTGGGATCATGACACTTTGGTAGTGGTTACGCGCAATTTCAATGGATTGGCAGCAAGCTTTGGTCAAGCCGGGACATCTACTCATAAAGTGCTCACGGAGCGCTTTACTAGGGTAGATGAGCTTACCGTAGACTATGAATTCACCGTTGATGACCCGGCAACTTTTAGCGACCGCTTTATCGGTGTCGTGTCGATGACCAAGGTCGGCGGCTTGCTTTACGAGTATGCCTGCCATGAAGGTAACTACGGCATGGTTAACATTCTCCGGGGTGCCAGAGTACAGGAGCGAGTGAATGCTTCGGGCTCTTAGTCCCCACTTTTAGGGATTTCACCAAATCGGTTGCACTCAGCCTAAATGAGGCTTATCCTGATTTTGTTGGTGTTTCATAGGACATCATAAAACTCATTAAAAACAGTAAGATAAGAGAGCGAAAAGAGGTTATCCCATGAGCAAAAACGCAGGTCTCAATCGAAGATCCTTCATGAAGAATGCTGGCTTTACAGCCCTTGCTGGCGCAACCGGCTCCCTAGCCGTTGGTGCTTCTCAGGCAAATGCTCAAGGCGGTAGCCCTTCCCAATCTTATCCTCGACACGCGAGCGGCAAGTATGACTTTGGCGCCGTTTACAATCGCGCCGGACACAATTGCGCGCGTTGGGATTCTCCACCGCGTAACTACCCCGGTGGGGAGTTCAAGTTCGGGATGGGTGTCGCTTCTATGGACTTCGAATGTGCACCCTGTATCACCGAAGCCTTGATGGAGCGGGTTCAGCACCACAGTTGGGGATATCTCGCCAGCACTGCTGAACTGACTAGCGAAATCGTGAAATGGAACGGTGAGCATCACAACAACGATATCGACGCCAGCATGGTAACACTGTCAGATGGAGTCTATCCCGGCATGATCGCTGCGATGCGTTCATTCGTGCCGCGTGGCGGCAAAGCGCTGATTATGTCTCCCGCTTACTCCGGCTTCTATACCATGGCAGGTGCGGCAAACATTGAGACCGTTGATAGCGAATTGAAATTAATAAGCGGTCGGTATGAAATCGACTACGAGGATCTTGAGGCCAAGATGACTTCAGACGTGCGCATCTTGATTGTCTGCAACCCGCAAAACCCAACAGGTAACGTGTGGCGCGAGGAGGAGCTGTTGCGCATTGGCCGCCTGGCTCTGGACCATGGTATCGTGGTGCTGTCGGACGAGATCCACTCTGATGTTATTCGCGGCGATCAGAAGTTTACGCCGTTCTCTGCGCTGCCTGACCGGGATGTCGTTAGCAACAGCCTGACTTTTAACGCAATTAGCAAGACGTTTAATCTGGCCGGCATGAAAAACGCCTACTACTACTCAAAGTCCCCAACCATGCTGCAGCGCGTGAATCAGTACCATCGCGCTGAGTTGAGCACCCTGGGCGTGGTAGCCAATGTTGCGGCCTATAAGTATGGTTGGGAATGGTTTGATCAGGCGAATGCCTACATGGATAGAACGCACACCATGATTGAGGAATATGTCAAAGCTAACATGCCCAGTGTCGGATATGTGCGCAATGAGGGTACGTACATGACATTCCTTGATTTCAGTCAGACAATGGCTTCAATCGGTGCCGATGTGCAGTATGAGTCCCACGGTAAGAGAACCCCAGAGCACTACTTCCAAGACTGGATGGTGCATAACTCCGGTGTCTATCTCAATCCGGGTTCCGTGTACGGTCAGGGCGGCGCCGGTCGCATGCGGATGAACATTGCTTCCTCGCAAGCTGTTGTCAAAGATGTACTGGACGCGATGGCTGCTGCGGTCAACAAGGTCTGAGCCAGCAATCCTATCGATTGAGTAAGGTGAGAGACGGGCGGATCAGTTATGCTGGTCCGCCCTTTTTTTGCACCCCTCTCCTGTGCAGTCTCTGGCGTAGCGGGTGATTTGGTGGCCGCAGATGCGACGCGGGTGCTGTTGAGGTGGCGTTTGATGCCTAAAGATGAGTCTAAATCAGAGTGAGGCTAGTTTTGTGTCCGGTCTAGTTTGAAGCAGACTCGGGCACGGAAAACTGGGCAGCCATATCTGTTGAACAAAGCTAATTTCCACGGGGAAGGTGATGTCAGAGCCACTGCACTATCAGTCATTGATGTCAGTCGCACAGCAGCTGCGATCAAAAGAGTTATCTGCGCACGCCCTGACTGAGCATATGCTCACCCGCATTTATGGGCTTGACAACGAGTTACTCAGCTATGCGACCGTTACTCCAGAACTGGCCAGGGCGCAGGCGCAGCGTGCCGAAGAAGAGATACAGGCTGGCCGGTATCGGGGTTTTCTGCATGGTGTGCCTGTCGCGATAAAGGATCTGTGTTGTACCGCCGGCATTCGAACCATGGGAGGATTAAAAGTACGGCAGCAATTCGTGCCAGATTTTAACGCAACGGTAGTGCGGAAACTTGAGGAAGCAGGAGCAGTGTTACTGGGAAAACTCAACCTGACCGAAGGCGCTCTGTCTGCCTACAATCCTGAATTTCCGATTCCCAAAAACCCCTGGGGAAAAGAGCTGTGGGCGGGCGTGTCTTCTTCCGGCTCGGGCGTGGCCGTGGCGGCAGGTCTATGTTTCGCCGCTATCGGCACTGATACCGGCGGCTCTATACGTTATCCAGCTATGGCCAACGGTGTGACGGGTCTTAAACCGACCTATGGCAGAGTGAGCCGCCATGGGGTGCTCGCACTGGCGGAGTCACTTGATCACGTTGGCCCCATGGCTCGTTCCGTGGCCGACGCAGTAGCCCTGTATAACGCCATAACCGGTTATGATGAGAACGATCAAACTTCGCTGAATCGTGAGGACGCGCAGATTGCTCAGCCTGCTGCAACGAATCTAGATGGTTTGCGTCTGGGAGTAGATGCCGACTGGTTCAGCTACGGTACTGATCCGGGTTTACTCGCTGCACTCGAACAGGCGATTGGCGTGTTCAAAGCGCTCGGCATGGAATGTGTTCCGGTGGAGATGCCCCGCGAAGGCCCGACGCAATACCGAAACCTCTGGCTACCGCTGACGGGGTACGAAGCCTATCGCGCCCACCGCGAATACTTTCCTGCCAGAGAAGCTTGCTACGGAGATTATCTGGCCGATGTTCTGCGCATGGGCATGCAGATGACGGAGAAAGAATACGCCGCAGCGGTGAGGAAGCGTTCAGAATTCAGCGCACGGTTTGAAGCGGCGCTCAGTGAAGTTGATGCTGTCATCTGTCCTTCCGGAGGCATGGTATTTTCAGTCAATGCGGTCGCACAACGGGGCGACGCAAAGGCTATGAAGGAGGTGATAAAAAATTTTCAGGGCCAGTTCACTATACCGGCAGACCTTGCCGGCACGCCCACGCTGTCGCTGCCCTGCGGATTCAATGATCGAACGCAGCCTTATGTGATGCAGTTGATGGGCAGCAAATTCGCCGAAGCCATGCTTTGTCGCATCGGCCACGCCTACCAGTCAGAAACCGATTGGCATCACCGCCATCCTGATCACTGAAACTGGACTGATGGAAGCGAGGCCTCGGCTTGCGCTCGCGTCAGGCGATGAATCGTTGAGTTCGTAGACTTGGAGAATGCTCGATTAACTCCACGCTAGTTCCTGCCGGAGCTGGGCGGGCAAGGAGAGCGGCCACGGATGAGCTACCGGGCCGAGCCTGCCGGATTCACTGCCGGTGATCAGCCGCTCGCCATGCTTCGACAATGCGTGTGTCGTCTTAAGCCATGACTACCTTGGACTGACCATGGTTGCGGTCACAGGCGCCGCCCATCGACACCGTGCCTTATCGGATTAATCGGCGGTACTAGTCTGGCAGTGCGAATACCCAGATAACCCCACCCTGAGGGACAAAGGTTCGGGTGCCCCGCACCATATCAAGGCGAGCGGTCATACCCGCTGCGTCGACTCCCCAGCCGGCCTGCACTGCAACGTACTGTTTGCCGTCAACCGAAAAGGTGGAAGGCACCCCGATAATCCCGGAGTTCGTTTTGAATTCCCACAACAACTCCCCCGTGGACGCATTATGCGCTCTAAACATTCGGTCACTGGTGCCGCCGCTGAAAATGAGATTGCCGCTGGTCGTAAGAATGCCGCCCCAGTTGTGTGAATCGAATTCACGGGTCCAGACTTCTTCGCCGGTGTTCATATCCCAGGCCTGAATTTCGCCGATATGATCGGCCCCTTCTGGCACCGTCATTTGAGTGCGAGCGCCCATGTACGCGCTTCCGGGCATGTAGGTCACTTCTCGGCCCTCGATCACGCCGCAGTGGTTATCGTTGGCCGGTATGTAAAGCAGTCCACTTTCTGGATTATAGGCGGCTGGAGGCCAGTCTTTGCCACCCCACAACGAGGGACAGAAAGAAGTGGTGCTACCGGTGGTTGGTTTGTGTTCCGGATCGTAGGTCGGACGCCCAGTTTCAGGGTCGAGGCTAGCGAAGGCGTTCTGATAAACATAGGGCTCAGCGTCAACGAAGCTGATATCGTCGGCAGATCTTTCGAGTGTCCACAGGTAGCCGTTGCGGCCCGGGTGCACCAGCGCGTCAATCATCCGGCCCTGCCGCTCGACTGGCATCAGGATCGGCGTAGAAACCTCATCCCAATCCCATGAGCCGTTCCAGTGGTACTGATGATGTGCCTGGATTTCGCCTGTTTTGATATCAAGCGCCAGCACTGAGTTGGTGTAGAGATTGTCTCCTGGTCTTTGATCCCCGATCCACGGTCCCGGATTGCCGGTCCCGAAGTAGGCGAGGCCGAGCTCCGCGTCATAGTGGCCCGGAACCCATACTGCTGCACCACCGGTTCGCCAAGACTCGCCCGGCCAGGTTTGATTTCCTGGTTCGCCAGGAGCTGGAACTGTGTAGGTCCGCCAGACTTCCTCTCCGGTTTCTGCGTCCAGTGCCACGACGAACCCCCGAATTCCCAATTCCCCTCCAGAAGTGCCGACCAGGATCTTACCGTCAATGGCCAATGGTGCCATGGTGATGTAGTAGCCGAAATTATTATCCTGAACGGTGCTGTCCCATACCTTGCGGCCGGTTGGCGCGTCGAGCGCCACGACACGTGCATCCAGTGTTGCGGTATAGACCTTGTCTCCATACAGAGCGACGCCGCGATTAGTGCGATGGAATGCGATGTAAGTTTCTGGCAGATCATGTTTATAGCGCCAAAGTAAATCGCCGCTGGCGGCATCGATAGCATAGACGAGGTTCCCCGGCGTGGTAACAAACATCACGCCATTGTTTACTATCGGGGGAGCCTCATGCCCACCGAGTACTCCGGTTGAAAAACTCCAAACTGGCTCCAGCTGCTGGACATTGCCGTCATCGATTTCGTTCAGTGTGCTGAAACCCCAGCCATCAAGCGTGCCGCGATAGGACAGCCAGTTGTGTGCTTCCGGATTCAACAGACGCTCGTCGGTGACTTCCGTGTAATCGGGCACCAGAACCGGTTGCGCTGTGCTGTAAATCGGCGTCAGCCCGGTGCCCAGAAATAGCAATAGCGCGATTGGGTGGAAGCGGGTTTGCATGCGACACTCTCCAGAAAATTCTTTGAATTGATTGAGGCAAAGGTATGTCTTCAACTGGTCTTTGTCCAGTGTCGCCCGGCGGAATTAGCTAAGAAGCGTCACACTGTCTGCGACACCCTTTTATTGAGAGAGTCAATGTGTAAGTTTAGGTAGGGTCGTACGAACTACAAGCAGCGAATTGTCCTCCGCTGCTGTCGAGCAAGTCACCGATTCGTCTCTGATCATTCAGCGACAGGATACCGAGTGAGTTGGAAGATTTAGGAGAACGAGCCTCCGGATGAACTTGTCTCTCACTCCTTGGTAGACTGTTCTAAAAGAGGAGTCAGTCATGATCATTCAACTTTTTATTAGGGCCGCATCACTCAGCGCTCTGTGTCTTTTCAGCAGCAGTTTTCGGCCAATCCATGCCCAGACGCCTGTCGGCGACACCCTTACACAAGCGCAATCTGTAAACGGCGAGTACATAAGCTGGCGGGAACATCTGATCGACGATCCCGTGACTGCTAACGTCAATTTCAGCGGCAGCGATGGCTTTGTCCTAGGTGATATTGATAGGGATGGCATAGAGGACATCGTGTCGGTCCATGAGTCAGATGCTGAATACGATTCCGCCTCATTTCTCGAAGATTTTGTGCCGCCGGTGGCTGGCCATGTGCGTATCCATTATGGATCGAGTGATCCAAATCTTTGGTTTAATGTAACGGTGGCTGAAGCGGAAGACGTTCCCGCGCCTGAAGATGCAGTTCTGGTGGATTTGAATAGGGATGGGTGGTTAGACATTGTCGCTGCTGCTGAGCGATCTCATTTGATCTATCTTCAAAACCCCGTCAGCAATAGGCGCGGTTCACAGTGGCCGCGATTGATTCTGCCGCTGACCAGGGACAAGGGTTCCTACATTCGGGTATTCGCAGCGGACTTTAATGGAGACGGCGTGCCCGAGCTGACCGCCGCCAATAAGGGAGCCCAGACTCCCGGACCTGAGGATTATGCACGATCAACACCGGTTGAGCTCCACACGCTCCATGGCGATCCACTGCTGGCAGAAAGCTGGCAAGTACACATCCTCGGAAATTACAGCATCCCGCAGAATGCTGAACCCGTTGATATCGACAGCGATGGTGATATGGACATTGTGGTGGGTACTCGCGGCGAATCGCGCCTAATCATCTTTGACAATCCCGGCGATGGCACCCTGAATTTTACTGAGCGAGCTGTCGGCATTTACGGTGCTAGCATGGCCGGTTTCAATCTAGAATATACGGATCTCAATGGTGATGGTCGGCTGGACATCATCGGTACTGCGCCACGTGGGATTGTATGGATCGAGCAACCCGAGCGTAAGGGAGACGCGTGGAATGCCAACTATATCGGCAGCTTTGCGCCAGACAGCCATACCGGCTACGCTTCTGCGGACATTGATGATGATGGTGACATCGACTTGATCGCGGGCAGCTACAGTCGTGGCGATCGCACCGGTGACGACGGTTCCGTGAGCGTCGACGCGGCTCTCGGTCGGATCGGCTGGTTTGAAAACCCGGGCGTGGGCAATGTTTATGGTGAATGGAGACGCCACGATATCTCACGCCGTAAACGTGGCATGTTTGATAAGTTCATGGCGCGTGACCTAGATGGTGACGGTGATGTGGATTTCATTGGCACCCGGGGCAACAGCTACCCCTACGACGGTGTGTTCTGGTTGGAGCAAATTCGCTCAGCCGGCCCGCGCGCTGCGTTTGAGCGGGCCCGCGAGGTGGAAAGCGAAGAGATGCAACTGCCATAGGCCGCGAGTCAGATTGGTTGTTGGCCTGGCCCTGAAATCTCCAGTTGAACTTCGTTGAACGCTTGTCATTGATTCCACTACGCTTGAGAGCACAGTACCTAGGGCTTTTCAGACAAGGCGCTAGAATGAAGGCGTGCACATATGTCTGTGAAGGCCTGATGTTGGGTAAAGTAAAGACCGCCGGACAGCCGATCCATGAAGGCCATTCGGTGCAGTCGATCTAGAACCGGCCCCTTGACCTCAGAAAGATGGAGCGCCAATCCTTGTTCTTCGAACCGCCTGTTCAGTTCCTCGAGCACTTCCAAGGCACTAAAGTCGACTTCGTTCACTGCGCTACACATTAAGATGACGTGCCTGATAGCGGGCTGGCTAGTGAGTTTCATGAAAATCTCATCTTCAAGAAAGCTTGCGTTTGCAAAAAATAGACTTTCGTCAACCCGCAGAGTCAGGATCTCCGGGACGGTCTTAACCTCATAACGGCGAACATTGCGAAAGTGCTCCGTTCCCTCGACCAGACCAACTTCGGCGATGTGTGGCCTTGACGTACGATAAAGGTGAAGTGCAAGAGAGGTCACCACACCAAAGCTTACACCTGTTTCCACTCCAAAGCCGAGGGTTGCGCAAATAGTCATCAGTAGTGCGAGGTTGTCGCTTCTCGAATAGCGCCAGGTTTTTCTAATAATGGATAAATCGACCAGTGACAGGACAGCGACAATGATCGTCGCGGCGAGTGTAGCTTTCGGCAAAAAATATAGAGCTGGTGTCAGGAACAGGGATGCCAGCGCGATAAGAATAGCCGTATAGATACTGGCGCCCTGAGTGACGGCGCCGGCATCAAAGTTCACGACGGACCTGGAGAAGCCTCCGGTTACCGGCAGCGCGCCTGAGAAAGCCGAGGACAGGTTTGCCGCTCCAAGACCGACCAATTCCCTGTTGCTGTCCACTCTTTCTTGCCTGCGTGCGCCTAGGGTTCTGCCGACAGAGATCGACTCGACGTATCCGATAATGGAAATAAGCGCTGCTGGAATGAGCAGTATTTCAACTAGCTCAAGGGAAAAAGTAGGCACCGCGAACATGGGCAGACCTGTCGGGATTTCTCCGACAATCGCGACTCCACGATCAGCGAGTTCAAATCTGAAAGTAACCAGAATCGAAGCAATTACGCCTATAACGGGTGCTGATTTAGCGGCCAGCTCGGCGGTTCGTGCAGACAGACCCGCTTTCTGCAGCACACCGACACCCCAGGTTCTCACGGCAAACAGAAAGGTCAGCGTCGCAAGGCCGATCAGCACGGTATAGAGATTTGCATCACTCGACTGAATGCCGATGGCGTGAACCAACTCGAACAGGTTATCGCCCTCGGCTTCTATTCCGAGCACGTGACGAACCTGACTGAGTGCAATGATCAAGGCTGACGCCGTTATAAACGCTGAGACCACCGTGTGAGACAGGAAATTGGCCAGGAAACCTAGCCGCAGCAGGCCAAACCCCAACAGCATGATGCCGGAAAGCGTAGCCAGCGTGATGGCGCCGGTCAGATAGCCGGCCGTGCCCTGCTGGGCCACCTCCGCCAACGCAGCGCTGGTCATTAAGGAGGTGATCGCGACCGGCCCCACGGACAGAGTGCTGCTCGTACCAAGCAAGGCATAGGCAATCAAAGGAGCAGTGCTGGCATACAGACAAACTTCCGGCGGTAGCCCCGCCAGCATGGCGTAGGCAAGCGACTGAGGTATCAGCATGATGGCCACGATCACCGCAGCAATTAGGTCGCTCAGGAAGCTTTGCTTGTTGTAGTGCTTCACCCATCCGGCAACAAGGAATGATGCCGCGTGTTTTGCCATTAATTAATCTTCCCCGACACCAGCATAGTAGGGCCTGATGAGTTGCGCGATGTCGAAGCCGAACTCTTGCGACATCGCTGTGATTTCCCCTTCGGGTCTGCCTGTGCTGGCATGAAATGCTGCATAAAGGCAAAAAGATCGGTTGCCCGTTCGACAATAGGCATGTATTTTTTTGCCAGTGTTGAGTAAGCGCGTAAATGACTCAATGTGTTCACGGCGCATCTCACCGGTTTTAAAAGCGATTGAGACCGCTTCCATACCGAGTATCTTTGCTGATTGTTGAATAACACTAAATGCAACCTGGTCGGCGGATTCGTCGTCCGGTCGATTGCAGATCACTAACTCAACGCCGTTATCAGCCAGGCCCTTCAGATCTGGTTCACTTAATTGAGCTGATAGGGTCACTTTGGGTGACGCTTTCATTAGTTTCATGTCAGTTTCTCCACAACCTTCGCCAGAAACAAATTCACGCAGGCAAACCACTTTGCCTGAGCCTATTGATTATTGAACTGGCCTTCCAGACTAATGCAGCGCTTTTTGACAGGGACCTTCACTGCTCGAGATTCGGTACGGAGAACTTAGAGTCAGGGTCATTCCACTGCCGGAGCGCGAAGACATTTCCATCAATGTCATGCGCATAAACCTGATGGTAGTCGCCCATATTTACCGGTTCACTCACAAACTCTACGCCGAGGCTGCTCATTCGACCGACTTCCGCAGCAATATCCCCCACCTCGATTGAATAGGAGTATCCAAAGTCAGTGACGCCCTTTTTGCTAGCAGGCTCCGGAGTGATTGGATCACGGTATTGCCAGAGCTCAATGGTCTTGGCGCGCGAGTCCATACGAAACCACGAGGCGAGCAAAGACAGATAGGGCTCACCTGCGACTTCGGCCATGCGTGGATGGCCTTCGTAATCGCCCGTTCGATAGGGCATAAACGCCATGACGTCGGCATACCAATTAGTCAACCTTTCAATATCATGGGTGACCAGAGCAACCTGAGTCATCCACATACTGTGCCCTTCATCGATCCAGCGCAGCTTAGCTTCGACCTGTGCCAAAGGTTCAGGGTCGAGCTGTTCCATCTCGAACATATTGCCTTCAGGATCATAACCGTACGCATAGGTGACCCCATAACCACCGAGATCTATTGGCCGGTTACTGTATGAGAGAATGGCCGCGCCGGCGTCGCCGAATTTTTCATATCCTGAGTCATACGATGCGGATTGAAAACAAGTATGCGTCATACCCGGACCATTTACCGGCATTTTCCTCATCGGCTTATCGGCGTTGTGTTCGAATTCAATGAACTCGAACAGCATATTAGGTGCCTCAAGCACAGCAATTTCATAGGCGACGCCTTCGAAACCATAGAGTTGATCAGCAGCAGCACTGTTGCGAACCGATTGCCGGGAGACCAGTTCAAAGCCGGAAACGCTTTGATAAAAATCCAGTGTTCTATCCAGATTTTTGACCGAAAGGCCAATGTGATTGATTCCCATCAGAGTCGCAGGGGAGTCATAAATGGTGGCATCAGGATCAATTTCTATTTCTGCCCGGACATTAAGTGCGAGCAGCGCGCAAGCGAAAGCACTTGCCCCGCTTAATGTTATTTTCATGGGGACCTCTTCTTTCGAGTTGCCGTTATCCTAGCACAGAAAATGTACCACAAAAGAACTGCGCGGTAGTTTAGAATAGGACAACCGCACCGAAAGAAATCGCATAAATGACAGAAGGCGAAACGCCATGACTCAAATTTCACGATGTGCTTCTAGGACAGGGAGCTCTGCCGCTAGAACTGCTTGAGCGCATCATTGATGATTGGATTAAGCGTGAATTAAATCCGAAGCATTCGAAGCAGCACGCCTTTGAATGATCTTTGGCCCTGTTGCGTCGCAGCGAATTCTATGGCAAAGGAATAAGCATCTTAACTACAATCATTTTTACTGTTTTCCTACATCCGGCATCAAACTTGTGAGACTCTATCAAACTTATACCTAATCTGGAGTAATTCCGATGCTCAACACAATGAATAGGAGCGCTCTAAGTCTGACTCTGGCTGGGCTGCTCGTTTCAGCGGCTGACGGTCAGATCGAGTACTCCCCTCCAACTCTGGATTTTGGCGTGCCCGATCTACAGGGCACTTGGAGTTATGAAACACGCACAGGCCTGCAGCGGCCCGCCCAATACAGCGAACTTGAGATTGACGAAGCCACCATGCTGAGCACACTCGAGCCTACCTCCAAGATTCTTGATGATTACCAAAATTTTGGTACCAACCGACAAAATGACCCTGCCAATGTGGGCGGTTACGATCCTGAATATTTCAGCATTGGGGAGTCCCTCGCACTGATTGACGGTAAATACCGCACATCAATTATCATTGATCCGCCGGATGGACGAATTCCCTATCGTGAGCAGGGTGCTGCGATCCGACGTCGGCAGGGCAGTGCGGTATTTCAGTTTCCCGATTCCCTTGGTCGAAGCGACGGCCCCGAGGGAAGGCCGCTCTCTGACCGCTGCCTGAAGGCTTTTTCGTCGAGCACACCGTTCATCAGCAGCGTTTACAACAACAACCTCCAAATCATCCAGAGCCCTGACCATGTTGTCCTGGTAGTCGAGATGGTTCACGACGCGCGGATCGTGAAAATCGACGAGGGGCACCGTGACCTCCCATACAACAAATGGCTGGGAGATTCTGTGGGTTACTACGACGGTGATACCTTGGTGGTGATCACTAAAAATTTCAGCGAGTGGGAAATTGCACAAGGCTATGGCACAAATGCCTCGATGAATATGGTGCTCACAGAGCGTTTCCATAGGGTGGCCGATGATGAACTCCGCTACGTTTTCACTATAGAGGATCCTGAGCTTTACACGCAGCCATGGACAGGTGAAATGCCAATGCGGCCTTCTTCTGGTTTATATGAATACTCCTGTCATGAAGGTAACCACGCCCTGCCTGGCATTCTGGCGGGGGCCCGGCGTCTTGAGATTGAAGAAGAGATAAAACGTTAGATGCGATTTTTGCGACACTCGGTGTCGCAATCTTCTGTCGTAGTTGGTAACTTGGATGCGAGAATAACAACAATAGAGGTCGCGTCGATGACTCTGGCAGTCACCAAATTCGTAGCTATGTTCCTCGCTGCATTTTACAGCGCAGTTGCGCTCTTTTACCTTATGTTCGCAAAGCTCCTCAAGCGCAATCACCAGGGTCAATCAATGATTCACATGGGTGAACGCTTCTCACGGCACTGGTGGAACCATCTGACGTTTCGGCTTTTCCGAATCGCGATCTGGGCTGCTTGTGGGCTGCGCTTAATGTTTCCGGAGATGGAGCGCTGGTTGCTCCCCGTGGCAAGCTTGCAAGTTGACTGGATCGCGCTTGGGGGGATCGGTTTATTGTGTTTCGGCTTTGCTTTTGCGGTCTGTGGTAGTCTGAGCTTGGCAGGGGCCTGGCGCTCGGGTATTGACGAAGCTGCCACTGAGCAATTGGTAACGACTCAACTTTACGCGTTTACCAGGAATCCGACCTTCGTCGGTGTGCGCCTCGCTCAGCTGGGGTTCTTTCTTGCTTGGCCCACCGCGTTCTCTCTGGTTTGCCTGATCGTCGGATGGACCGCTGTCAGTGTGCAAGTCGAATTGGAGGAAGCGCATCTTCAAAAGCGTTTCGGCGATGGCTACGCAGATTATCAACGTGCAGTGGGGCGCTGGTTTCTGGTTGGCAGGCAGACAGCCTAAAGCACCTCATAAGTCGCTTCGCGTCACCAACTGGACAAGATTTAGGATAGGGAATAGCCTTTGGGCTTCTACAGTTACTCTGAGTCTACTGGGGGAAGTGATGACACGCCTTGATTGTAATAAACCGCTGGCTATTTTTCTGCTCACTGCAATCGTCCTTGGTGTTACTGCCTGTTCTGAGGCGCCCACCTCCAACGCTGTCGGTGCTCAATCCGAGCCTGGGGCTTTTAGTACTTCGCAGAGTACGTCCCGGAACGAAGTAAAGCTGCGCTGGACGAAGCACGGTATTCCGCACATCAAGGCCAACAGCTGGGAAGGTCTCGGTTATGGTTTTGCCCACGCTATTGCCGCTAATACCATCTGCGTCCTGGCGAGAGAGTTTGCGACGGTTCGTGGTGAGCAAGCAAAATACTTTGGCGCGACTGACGCGAACATCAATCAGGATGCCTTCCATCGTGCCCTGTTAAACCAGGACAAACTGGATGAGTATCTAAATTATGGTTCAGCGGATTCGGCCGCGATGGACGCGGGCTATATCAAAGGCTACAACGATTACATTGAGAAAAATCGTGGTGCCATGCCCCAGTCCTGCAATAACGAACCGTGGATTACCCCGATTGATGAAAGTGACCTGGCCCGTATAACACTTGGTGTTGGAATTCGCTATGGTCTTGGTCGGGTTGCGAACCAGATTGCCAGCTCCGAGCCTGGCCTGGAATTGGCACAGCTGCAGCCGCTCGACCTGGGAATCGATCGCGATATGATTGGCAGCAACGCACTCGGATTCGGCGGCGCACTGACCGAAAGCGGTCGTGGCATGCTGATGGGGAATCCGCACTACCCATGGCAGGGGTCCTCCCGGTTTCACATGGCACATTTGACCTATCCCGGTGAGTTAGATGTGATGGGTGTTGGTTTGATCTCTACCGCCCGCATCGCCATTGGTTTTACTCGGCATGTAGCCTGGTCCCACACGGTATCCACTGCGCTACGATTCACCATGTTCCGTCTGGACCTGGTACCTGGTAATCCCATGGTCTATCGCTTGGGTGATGAGGTGCGCAACATCGAGTCGATGGAGATTCAGGTTGAGACGTCCGAAGGGATGGCAACGCGCACGGTTCACATGACCCACCTGGGTCCGGTGGTAGCAGGGCAGGGTACACCCTGGACGGACGAGTATGCGTATGTGATCCGCGATGTGAACTATGAAAACTATCGCTCCGGCGATCAGTACCGAGACATCAGTAATGCACGCAATGTGGAGGAGCTGCGCACGGCGTTGGCGACCCACCAGGGTGCTGCGTTCGTCAATACTATCGCAGCGGATCGTGATGGCGGTGCGCTCTACGCCGACATGTCTGCTATTCCCAATGTCTCTGCTGAACTGCTGGAGCGCTGCGCAGTAGACACGGGCAATCCAAGGGTCATTACCCTGAATGGTTCAGATCCTAGCTGCGATTGGCAGGTCGATCCCGCTGCGGCTTATCCGGGCTTGATGCCGCCAACCGAACAACCCAGTCTTATCACTGACACCTTTGTGAGTAACAGCAATGACTCCTACTGGCTGTCCAATCCCGACAGCAGGTTGGAAGGCTTCTCGCCGATCATCGGTGACGAGCGAACCACCCGTTCGCTGCGCACACGCGCTGGTCTGGTTATGGTGGATGAGGTCATTAGCAGCGGCGAGAAGTTCACTCAGCAAAAGGTGAAAGATTTGCTGTTCAATCATCGCCACTATGGCGCCGAGCTGCTACTGGATGAAATTCTTGAGGTCTGCGCTGATCAGGTCAGGCTTGCCGAAGCCTGCGCCATCCTCGCTAGATGGGATCGGCGACAGGATATAGATAGTGTCGGTGCACACATCTTTAATCAGTTCTGGGTCAACGCGCGTGGTCTGTCGGATCATTTTGCCACTCCTTTCGATCTGGATGACCCGTTCAATACGCCAGCGGGATTAACGATAGAAAATGAAGACACCCAGGCGCTGATTGTCGCCGCTCTAGAAGCGGGCGTGGCTTCTCTGCAGGAAGCCGGTATTGCTCTGGATGCCCCTTGGGGTGACGTTCAGTTCGCCATACGCAATGGAGAGAAGATTGGAATCCCTGGCGGTTCCGGTGGGCAGGGGCTGTTCAGCGTTATCACTGCGCGCTTCAATCCAGAAATCGGCGGTTATACCCCGATCACTCACGGTAACAGTTATATCCAGACCGTTACCTGGAGCGAAAATGGCGTGCCGGATGCTGATGCCATCCTGACTTATTCTCAGTCTCCGGAACCAGATTCGTCTTATTACTCTGATCTGACTAAGGTGTATTCGCAAAGTGGTTGGGTGGATTTGCCTTTTACTGACGAGCAGATTCAGGCTCAGCTGGTGAAGGAAGAAATGCTTCGATTTTGACGAGTATCTTGATTCAACTATAGAGCAGTTGCACGGGTGCCTTGCTGCGTTTTTGATATTCGCTCAAAGCAGTGGAGAGCTACAGCCAGGCCGGTTAATCCATACCCCCGGTGAGCAAATGTAAAACCCCTGCTGCAATACCCTGAACTACAAGCACAATCGTGGCTGTTAACACTGCCTTGTCAAAAGGGTCTCATGGTCGGTTGATTGTCAGGATGTGATATGAGAACTGGCGGAATTAACCCGCAGCTTGATTGACGGGACGAACCTGAACTCGCCCATCAGTATAGTACCAACGCCCTTTGTGGCGCTCGAATACTGAAACTTCGTGATGGCGCTGCAACTCTCCTTTGTTGTCGATAAAATCTGCGATAAATTCAACGCCACCCCTGTTGCCCTGCTGCCCGGACTGAAGAATCTGGAGGTTTCGCCAGTCGTGGGTCTTAAGGGATAAAGAATTGGCGGTGTTGCCACGCACGTAGGCGGGGTGCCAAGTATCCACTAAATATTGGCCATGTCCACCCATTGTGTATGCTGTGAAACGTGACCGCATCACCTGTCTTGGCGTTTTTGGTACGTTTTTGCCCTTTAAAAATGGCTGGCAGCACTTCGCGAATGGCTTGCCGGAGCAGCAGGGGCACGGGTCCAAGGGACTTACGTCAGACATGTTAGTTATATAGAAGTAGCTTCGTCAATATTCTGTCCTGGGTATCGTTTACCAGGCTCAATGCTTTAGTATAAAGCGCGTTTCAAACATCTTCGGGCTGCCAACAATTTGCAAAGCTCCCTTCTTCTTCAGCCTACAATGAACTCCTGTTATTTGCGCTTTGTAATAATTTGACACGATTTTCTAAGGCTAATGAGGCGTGAAAAAGGCATAATCCGCAACGATCATCTATACGTCCATCGCATGAAGGCACTGCTTTTGCGGCTCCGGGGAACCAATCGAATCGTGAATAACAAAAACATAGGATTTTCTTACATTTGCTTTTTCGTGCTCATCCTGGGTGTCCCGTACGTTTGTGCACAGGCCCCAGAGACCGCTAGCGACGCGACGGTGACTTATCCCGCTGAGTACTTTGCCCAATTCAACCCCTATTCAGTCAACGACATGTTGCAACGCATACCGGGAATCTCTCTCGCGCGCAGCGGTAGCCGCAGTCAGAATCGGGGCGGTGGCCGAGGTCTTGGTGCAGGCGGAGAGCAAGTATTAATCAATGGTCGACGGATAGCAGGCAAAAGCAACGAAGGAGATTCTCAGCTTTCACGCATCCCTGCATCAGAAGTGCGCTACATTGAAATTATTCGGGGGACTTCAGGCGAGTTAGATGTCCGCGGGGGAACGCAGGTCATCAATGTTGTCCTTAATGATGCTCTCTCAAGCGTGAGTTTTGCTTACGAGGTAAATATGGATAGGGCCCTTGATGGGACTCTTATTCCGGGTGGTAAGATCTCGGCAACGGGGCAATACGGGGCGTTGAACTACTTTCTCAGTGCCGAGCGCGAGCCCCGTTATGACTTTCGTGACGGCTTTGAAAGAGCGCTCAACCGATATGGAGAGCTCGCCGAGACGGTGAAGCGTGATGAAACCACAGACGGCTGGCCGATATCATTAACCGCAAACTTTGGCTATGAGTTCTCTCCGACCGATACGGCTAATCTGAATTTTTCATGGACCGGGAATGATATCGAATATGACACGGACCGGGTTATTACCCGATACCAAGCCGACGTGGTCGCAAGCCGGATCTTTGAGCGGGATACTCAGCCAAGTGAATCCACCGGATTTGAGGTTGGCGGCGACTACATGCACGTCTTCGATAACGGGAGTAGGTGGAAAACGATTGCCATCGTCAATGAAAAAGAGAACGAGTTCGAACGCAGTCGTTTTAAGGTAGATCCCTCCGCATATTCGGAAGAAAAAGATCTTTACCTGTTCAATTATGAAAAGTATCAGGAACGCATAATTCGCTCGTCATATATCTTCGACCTATCTAAAGGCCAATCTATTGAGGCAGGTGTTGAAAGAGCCCAAACCATTGTAGATACGTCTTTACGACTCGGCCTGCTCACTGGAGTGGCCGGCGGGCAAGAGTTTGGCGGTCTCACGCCGGTGACTAGTTCATTAGGAACAGTAGAAGAGATGAGGCTGGAGTACTTCGCGATTCATAACTGGTCAGTGAACGACAGAATGACGCTAGAGACTACATTGCTTGTTGAGGATAGCTCAATATCTCAAAGTGGCACATTGGAAAATACACGCGACTTTTCATTTTTCCGGCCTAAGATAGACTATCGATTTGATATCACGCCGAGCGTTCAATTCAGAGGCATCGTTCAGAAAATAGTGAATCAACTGAGCTTCAGGGATTTTACGGCGGGCGTAGATCAGCGGGATGATGAACAGAATTCTTTTGAAGGGAACTCAGAAATTCAGCAGATGTCTTGGTGGAATTATGAAGCGAACCTCGAATATCGACTCCCCAATGATGCAGGTGTAATAAATACTCAACTGTTTTATCAAACCGTGTTTGATGTGATCGATAATGTCGATGTTTCGCGCGACGGAGGAACCCTATCTGCCCGGGGAAATACAGGAGATGGTAGACGCTATGGACTGAACCTCAACAACAGCCTGCGCCTAGGATTCTTGAATCAGCCTAATATGTTGTTGACTGCCGGCCTTAGTCTCGAGGAAGCGACTCATTATGATTCTATCCTTGGAAGAGACCGGGAGCGCTCGATGCCCGGCAATGCGGGGGGGAGCAGATATGCAGTTGGTTTCCGTCATGACATTCCTAGATTAAACAATACGAACTGGGGTTTTAATGGCAACAAAAGGTTTCTGAACGACTTCATGGGCTGGGATATCGATAAGACCGAGCATTACTCCCCGGATTGGTCTTGGTTTGCCTGGGCAGAAACGCAGGCTTGGGGTGGTCTTGTATACAGGTTCGAGGCTCGAGACTCTGGCGAACGCTGTCGCTTGCGCACGCGCTATGCGGGCGGTACGACCGTTACGGGATATGTAAACGAAGTAGAGGACTCCTGCTCTATTAACGGACCTACCTTAGCCATTAAGGTACGAGGCACATTTTAATGGGCCGTTAGCGCTGGGAGAAACGTCTTGCTCATGTCAGAATACTGATCATTTCTCATTCCCTGTCTACATCTATGTCGCTGGCGAATAAACTGGTCGTAACGGCCCTCAAAGACTTGGCCCCTTACCAATCAGCACGCCGGATAGGCGGGATGGGTCAGATCTATCTGAACGCAAATGAATCGGCTTTCCCTCCATACCAGATGCCTGAGAACGAAACCTGGAATCGCTATCCTGATTTTTTGCCGACCGAGCTGGCGAAAGCCTACGGTCGTTATGCAAATGTGAGCCCTGACAACGTGCTGGCGGTTCGGGGGGCTGATGAAGCGATTGATTTACTGATCAGGACCTATTGCGAGCCGCACCAGGATGCCATTCGAATTCAGAGTCCGACCTATTCGATGTACGAATTTGTCGCTCAAGCTCACGGGGTGGCGGTAGAGACGGTGCCGCTGAATGATCAGTTCGCTCTGAATGTCGACGCAAACCAGCAGGCCGCGGCTGACCAAAAGCGCTTGAAGATCTTGTTTATTTGTAATCCCAATAATCCCACTGGCAATCTGATGGCAGTGTCGGACATTATCCGCATCGCGGAGGCGCAGCGTGATCAGGCATTCGTCGTCATTGACGAGGCATATATCGAGTACACCCCGTCCGACACCTTGCTTCCGATGCTTGCTGACCATCCCAATCTGGTGATCATTCGCACTCTATCCAAAGCATTTGCTCTGGCTGCCATTCGGGTTGGTTTCATTATCGCCGCAGAAGAGGTGCTTGAGCAGATCAACAAACTCATTCCTCCGTACCCCATGCCAGATGATAGTGCGCGGATTGGCATTAATGCACTTTCCGATCCGGGCATTGAGTACATGCGGTCCTGCTGCGAGCGGGTTATTGCTTTGAGAGAGCAGGCTCGCAAGGAATTGATTCTGCTGGATGCTATTGAGCAGGTGTATGAAAGCATGACAAATTTCCTGCTGGTGCGCTTTAAAAAGGCATCTGACGCTATGAAGCATTTATTGAACGCTGGCGTTGTTATTCGCGATCAAACTCATTTTGAACAGCTACCGCAGCATCTGCGTATTTCAGTAGGTGTTTCGAAAGATATGCAGGAAATTTTGAATCAACTGCGCCGACTCTGAGCAGGCAGAACAGAACCTACTGATGCAAAAGGAACGGAATATTAAAGAGCTGCCAACTGCCAACTGGCTGAAGTTCCTGCTACCGTCCGGTATCGGCATCGTGTTTTTCCTCACGCCTCTGGTGATTGATGGCCAGGTAACGGTAGGTATGGCTTGGTTCGGTGACCTGTTTATCGATAATGGAAAGACCCAGTTGCAATGGATGGCGGGCATGTTCACTGTAATCTCAGTCCTGCTTACCCTCATTTTTCAGGTCTCTGAGCCGGTCCGCGTTAGGTTTTACTGGCTGGCGGAGGGACTGGCTCTTTGCTCTGTCTGGTTTCTGCTGAGGCTATTCGGTTGTGTGGCCGCCTTTTGTTATCTGTTTCAGATCGGTCCGGGCTGGCTCATCGGTGGCGCCACCGCCGGCACGACCCTGGGTAGCCTGATACCGATCACCATGACCTACATGGCTATCGCGACAGTGTTTCTTCCCCTGCTGGTTGAGTTCGGATTGATGGAGATGGTTGGTGTCTTGCTGAGCAAGGCATTCGACAAACTGTTTCGTCTTCCCGGCCGGAGCGCGATTGATGCTCTGGCTTCTTGGATGGGGTCCGGTCCAGTGGGCGTGCTGATTACCCTCCAGCAGTATGAACGTGGTTATTACACAGCCAGAGAGGCGGCTACCATCTGCACCAATTTCTCGGTAGTGTCTGTCTCCTTTGCGCTGGTGGTCGCGAACGCCATTGGCATGGGGGATTATTTCCTGCCGATGTATGCCTGCGTCATCGGTGTCGGCTTTGTTTGTGCGCTGATCACACCAAAACTTCCTCCATTGAGCAGGTTGAAAGACGAATTCTGCCCCGGCGTCGAGCCTCAGGGATTGCGGGATTTCAGTAACTATCAGTCACTCTGGAGTGCGGCGGTGCATGAGGCCCTGGCAAGGGCTGGCGGGGCGCCCACCATCGGTGAGCTGATACCTCGCATCGGGCGTGGCATTGCAGAGGTCTGGTTATCCCTGATTCCGGTGGTGATGGGGCTCGGCACAGCTGCGCTAATACTGGCGGAGTACACGCCGCTGTTTAACTGGTTAGGTCTTCCCTTGATTGCTGTACTCAATCTTTTTGGATTAGCAGAGTCTGACACAGCCGCGCCGCTGATGTTCGTCGGCTTCACCGATATGTTTTTACCTGCACTGGTGGGGGGCAGCATAGAAAGCGAGCTGACCCGATTTGTCGTCGCTACAGTTTCCGTGTGTCAGCTAATTTATATGTCAGAAGTCGGTGCACTTATTGTCAAGTCGAAAATACCCCTGGGTTTTGTGCACATTGGCGGCATCTTCCTTATTCGGACAGCGATTTCCCTCCCGCTGGCTGCCCTGATCGGTCATGCGCTTTTCTAGTCAGAGCGGGTCTCACGAAAGCACAGCGCTAGACCGATCATTGCGGCAGCAATGAAAAACAGATTGCCCGTGGCGCCCGGCGGTGTTGCCAGCGTTGGGAGTGGCTTGCCGATACCGATGGCCACGCGGCCCAGGTATTCCACCAGAATTAATAAGTACATGGCAGGAATCAGCCCACGGTAGCGAACCGCAACCAGCACCATGACCACTGAGAGCAGCAGTTGGGATAGACCCCACAGTGCGAAACTGGTGATGACAGCGGCAGAGCCTTCCCCGCTGAACTGATCCAAAGGGACTGTAGCTATCGACTGCGCACCCCCATCCGGAAGCAGGATGTGAGCCAGGCTTCTGCCCACCGTGACCGCGGTAACAAGGCAGAAAAGCCACAGTGCGACCGGATTTCCGGGGCACTCGTTACCAAGTTGCCTGGGCAGGATTTTTTGCCACATGATTCAGGCCAGAGCTATATCGAAAATAAGCGTGATTAAGTGTTTCATTGAGCATTCTCGGAACAGAGTGAAAGGGGCACGACCGTGTCGGCATTGAAAGCGTTAGCTCACTGTCACAAGGCGTCGTCCCGGGCGCGTCAGACTAGTTCGTTGGCTGGAAGTCTTCTTTGTACCTGACAGAGCAGTCCGGGCACACCCAGTCTTCCGGTAACTCGCTAAAAGAGGTGCCCGGGGCAAGCCCCTCATGTTCATCGCCGAGGTCCTGATGATACCGATAGCCGCAGCATGGGCATTCATAGACTGAGCTCATCAGACTGCCTTTGTGGCGGGTATGTTTTCAATGTGGCCTGCCACTCCGTATTTCGCATACAGCGCTTCTTTCTTTTCGGGGTCGATGTTGATCCGGGTCATATCTCCGTCAATGTGAGGTAGAGCCATTAGTCTCGGGTCCATCACCCTAAACCACAGTGAAGGTACGTAGGCTAGCGGGAACATGCCGTTGTAGCCGTTGGGCAAGCGAGGCACATCTTTGAAATTTCGCAGCGATTGATAGCGCCGAGTCGGATGGGCATGATGATCGGAATGTCTCTCCAAGTGGAACAAGACCAGATTCGTGTATTTATGATTGCTGTTCCACGAGTGATACGGTTGGCAGCGTTCGTACCTTCCATTCGGTTCTTTCTGACGCAGCAATCCATAGTGCTCAATATAGTTTGCACTGGTCAGTTGCCACCAGGCGAGAAAATTATGAATGGCCAGAAAGGGAATCATCATCCAACCAAATGTCGCGATGAGTGCAATCTGCAAGACAAATGTCACCGCGTAGGACTGTAAAATTTCATTTTCCCAGCTCAATACCGAGACTCCCTTCCGGGTCAGGCGTTCATCCTCAACCGCCCAGGCTCGACGGAACGCGCCGGGAATCTCGCGTCTGGCGAACTTATAGATGCTTTCGCCCATTCTCGAAGAGGCAGGATCTTCCGGTGTGGCGACGTCGCGGTGATGGCCCCGATTGTGCTCGATACTAAAATGCCCATAAGCCGGTACGGCTAAAACAATCTTTGCCAAGTTGCGCTCCAGTTGCGTCTTTTTGTGACCCAACTCATGACCGGTGTTAATTCCCAAGCCGTTGGCGATCCCCGCTGAGATCGCAAGCAGGAGTACACCCCACCATGAAAGCGCTTGCGTGCTCGCCCAATACGCCGCACCGATCAGCGAGGCAAAATGCAGCGGAACGGTTAGCACGGGTAGCAGTCGGTAATAAGAATCTGCCTCTAGCAACGGAACGATTTCCTCCGGAGGGTTGTTTTCATCCTCTCCCAGCCACCAGTCCAGAACCGGTCCGACAACATAAGCAACGAAGAGTGGTAACGCCAGCCATGCCTGGTGACCGAACAATGCGTGAGTCCCAATGCCAAGAAAAGGAATGAGGGCATAAGCCAGAGAGGCCATCCAGAGATAGCGCTTGGTGTCGATGTAGGAGATATCGCCGGCATCAGTAGCAAGTGTGTAGGTTTTCATGTTTTGCTTAGCCATCGGCTTGCTGATAGGAATTTAGTTTAGCCTATCTTTTGTCGTTTATTAACAAATCACCGTGTTTTTAGCTTATCTCTCAATAGCCGCGGCAAAAACTTCACCAACTCCCCGGTCTCTCGGATCAGCCGCGGGTCGTAAGGTGTCTCCGTCTCGCCAGATCAGCTGAACATCGCCGAATTCCCAGTCATGTGGCTGCACCCGGTAGCCACGCTCCCTGAGTGCCGATTTGGTCTGATCTGGCAAAGGGTTGGCAATGCTTGTGGTGATTAAATCCGAAGGTAGAAGCTGATGGTGAAAGCGTGTGGCGCCGACTGCTTCTAGAGGCGTCATGCCAAAATCGGTAATGTTGATGATAGTCTGGAACACGGTGGTAAAAATGGTTGAGCCCCCGGGGGTTCCGACCACCATCATAACTTTATCACCTTCCAGCAGAATTGTCGGTGACATAGAGGAGAGTGGCCGCTTGCCCGACTGAATCTCATTGGCATTGCTTCCGACAACGCCATAGATATTAGGAACGCCCGGCTTGGCGCTAAAGTCATCCATTTCGTTATTGAGCAGAAACCCGGCACCTTCAATAATTACTCCACTGCCAAACGCCCAGTTGATCGTGTAGGTATTGGACACCGCATTACCCCACTGGTCGATAATAGAATAATGCGTTGTGTTCGGTGACGTGAGGCCGGGGCTCACACCGTCAAGCCTGGAAATGGTTTTCGGGTTGACTTCCCGGGCACGGCGCTCCACGTAGCTGTCCGAAATCAGAGTCTCAATATCAATATCGACAAAATCGGAGTCACCCAGATACGCTCCCCGATCAGCGAAAACCCGCTTTTCCATCTCTGACACGAGATGCACATACTGAGGTGAATTGTGTGCAACGCCCTCAAAATGAAAAGCTAGCGCGTCTTTCATTTTCAACAGCTGAATGACCCCGAAACCGCCTGAACTGGGCGGAGGCGAGGACAATACCTGATAATTGCGCCACAGGGCTTTTAGTGGCTCGCGCCAGACTGCCTCATAACTTGCCAGATCCTCCAGGCTGATGAGGCCATCGTCCTTTGCCATTTGCGCTACGATGAGTCGGGCTGTTTCGCCGCGATAGAAGTCTGCAGAGCCCTGATCGGCGATCCGCTCGAGAGTCGTGGCCAGCTCCGGCTGTCGGAAAAGCTGCTCGGCGCTGATCTGCGAAAAATAATCTTTGAAGTTGGTTTTATTGCCAAACCAATCAAGATTGGCGTGAATCTCATCAACCAGGGCTGGGGCTGGTATAAACCCTTCCCGCGCAAGTTTGATCGCGGGCTGGAGGAGCCCTCGCCAGGGTAGCGACCCGTAACGCTGATGCGCAGCCCACATCCCGGCAACTGTTCCCGGCACGGCAGCGGCCTTAGCACCAATCAGGGTCGCATTTTCAATCACCTCACCCTGTTGGTCGAGGTACATATCGCGATGCGCGGTAAGGGCAGCTTTTTCGCGGTAATCAAGAAACGCGCTTTCACCCTCCATGTGGGTAAGCATGAACCCGCCACCGCCAATGTTGCCGGCGTCAATATAGGTCACTGCCAGAGCAAACCCTGTGGCGATAGCGGCGTCCACTGCATTGCCACCGCTTAGCAATATTGCTTTGGCGACTTCTGCGGCGTACGGATCCGGGATCGCGATGGCTGCCTGGGCTGTTTGTGGCGCCGGCTCTCCCGTTTGTGCTGAAAGCCTGCCCGCCAAGAGGCACGCGCAAAGCAGGTGCAGGCGGGTAGAGCGTCCGGTCAAAGTCAAAATAGAAGTCATTTTAAAAGTCTCTGCTGACAGGTAGCGTAATCATCGGAAAGTCGAGCCAGTCAAGAGGCAGACCCACTCTGGTGAACAGGGACATCTCGGTACCGTCACGTGCGCATGATCGAACTCCATCCTGAGTGCTCTTACTCCGGAATTCGAAATCCGCTAGCTTCTATTTCTGCGCGGGTCATGTTGATCATGTTGATATCGAGGCTGATGGTCTCGACGGGTTCATCCGATTCGTCAGTCTCTACAGCAACGATCTGATCAATCACCTCCATACCGGAAAATACGAAGCCATAGATTGTGTAATTGTCATCGAGCCTTGCGATGCCATTGGCATCATGCACGACATAGAACTGACAGCCCGCGGAGAGCTTGCCGGGATTGTTGTCCCTACCGGCGGCAAAGGTGCCATATACATGCCGTAGTTGAGGACGAAACTCGGGCTCAAGTAAGTGGATGGAGTAAGCAAAGCCTTCAGGCGTATCTGGGCAGCCGCCCTGCGCGACAAATCCTTCGATTACCCGATTAAAGGAGTAGTCATCGAAGTATCCTGAATTGGTTAGATCGATAAAGTACTGTCGATGGACGGGTACTTCTTCGTAGAGCCAAACAAAGAGATCGCCAAGGCGGGTGCTGATTCGGACCACCTGATACGTGTCTGATAAGGTTGTACAGCCGCCGACCGTGGCAACGAACAGAGCTAACAAAAATTTTCGCATGATCTTTCGATTCTTCCCGACTTGATGGAAAAGGGTTTAAAGATGCGGTTTGGCGGCAAGGCAAGAAGAACTCAGACCGAAGCCAGGCAGCCGTTGGCCTCTGAGCTTTGTCGGAATCCTTGACGTTTGTGGGCTCCGAAGGGCGCTTTCACTGGTTAGTGCCGGTATCTCGTCTGATCGACATACTTCCAATCTACCGCGCCGAAGAACATTTCATCCATGCTCTGCAAACCCCAGGGCACTGAACGGGATGGATCAGGGTTCATCTGGTTTTGTTCCGAGTTGTCAAATGCGCCAACCGCAGTGAATTTAGTCCCTGCGGGCACGAAGCGTGGCTCTTTCAATGTGTAAGCGAGTTGCCAGTTATAGTTATAGTTGGCAATGTTCAGCATTTCCTCGGTTGTGCCATCGGGGAAAGTCGCATAGAAGCGCATTCGCTTGCCGCGAAAATGCATGTGAGGCGTGAAGCTGTAAACGTATGCGTCATCATCAATAACAATAGACTGAGTCATCTCGTAGTCGGGATCATAGGGCGGGATGTTGACCCAGGTCGACGTGAAGTGGCAGGCGCAGGCGCCGCTGGTCCGCTCCTGGGGCACAAAGTTTTTTGGGTAGAACCATACTCCAATCCGGCTCTCATCTACTGCAGCTCTCCCCGTAGTCGTGTAGTGCATTTGCATGGTAATCTTTGTGCCCGCCCGCAGCAGACCGCCGGTATTTGGAGGTTCCATGCGTGGTGCCTGACCCGGAATATAAGGCGCAATACCGGGACGATCTTGGTCATCTCCGCCGAGCAATGATCCGCCCCGAGCTGCACCTGGTGGGATGATGCTGTGCAGAGTGTGATGGAGCACAGTGCGATCTCCGGGAATATATTGGCTTGCTCGGACCCAACGATCTTCTTCAAGATCCACGTCAACCATTACATTGTAATAATCAAGCACACCCGTCGCGGGAATTTCTTGCGGTGGAATATCAATGATCAAGTCTGGTTCGCCAAATGCCCATTCGGACTCAGGCCAGGAGAGATGTGCTAGCGGGTCGGTGGTCCCGTCGCGAGGGGCGCCGGCCTCAATCCAGTGCATAAGTGTTTGCTGCTCTGAATCTGTTAGAAGCATATCATTCTCGAATGAACCAATATGTGGGTCGATTTGTCCTGGTGGCATACGCTTGGTCATTACCACTTCCCTGATCATGGGCGACCACCCCCGTATCATGGAGTAACTGTCCATAGCAAATGGTGCTATGCCGCTCTCCCGGTGGCACGATGCGCAGTTTTCTTTAATTATCGGGGCGATATCCTTTTCATATGCTGGCGCATGTTGCCGATGATTGTTCGCCGCAGCATAGTTGATGGCTTGTCCAACTTCGAGAGTTTTTGGGGCTGTAAACTTTTCTCCAGCGACTATGGAATTGAGGATGCTCTCGGTCTCACCGGTGAGTGAGCCGCGGTGTATCACGGTGAAACTAGAAGGGTCGAACAAAATAAACTCAGCAGAGCGCTGTATCCCCAAGGCCTCACCAATGATTTGGGAGTCATCCATCAGGACCGGTATTTGTGTCCCTAGGCGATCCATCTCAGCTTGAACTTCCTCTCGGTTACGCAGACCCATTGAATTGATCAGGAAGAATTGGATCTTCTCGGCTGAGAATGCCTTTGCCAATCGTGTAAATTCAGGGATAGCATCCGCTACAGATTCGTCATGGTTGGCCTGTGCTAGAAACGCAATCGCCTTGTTATCGTCATACCAACTCATCTGGTGGAAGTATCCAGCTTGGTCGAGTAGGGAGAAGTCCCCGACTCGCTCTTGGCCGAGCGCAGAAGATGCTATCAGTGCAAATAAGGTGAATACGAAAGTTTTTACAGGCGAAGAAAACATTTTGATGGCCCTTTCTTAATTGCTCTGACTTTCATTATGGCCAAATTGATAGCACCTCACCACCGAAAAATGACCAGCGCGCACTTTCAAATGCTTCTTTGTGACTGAGTGTAGAGGGGGGAAAAGTTATGAAGGACAAAAAAAAGGCTTCATCCGTCGGATGAAGCCTTTTCAATGTTAACACCGATCGGTGTGGTGTTGGTTTATCCGTGGCTGCTGGAAGTGTCTTCGTTTGCTGCATACCAGATGAACAGGCCAAACGCGATCTTGTTCAGCAAGTCGGCGAGGTTGTACACAATGTTGACTGTTTCAACGTTGGTACCACCTGCCAGATAGCCGAGGAAGTATCCAATTGGATA
>PBTW01000117.1 GCA_002729315.1 Gammaproteobacteria bacterium
GAGCAGGACACTCTCATAGAGTGGCCGCGCTAGTTCAAACAGCATGTCGGTGTTGTGATAAACGGGAACAGGGTTAAATTTACTTAAACCGCCGTTTTGCAACGCAGTTGTCCGTTGGCTTCAAACACTCGTGCTCCTGATTTCTGGATTTTTTGGATCGATGCCCGGCGGAAACTCCCTGGTGCACTAAAAAGAGTGCTCCTTCGGCCGATCTATACGTATACCGGCAACTATCAAATCCACAGGTTTTATTCAGGCATCCTAGCTGATTGCCGCGCCGCTTCAGATCGAGCAAGCGCTCCAATGCTAGTTAAGTCTGAGGGCGTCATTGGTTTGGTGAATGCCCTTCGCGCAGAGGCTTTAAGTAGGTTCAGGTTAATACATTGTCACCACTTGCGTATATTCTGTTGCTTCATCGCCTGATTCTCCAAATAGTTGGGTCAAGTCTCGTAATATTTCTGTTCAGTGGCGCTGCGGCAGACGATTCGTTTGGGCACTCATCGCTGAACTACGACTTTACTGCCTATGTTGATTGGTTGGATTACCTGCTCCAAGAAAATGAGATACCCGGTGCGGCACTTGCAATCGTCTCCCGGGAGGGGATCATGCATGTGCAGACTTGGGGCGTACGGGAGGTTGATCAAACGGCGCCTGTGACGACGGATTCGATTTTTAGGATTGCGTCCATGTCGAAAACGTTTGCCGGTGCTGCAGCAACCCTGCTGGTTGAGCAGAACCTTCAGAGTTGGGAGACACGAATTTCCGATCTGTTCCCAGACCTGCGTTTAGGCAATGGCGTCAGTTATCGCTCAATCACACTGAAGCAGGTTGCGAGTCATTCCACTGGCCTTATGCCGCATTCCTATTCAAATTTGCTTGATGATGGCATCAGCTATGACCGCATTAAAGACAGATTCGCTGAAATACCTGCGGTGTGTAAGCCAGGTAGGTGCTATGGCTACCAAAATGTGATTTTTTCGCTAATCGGGGATGTCGTTGAAGAAAGCACCGGCTTCAGCTACGGGCAATACCTTGAAGAGCAAATATTTCGACCGTTAGGTATGGTCTCGGCAAGCGTTGGCTTGGACTCCTATAAAAATGATCCCCACGCCACCGTTCCTCACACAAAGCGCCGCGGTCAGTGGCGCCCTGTGGCCACTAATCCCGCGTACTATACCACTGCTCCGGCGGCTGGAATTAATGCCAGCGTCTTCGATATGACAATGTGGTTGCGGGCAAATCTTGGCGCATTTCCTGAATTGTTTGACGAGGGCATCTTGAATCAGTTGCACACACCGGTGATTAAGACGCCATATGGCAACTACTTCAACCGCTGGGCGACTTTGGAAAATGCGTATTACGGCATTGGTTGGCGAATTTTTGACCTGTCCGGATTGCGCGTGGTCCATCATGGTGGTGGCGTGCGGGGTTATCGGTCAGAGATGGCGTTCTCAGACGAGGCCAATATTGGCCTGGTGTTACTTATTAATGCCGAATCCAGCGCTATTAATGAAGTAATCCCTACGTTTTTCGGGCATCTTACCAACACACTTTGAACCAACAGGAACTCACTATGGCTTCAGTAATCGATTTGCTGAAATCGCACCGAAGTATTCGAAAATTTACCGACGAAAAAATCCCGCCTGACTTGCTGCAAGCGCTGTTCGAGGCTGGACAAGCCGCAGCAACATCCAGTTTCCTGCAGGGTTCCACCATCGTTCGCGTGACTGAACCCGTCAATCGCTCAAAGTTGGCTGAACTGGCGGGTAATCAGAAATATGTCGAAACCGCGGCAGAATTTCTTGTCTTTTGTGCCGACCTAAAACGCCCGGGCAACTACTGCAAAGCCTATGAAAAGCCTTTTGAGGGTGGCTTTACTGAGCACTTCATTATAGCCACGGTAGACGTCGCGCTGATGGCGCAAAGTCTTGTGACAGCCGCTGAGTCGGAAGGTCTCGGGATCTGTTATATTGGTGGTATCCGCAATAACCCGGAGCCCGTTTCAGCGCTATTGCGCCTGCCTCAGGGGGTATATCCGGTGTTCGGTCTTTGTCTGGGCTATCCGGACCAGGATCCGGAGATCAAGCCGCGGCTCCCTGTGCCGGTTGTGGTTAAACAGGATTATTACAATGAGGAAGGGGATGCGGATCGGATCGAGGACTATGACGAGGCAATCAGAGAATATTACCGAACAAGAACGGGCGGTGGACATGGGATCAGCTGGTCAGAACAGGTCGCGACTTTGCTGTCGGAGAAATCCCGGCCCCACATGAAGGCGTTTCTGGCCGATCAGGGCTTTGTCTTTAAATAGCTCCGGTCCAGGTAAGCCGACTGGCTTGCTGAGCCCTCATACAGTCAGCGGTTAGCCGGAGTCAGTAGCAATACTTTCTTGCCGATAGGAACCTGTTTCAGGAAGTACTTCTACTTTTCCCTCAGATTCCAGTTCTATGGTTTCGGAGGGGGGAATAGCCCCGGGCCCGAAAGCAAATCTGAATTCTCCATTGACCAAGCCGCGACGGTCATCAGTTACGGACCACTGAGCAATGTAATACGCAGAAGACGGGAGGTCTCCGGGAATTGGCAGGACAAAATTAGTGTTCTTCCGCTCGGGGTCGTAGGTGAAGCCAATATTGATCCACTCCCCTGCTGCGGAATACAGAGCAAGTTTTAATAGGCGTACATCGACCCGAAAGCTCATAGTGATCATGCGTGGAGGGTCCGTCAGGACAGAATCATCTTTTGGAAAAGTGACGCCGGGTGTAAGGATGCCATGGCTATGCTGAGCGACAGCTAAAGGAGTGGCCAATAATGACAGGGAGAAAAACAAAAACCCTGTTACAGATCGAATTCCGTTAATGTATGCTTTTGCCATGCCTGTCTACCTCCGCAAGCGGATTTTATCGGTTAACAATGATGCTTCCTAGGGGGTGGTCGGAGATCGCGGGGTATCGAAATAAACCATACACTGTCGGGTAAGTGCACAAAGTTGCCCCTGTTCGGTGTATATCTTTCCTGATTGTCGGGTATAACCGTTATCAGCCGCATCCACTACAAACTCAAGGTAGAACCAGTCCCCGTGAATTGAGCCCGGCGTCATCACAAATTCCAGGTTCCAGGTGAGAGAGCTGCTCGGTATGAGTGGCTTCTGGAAGTGAGACAGAATCACCGGTGGTGGTATATCGGCAAGAGCGACTAGTTTCTCCGCGGCAAATTGCTCGAGTGGGTTTTTGTGTCTCACCCAGAAGCTCAATTCTCTGGCAGCTTTTCCTGAATAAGGGAGTCCGTCACTTGTCCATCTGCCATCAAAAAAAGAAAGGAATGAAGGCAATCTTTTGCGATAGTCGCTGAAAGTAATACCGATGTCACGAGAAGGCGGTTCGATAGATTCAGCTTCGACTGTCAGGCCTGGCCGATCTATGCCGAATACCCCTAAGGCCTGGAGACAAAGCCTACCATCAGAAAAAACCTCTCCTACCATTTGCGTAACATTTCGCCCTTGACGCTGGATACTGGCCCTAGCTTCGATTTTTCCGGGAGGAAGCGGCGCAATGAATGACACCATTAAGGAGCGCATCGGAATGTCTTCCGTAATCTGCTTGCGCATCGCTGTGACCGCAAAGGCCGCCGCAAGACCTCCAAAGGCAGATCTTCCCTGCGACCAAGCCTCTGAGAAATGCGTGGTGTTATCCTCACTTGTTCTGAGTTCTTCGAGAATGCTTAAAAATTCAGCGTGTTCCATAAGGCGAGATGTCTGTGGTGTCGTAAAGGGTTTCGGATTCGGTTTTGGCGAAGTTTCCGCGTAGCAGACTATGGTATTCTTTGCCTCAGCATCAGCTGAGTGAGTAATAAAGAATGCGTCTGGGTTTAAAGTCACAGAGCGGATTCTAGATGGATAGGATGATGAAGTTATGGCGGGCAAGGATAACATGAAGCGGATCACTTTGGTGGCTGTAGCACTCTGCAATTCGCTTTATCTGACCTTAGCGCAAGATCCTGGTACTGTGCAGGGGTCTCATCACCAAACACTGCATCGCCCGGCAGTTGAAGCGGCCACGAACCCTGTCAACGACGAAGTCCTCGAAGTAGCTCCAGAGATGCTGAGCATTGAATTCCCCGATGCGGTGAGGTTGGTAAAATTCACTCTTCGCAAGGACACCCGCGAATGGATAGACATCAATTTTCGCTATCGTCCGACCGCAGGCGTTCGTTACAGTCTGTCAGTGCCCGAGCTCTCTGACGCTAAGTATTACACAGCCGAGTGGGCGGTACTGGGCATTAATGACCAGTTAATCCGAGGCAGCTTCAGTTTTGCATTTGGTCCGGACGCCAGAGCGCCATCATATCATCAAGCAGCAGAAGAGCTGATCCTGCGTCAGCGTTATGGTGATCCAACGATTCAGTATGTTGCGCCACCTCGAACACAAATTATTATCGATCAGAAGCCTCGCCGCTTTGATCCGCCGTTTACCATTAATCTTAACGAACAGCAGGGTGATTCAGTCCCGCCTGGTTAAACGGATCGGGGCTGGGAATATAGTCTTCAAAACTTCAATGCAGACCGAGTGATCACTCGGACACGTGCACGGTTACATATCCATCGTGATAGAGGCCACCGTCATCAGCACGCGCCCATAAAACGTAGGAGCCGGGCTTATCAAAAGTCACTTCGACCTCGTAGAGGCCATCTTCGGGGACCTCCGGGGGTAGCCAAAGAGCGCCCCAAGGTGAATTCGCCGAGGTTCGAGTATCTTCCCAGGGTTTTGGCAACGGAGGATTGAAAGTCGCATTCCCCTCACCACGGTATATGTTCCAGGATAGAAAGAGGCCGTTGACCTTGCCGACGGTAACCCTAGATGGGGGGCGCTCCATGCGGCGTTTGAGTTCTTCAGCTGTGTTGCTGGAGTCTCTGCGCCGCTTGGGCAGGCCATCATCCCAGACGCTGGTCACAAGTTTAATTGGCTCTCCGACGCGCGCAGTGCGTACGAGATCTCCCTGTACCATCACCACTGGCGGGACATTGGCTCGGGATTCCGGACTGCTAGTCCCAGCGCCCAACGATCCTGTCTCGGAAGCGATCACCATATTGTCCACCAGGTAATCCTGCCGCAGCGTTGCGTAAGCTTTTCGTTCGACGCCATTGACGTTGAGGGTCCAGACAAGCTCGCGTTCACCCCAGTCTGCTGGGACCGTCACTTCAAAGTTGAAACGATTCCGCCGCGGAAGGAAGTGGGTGGGTTGGCCCCGGTCAGAGTTACCGGGTGTAAAGAAATTGTCCTTTCCGACCGGAACAGTAGGCTCTTCTTCCCAGTTTTCATTCATGTATCCGAACATAAAACTGAACGTGCCGTCAGAATTTGGTCTCCAACCTTCAAAGGCTGGCTCGACATGCTGGCCGCTGCGATAACTCTGTGCGGAGGCCGCAACAGGAGTCATCAACAGCAGTAGAGACAAAGTTCCGAGCACAGCGCGGAGGCCGTGCTGCTTACAGTAGCACTCAATCAATTTTGTTCAACCAGATCACTCAGTCATCGTCGCTGGCAGCGGTTTGCGCGCTGCCGTCGGCGTCAGCCAGAGGTGCTACTAAAGGGGCACCGCAAAGCGGGCAGCCGATGACGTGATCGTTCGGGCCTAGGTTTAGTGCCTGTCTTCTTTCTTCCATGGCTTCGTAGAACTGTTCATCAGTCATCGTGACGCGAATACCAAGATCAATGAACATGTTGGTCACTGAGCGGTTGCCTGAGCCCTGCCAGTTCCGCGGATCCGGTACGTTTGGATTGGATTCTGTATTGTTCATGTATCCGACAATGTGGAGAATTGTGCCTTTTGGGAGCAGGGGTGCTGCATTCTCTGCGTAGGGATAGCCGCGGACCCAGTTATGATCGTAGCCCACGCATGATAAGGTCTCGACTGTGTAGCCCCAGATCGCCTCCAGACACATTCGCTCACCCGGAGCATGTAGATGAGGCTCGAACGTGATCACTTTCGTGTGCTGCTCCAACACAGTGTAGGCGTGCAGTTCCTGATCCTTTTTGCCGCCTTGGATACTGATGTCCACGCCATTGCCGAGTCCGATGAAAGCGTTCTGATATTTGGGCTTGTAGTCTTTGTCGTGGAACCTGAAACCGACCTCTAGGTGACCTACCGTGTCGACGCCGTTAGAGTGCAGATGAACAGAATCTGAAACGATCCAAGAACCGGCTTTGAGCAGGCGGCCCGCATCTGCGTCGAATATGTCAGCGTTGCGGCCAACTTCGTGAACCGGCCAAGGGATTGACAGTCCGGGGACGCGTTCGCCGTTTTCATCCATCTGAGCAGTGGCCCAGATCATGTGATGGAAAATGTAACGACCACCAACGGTCTCACGTCCGGTGCCTGCGCTCGGCACGTCATTGACTTCAATAACTTCAACTGACTTGACGTAGCGGTCTTCAGTCAGGCCAGTGGGTGCAGAAGGGATCTCACCCCACCAATCCGCCGTGCCTGCGAGTTTGGTGATGTCATCCATGACCACAACCAAATCAGGCTCCCCGGCGCGCCATTTTATGCTGTCGTCGAATACCAACGGCTCTGGCGCATCAGCAATATCACCCTTGGGGGTGCCGGTACGTGCCCATGTCGATATTGCGGCCAGTTCCTCATCGTTCAGCGAAGGGTCGTCTTTGTAATTCTGAATGCCAATATCTTTCTCCATATACCAAGGAGGCATGGCGCCTGCTCGGTCTCGGAGTCCAGTCTTGTATTCGATCAGCCCTGCATACGGCGCGACCTGCTCGAAGGTCACGAGTGGCATCGGACCTGCACCACCGTCCCTGTGGCAGCTCTGACAGCTGCGCTGGAGGATGGGTTCAATGTCCTTGTGGAATGTGACTTCTTCCGATTGGGCCAGCAAGTCAACCGGCATGTAAAGCATGGCTGCTGCCGCGGCGCTCGCAAGCGTAGGAATTGACTGTGTGATGCGCATAATCGCTACTCCTCATAGCTTTGGGGGTACGTTAGACGCTGAACATAACAGCAGCGTACACCGGTCGAAATGGTAACATAATTCGTGCCGAATTGAACTTTCAAATAGCCCTTTCGTCTTTTAATAACAGTGTCTTAACTACGGTCAGGGCCCAAAGCTCGCAGCAATAAACTACTGATGTCACAAACTGACCTCAACGTCCTCAATCGGTGGTGTCAGCGACAGCGGGATCAGTTCCTTTTAGCAGTGTCCAGAGATTGCTGCTCGCCAGCAGCGCAATGAAAAGAACTGCTAGGCCGAAGCTAAACCATTGAACAGCGTAAGACAAATTCTGGTTAATTTCAGGCTGGACCGCCGGCCAGTGCCTTGTTAGGGTGCCAGGCTGATCGGCAATGATGCGCACCACGAATGGAAATATGGGTTCACCAAAAATTGCTGACAGAGTTTCGATGTCC
>PBTW01000118.1 GCA_002729315.1 Gammaproteobacteria bacterium
CCAGAAAACAGTGTTCAGGCGCGACCCAACGAATGCAGAAAAATTTATTACCACTGGTCTGTGGGCCAGATCCCGTCATCCCAACTATTTTGGCGAGATTCTTCTGTGGTTGGGCGTCGCGCTGGTCGCTCTGCCGGTCCTCAGTGGCTGGCAGCTCGTCACCATGATCTCGCCGCTATTCGTTATTTTTCTGCTGATTAAAGTCAGCGGCGTTCGCCTGCTGGAAGATAGTGCAAAGCAGCGCTGGGGACATGATCCGGAATACCAGGCGTATGTGACAAGGACCCCTGTTCTTGTGCCAAGACTCACGAGCTAACCTCGGCAAGCCACATCCACCATAGGCCAGCTCCTACGGGGTCTCCTATTGCCAGGACTGAGACTCGGAGCCGAGCTCATTTTCGCCTGCGCCATCTAGCAAGGGCTCGGGCGTCTATCCCTGAGGCCGCATGTCACAAGGAGCGCTGAGTGGACGCAATAATATCCAGACATTCCTGATTGACAGTGCGGCAGGCAGGCCAAACCCTCAGGAAATGCGCAAATATCCGACATTTCCATCATCAGCGAACCGGATGGAATCCTCGAAAAGCGCCGGCAACTGTTGAAAAAACACCTGTTTAGGTACATTTTAACGTCTATCATATTGTTTTTATTGTATTTTTACTGAAACCCGACAATTCTGTCCTGAATTTCGAACCCCTTCGTCGATCTGACTCCCAATCAGTTGTTTCAAAGTGTTTCATAATAGGCGGAAAAGCTTTAACATTGAGCGGTTGATAAAGGCCCTCTCCGGCGTCACGCCGGTTTATCATGTGACTTGACCGTCCTTGATTTCTAGATGCATATAGCTAGGATGCGTCACGGTCTTTCCAGAGGGAAACCCACAACTTTAACTCCAGGAGTAAGAAACGAATGAATTTTCGTAGACACCCAAAGACCTTGCTGGCAGCAGCTATTTTGGCCGCTACCGGGGCGCCTCAGGTCGCCTTCACGCAAGACAGCGGCGCTGACATCGAAGAAGTCGTTGTCACCGGCGCGCGTGGACGTCCTCGCACGGTATCGGACTCACCTGTGCCTGTTGATGTCTTCAGCGCTGACGAAATCCAAGCGATCTCGCACACTGACACTAACAACGTGCTACAAACGTTGATCCCATCATTCAACGTTGCTCGTCAACCGATTTCGGACGGCGCGACCATGATCCGGCCTGCGTCACTGCGCGGATTGCCCACAGACAAGACTTTGGTCTTGGTCAATGGGAAGCGCCGACACAGAGCTGCGCTGGTTTCAATCGGTGGCTCAGGTACGCAGGGCCCTGACATGGCAACAGTTCCAGCCTCAGCACTGAAAAACATTGAAGTACTACGCGATGGCGCGTCGGCTCAATATGGTTCTGATGCGATGGCTGGCGTTATTAACTTTATATTGAATGACAATAGCGAAGGAGGAAGCCTTACCATCGACCAAGGGGAATTCTTCGAGGGTGACGGCGCGATGACCACCGTGCTCGGCAACATAGGCCTGCCCCTTGGCGACAGCGGATTTGTCAGTATTTCGGGCGAATTCAATGAAGCTGACCGTACCAATCGCGGAAAGCAGTACTGCCATTCTTGGTGGTGTGTGGATCCGAGCCTTCCTGGCTTCACCTCGATGAGTGCAGCTAAGCAAGCGGCGGCTCAAGACCCAACTTATCAAGCTAACTGGAAGAATGCTAACGCCGCCGGAATCTCCGAAGTCGTTCAGCCATGGGGACAGCCTCAAACTGAAGCCGCTCGTGTTTTTGTTAACGCTGGTTATCAACTAGACGCTGACACAGAGCTTTATGGCTACGGTAACTTTTCCGACTCGAGCACGGACGGTAACTTCTTCTATCGATATCCGGGTAACGGAACTATCGAAGATCTGCGTCGGCCTGACGGCTCAATTTATTCACCGCTTCAAATTTTCCCCGGAGGCTTCACGCCACAGTTCAACGGTGATGTCCTCGACTTCTCGTTGCTCGGCGGCATGCGAGGCGAGCTGGATAACGGCCTGACATATGATTTCAGCGCCCGAACAGGTGAAAGTGAAATTCAGTACACTCTATTTAACACAATTAACCCATCATTGGGTGACTCGGCTGGCACTGTTCCGACTAGCTTCCGCCCGAGTGACCTGATCAACTCCGAGACTCAGTTCCAAGCTGACTTTACGTACGAGTTCGACGCAGGCCTAGCCGGCCCAGCACTCTTCGCATTCGGCGCAAGCTATATGGGTGAAGAGTATGAGTTGCGTCAAGGCGATCCTGCCTCCTACGTCGCTGGCCCCTACGCAAGACAAGATCCATGGGATCTCTGTAATGCAGACGGCACTACAGCGCCGAATGGGATCAATGCTATAGCCGGTGGCTCTACTCTTAACTGTGCCGATTCAGACGATCCTGTTTACACAGTTGTCGGTGTTGGTTCAAACGGTTTCCCAGGTAACAATCCACAATTCACAAACGTGTTTGAACGAAACTCGTTTGCGGTATACGGTGAACTGAGTGGTGACGTAACCGACAGCTTGTTCCTGCAGGGTGCGGTACGTTACGAAAACTATGAAGACTTCGATTCCGAGATTCTCTTCCAGCTTGCCGGCCGACTTGAATTAAACGACATGTGGAATGCCAGAGCGTCAATCGGAACCGGTTTCCGGGCTCCTACACCTGGACAGCAAGGCACGGTAAACGTATCGACACGTCTTCCTGATGGTATCCCAGTAGCAACAGGTCTGTTCCCAGCTGGTGGCCCAGTTGCACAGGCACTTGGCGCTACGCCACTCAAGCCTGAGCTGTCCAACAGCTTTACTATAGGGCTTACTGGTTCGATTGGTGAGATGGATTTGACTTTAGACTACTATCGGATCGATATCGATGACCGCACAAATGCGATCTCGACTCGAGCGGTGTCTACAGATCCAACCTCTGGTTCCGCCTACGCTAACTACCAGGCGCTCGACGCAGCCGGTGTTGCTGGCGCCAACTCGATTGGCGGTGTTTTCTACTTTACTAACGCATTCGACAGCCGTACCGAAGGTGTTGACCTCGTAGCAACTTTGCCGCTTGGAGACTCAACGAACGTCTCTGCAGCAATTAACTACACTGAGAATTCATTTGAATCTGATCCAAGCGTGTACTTGAACGCTGAAAATCGTTGGGATTTTGTGAATGCCGACCCGCAGTGGCGTGGTATTTTCACAGGTATCCAACAGCTGGGTGATGACCTGCAGCTCATCGCTCGTCTCCAGTGGTTCGGTGAATCTACTAATTCAAACCGAGGTGGCTCAGGCCCAGACGGACTGCGTTTCCAGACGCTGCCTGATTTCTACCAATTTGATTTAGAAGGTCAGTGGCAGATAAATGACATGTTCAACCTGTCTGCAGGCGCTCGAAACGTCTTCGACGAGTATCCTGACATAGACACCATCAGCGATTTTTGCTGTGGCCGTGTCTACTCCTCAGGTACCTTCGTTCCATGGCAGGGTGGTTACTACTACGCTCGCCTTCGAGCTGACTTCTAAGATCAGCTAGATCGGAAAACAATGAAGGGGTGGCAATGGCCACCCCTTTTTTTTGCCACAGCTTTCTTCTGGTCTGCTACAAGCTCGACATACTGCTGGTCTTGTTTTGTGGGAGCATTATACTTAAATTGCAAAACACGGAGACTGAAGCTCGTTTTACGCCCAAAAAGGCAGACGGATTAGGTGCACCGAATCTCAAGATACGCGCCGACTTTAACTCTTGGGGCATTTCGTGATAGAACCAAGCGACATAAACGGTAATGGCAGGTTCATATGTCCTGGCAACATGAAGTCGATGAAATACGCAGGCGCGAGGCTCTGGCTCAAGAAATGGGTGGAGAGGAGCGAGTCAAGCGGCAGCACGACAATGGCCGGTTGACTGTCCGAGAACGAATTTCGACCCTGGTTGACGAAAACACCTTCCGTGAGATCGGCGCTCTGGCCGGCAAGGCGAGGTATGACGAGCATGGCATTCTACAATCGTTCACGCCATCAAATTTTGTATTAGGCACAGCGAATTTAGACGGCCGCAAAGTCGTCATCGGCGGCGACGATTTTACTGTGCGCGGTGGAGCAGCGGATGCCAAGATTGGAGACAAATCTGGCTATGGAGAGAAATACGCTCTAGAAATGCGGCTTCCCTTGGTCCGCCTGGTTGATGGCAGCGGCGGTGGCGGAAGCGTCAAAACGCTTGAAATGGTCGGCTATTCCTGTGTCCCCGCTTTACAGGGATTCAACACCACCATGGAACTAATGGGACAGGTACCGGTAGTTTGTGCCTGTATGGGCTCGGTTGCCGGCCTCGGCGCTGTGCGCGTCACCATTTCCCACTTTTCATTAATGATCAAAGAAACAAGCCAATTATTTGTTGCTGGCCCTCCAGTCGTGGAACGAGGCTTTGGCAAGCCTGTAGAAAAAAACGAACTTGGCGGCTCACAAATTCATGCCCAAGTAAGCGGCGCAGTTGATAACGAAGTGGCCAGTGAAAAGGAAGCCTTCCTGACTATTAAGAAGTTTCTCTCATACTTGCCGCAGAATGTGTGGCATCTGCCACCAATTTTGCCATGCAGTGATCCTATTGACCGGCGCGATAATGAATTACTCTCGGTGATACCCCGCAATCGCCGCGAGATGTACGAAATAGGCCAGATCATAAGCGCCGTTGTCGATCGGGACTCCTTCTTCGAGATCAGTCCGGCATACGGCCAGTCACTGACTGTCGGATTAGCCAGAATGGATGGTCACGCAGTTGGCCTCATGGCCAACAACACAAAACACCACGGTGGCGCGGTAAATGCGTCTGCTTCAGAAAAAATGATGCGCTTCGTTGATCTGTGTGACACCTTCCACCTGCCCATGATAAACCTAGTGGACAATCCCGGCTTTTTAATTGGGGCAGAAGCAGAACAGGAGGGCACTGTGCGATTGGGCAGCCGTGCTTTGATGGCTGTTTACCAGTCTAGCATACCCTGGGTATCCGTCATCATCCGACGCTGCTATGGTGTAGCCGGCGCCGGGCATGGCAAATCCGATGGGCTCAACCTACGTTATGCTTGGCCATCGGCCGACTGGGGTTCGCTTCCCATCGAAGGCGGCGTTCAGGCTGCCTATCGACGCGACATAGAGTCAGCAGAGGACCCTGAACTTCGACGGCGAGAGCTTGAAGATATGCTGGAGCAATATCGTTCTCCCCTGCGAACTGCAGAAGCGTTTGGCATAGAAGAAGTCATTGATCCGAGGGACACCAGACCCCTGCTATGTGAGTGGGTCAAGCTGGCCTACGAATTGCTCCCCAGTCAGCTGGGACCCAAAGCGCGGACCTCCAGACCCTGAGTCAAACCCTGAATGCCGTGCCCGTCACTGAGTGGCTAGCGCCTCAATCCGGTCTATAAAAGCACTGCGGGGATGTACGGCATTTCGCACCTCCACATCAAGCACCTGTACCTCATCTTTTGTTGGCTCATAAGCAGGCCAGTAGGGAAGACCTGGAGCATTTGGATTTCCGCTTTTGGCAAAATTAAACCAGTAGTCAGCAATCGTGGCGGACAGCAGATAATCATCCGACTCCCAACCTATCCCGACCGTGCCCAGATTATCGAATACGTAGGCAAGCTCTCCGGAATGATAGGCCCCCAGTGATCTGCCACCCCCGTCGCCAGCGAGATCTGGCATGGAAGGCATGTAAAGACGAAACACCGGCACCGGGCGGGAAAAATAATAGACATAGGCCGTATCATTGTTAGCTGAGATCAATCGTGCCCAGTCCCTGACCGTGCGAATAAACCCGTTGTCGCCAGCTATTGCTTTCCGAGCGGAAATCGGAGAAAGCCCAATCAAGCCCTTGTAGCCTGTTTTCAGCGCAAGCCCGTCAACACCAAAGCGTCGGGTCAGAAACGCGTCCAGATCAGCTTCTGAAATCTCAGCCGCTCCCGCCTGCAAACCGGAATATTCCTCAGCCAGCGCACCCATCATCACCGGGACATGATTGTAATCCCCTTGCGCAAAAAGACGCGCTGGCGCCTCCGGCAGAACCCAACCATCGATAATAGGACCAGTGGAATTGCCTTCTGACGACGCTGTAGCGGTGATTTCTTCTGGCGATAAATCACGCATGGCTGCTAGCGCTAGCGCCCCCGAATCCTTGATACCCAGCGCCCCCAAAAATCTGACCCCACTCGCATGAGCGGAATCTGCCCCGCCCTGAAGGGGTCGCTCGAGACGCACACACCCGCTGGAAGGGGATTGACCAATGACCCGATGAATCAGACCAGTCGTTAGCGGAGAAGCCATAAGCAGACAGACGTCCTCACCGCCGGCGGATTGTCCGAATATAGTGACCCTTCCGGGATCTCCGCCGAAATGCGCAATATTTTTCTGCACCCATTGCAGTGCCGCAACCTGGTCCAGCAGCCCATAGTTGCCGGAAGCGGCTTGCTCCGACTCTGCCGTCAACGCCGGATGCGCCAGAAATCCGAGCGGCCCGAGGCGATAATTTGCCGTCACAACAACTGCGCCCCGTGCTGCTAGATTGGTACCATCAAAAATTCGCGCCCCACCATGCCCGGCAGTATTGCTGCCACCATGAAACCAGATCATCACCGGCAGTCCTGCGCTGTCATCGACGGCAGCGGTGAATACGTTGAGAGTCAGACAGTCTTCTGACCGGTCCAAATTGCCACGGGCATAGACACTGTTGTCTGATGTTCGCGCCTGCCAGCAGGCCGAACCGGAGCGTTCGGCCAGTCTAACACCGGAAAAAGTGGCCGGCGGTAACGGCGGTTTCCAGCGCATATCCCCGACCGGAGGCGCTGCAAAAGCCAATCCCCTGAATACTGAAACGTCACTGGCGAGCGGTGACGGCAGGCCCTGATAGCTTCCTGCCGCCGTATCAACTTCGAGGATTTGCGCTGCGCCCACCTGCCATCCTAGTAAAGTGATAAGCGGCAAGACGAACTTCTTAAACATGACGTGACCTTATAGTTATTATCTAGAAGCGGATCAGTAAAGCAGATTTCACGCCGGGGCGATACTCTTTGCTAGGCTAACCTGTTTTCTCTTTTATTTGCCGCTCTCAGCACATCGATTTCCATGCTCGAATCTCCCATGTCACGCCTGATTAAAATACCCGGATCCTGTCGGTTTCGGATGACTCTGTTTGCAGAAGATCTGGCCTGATCATGGAGCTTGGGTAGGTCTTATCTCACAACCTCTGGGCAGATTTTCTACCACTTAACTCCACCCTTGTGTTTGAAGACGTGGCCATCTTTCGTATCATTGATCACTCCATGGTCAACAATCTGATTCCGACCAGCGCATGCTTCACCTCGATCTTTTTAGGTTTAGTGATGCCAAGAGAGGCCACCTGCTATGAACTCGGTCTAGATGAGTCTGGGGGTTATAAACTTTGGCGCACAGTGGTGCGTTCTATGACACCAACAAGTATTTTCCTAGTCGCCATCGGAACGGCCCTGGGCTAGTAAATCGGAGAGCCTCTACGGCTGGACCTGCGGGCGCTCAAACCGGAGAATGGCGCCGTGTTCCTCATCAGCCAGCGCATAGAGATAGCCATCAGGCCCTTGCTTGACTGCGGTAATCCGCGCGCCCAGATCTCTCAGAAGGCTTTCTCTTCGGACCTCCTGACCCCGAGAATTAAACACTATCCGTTCGACATGCCCCGTACCCGGGATGCGGCCTTGCAGCATAGCACCCACAAACAAGTCACCCTGCCATGACTCGACTTTATCCCCTGTGTAGAAAGCCAAACCCGCCGGCGCAATTGACGGCCACCAGAGGATTTCTGGCTGAACGATGTCGCTCTGCCATTGCCTGTCGCTAACCCAGTCGCCACGATACTGCCTGCTGTAAGAAACTCCCGGCCAACCATAGTTGGCACCGGGCCTGATAATGTTGACCTCATCACCTCCCTGAGGGCCGTTTTCAGAAGCCCAGAGCTCTCCCGTTTGCGGGTGGAAATCCATGCCGATCTGATTGCGATGCCCGACAGAATACACTTCAGGAAGAAACTTCCCCGATTCTAAAAACGGATTGTCTGCTGCGGGAGCCCCATCGCTGTCGAGACGCAGCAGCTTGCCGTAGTGTACCGACGGATCCTGCGCATAATCCCCCAAACCCATGTACATGTAAGCGCCCCCAATCGACATCAGAAGGTGTCCGTCCGGCGCAAACAGCAACTTAGCGGCAGCGATGCCGCGATCTAGCCCTTCTGCGACGAAGATTTCCTCAACATTAATCAGCTCGTCACCATCTAGGGTTCCTCTAGCCAGCGCCACGGTCTGTTCCGGTTCGCCATCAACTTGGATGGGCTTGGTGTAACTGAGAAACACCAGCGCATCATTATCCGGATGTAGGGCAATCGACATGAGTCCCGCCCGGAAGACTTCCGAGTAGACGTCCGGCACACCAGCGACCGCATTGGGCAGCAAGACACCCTTCCGAATAACTCTGAGTTGTCCCGTATAGCGCTCGGTCACCAGTATGTCGCCGTTGTGTCGGAAAGCGAGATCAAAAGGATTCGCCAGACCCTGCGCGAAAGGCACCACAAGAATATCGCCCGCGTCAGCGGTGTGAATCAGGCGCGACTGCGCGAATTCGAACTCGAAGTCTGTCTCAGATTGGCCGTAAACAGCAGATGAAACCATGGCGGTCAAGAGCGAGGCAATGATTCGAAAACCAGCGAAGTGCAGCGCTTTTATTGACATGAGAGTTCACCTCTTAGCGGCTTGTGGACTTCGAGATAGCATAACCCTCTGCCCTGCTCAGTGCCAGACTGGCGAATAACGTTGTCAGCACCTTCGAATTCTGAGATAAAGCATTTTCTTGAGGATCCATTGAGATATTCGGTATGAAAGCGATCAGAGTGAATGAGCACGGCGGACCCGAAGTACTCGCGTTCGTGGATGTCGACACGCCCTGCATTGGCGAGGGTGAAGTGCTCTTGAAAATCGAGTCGGCCGGCATAAATTTTATCGACACCTACCAGCGCAGCGGCCTCTATCAAATCCCACTCCCATCCACCCTGGGTCTTGAGGCCGCCGGAACAGTGGTCGAGATAGGAGCAAATGTGACCGGATTCAATATCGGGGACAGAGTGGCCTACACCAATGTGGCAGGCGCCTACGCAGAGTTTGCAGCCGTACCAGCGGACAAACTAGTCGCGATTCCCGAAGGCGTCAGTTTTGACCAAGGCGCCGCTGCCATGCTTCAGGGTTGTACAGCTCACTATCTGTGTATGTCGACTTACCTAGTTAAAGCGGGAGACCGCTGCCTAATCCATGCAGCTGCTGGAGGGGTAGGCTTGCTCCTGATTCAGATGGTGAAAATGCTTGGCGGCTTTGTCATTGGCACTGTCTCCACCGAAGAAAAAGCCGAGCTCGCCCGCGACGCCGGCGCAGACGAAGTGATTCTCTACACTGAGCAGGATTTCCACTCGGAAGTGATGCGAATGACCGACGGCGCGGGCGTCAATGTCGCGTATGATTCAGTGGGTGCGGCAACCTTTGCTAAAAGTATTGATTGCCTCGCACGGTTCGGTCACATGGTCCTGTACGGAAACGCCAGCGGCCCGGTCACTGAGTTCAATCCCGCGACTCTAGGCCCCAAAGGATCATTGTTCTTGACACGTCCCACCCTATTTGACTATCTGGCATCCCGTGAAGACCTTGAGTGGCGCAGCGGCGAAGTCTTCACCTGGATTAAGGATGGAACGCTAAAACTGCGGGCGGAGCATTTCTATCCGCTTGCGAAGGCTACGGCTGCTCACGAGGCCCTTGAAGGACGACAAACTACTGGCAAGGTAATCTTGAAACCCTGAAGCCCTGAACCTAAGAAAAGGGAAACACTGATGAAAAAGCATCTATTCAAAACAATAATACTAGGTTCTCTGATCGGGCTTGGATTCGCTTTCAGTAGCATGGCTCAAGATATCAACTTTGGGCGCGGCGACGTACTTGTCAAGATACCAAGCACATATAGCAATTCAGACTCCTATCCCCTCGTCATTTTATTGCACGGATATACTTCGAATGGCCGACGCATCGACAACTACTTTAAGGTCAGTGATTTCGTTGATGATTATGGCTTTCTATTCGTTGCTCCTGATGGGACGCAGGAAACAACCGGCAGACAGAACCGCTTCTGGAACGCCTCCGACGCCTGCTGCAATTTCTTTGACTCCGAGGTCGATGATAGCGGCTATATCCGTTCAATCATTGAGGAGATGCAAAAGGTCTACAATGTAGACGGGAGGCGTATATATTTGATAGGCCACTCCAATGGCGGGTTTATGTCTTACAGGATGGCTTACGAACATTCAGATAAAATATCAGCTATAGTGAGTCTCGCAGGAGCGAACCATAGCGATCAACGCGACCCTCCACCAAACGCAGTACATATTCTCCAAATTCATGGAACCAACGACAGAATTATTGATTTTCAAGGTGGCGATACACGCGAATATTTTAATGGCAGAGGTGGCAGATATCCCGGCGCACTGCGATCAGTTCGACGTTGGGCTGACTATAACGGCTGCGCTGAGGCAGGAGCAGGACGTGAGCTGCGCGATTTAGAAGCAAGTCTGCCAGGGCATGAAACCGGTGTGCTCAAGTTTGAAATTGGCTGCAAGGAGGGAGGATCTGCTGAACTATGGACTATCGCCTCCGGAGTGCACTCACCAATGTTCTCTGATACTTTCGCGGCCCAAGTCGTAGAGTGGCTGCTGGCTCACCCAAAAAACAACTAACAAGATAGTTCGGGGTAGCGGACAGAGTGGTCACGAGTAACCCCTGGAAAGTCTGCTACCACTCAACCCGCTTGCCCTGCCAGTCGAGAAACTGAATCGGCAGGTCAGGTCTCAGGTCGCCCTGAAGCCTCGTTAACTGCCTGGCTACAAACTCAGGGGTAAACAGCTTTGTGGGGCTGATATTTTTCTGAAATGGTTTCGACAGCGGTGAGTCTGTACTTCCAGGGTGAAACAGGAGAAACTGGACCAGCTTCGCTTCTCGCCGATATTCCAAAGCCGCCGTTTTCAACAGCATGTTCAGAGCCGCCTTGGAGGCTCGGTAGGCGTACCAACCCCCACTCTCATTGTCGCCAATACTGCCAACGCGAGCACTGAGCGCGGTGATAACGCAAGGTTTTCCGTTCAACTTAAGCAGGGGCTTAAGCGCTTTTACCCACATCAGTGGGACAAAAGCATTGATTCGCATCACCGTCTCCAAGGGGGCAACAGAGGTATTCTCCAGCCTTTTTTCCGGTGACAGACCCTCATGATGCAGTATGCCATTACATATCGTGACCCGATCAAAGACGATGCCGGATTCCCGCAGTTCAGCGCAGACTGCGTCGATCGATGACTCGGTGTAATCGCATTGCAGCCTTTGCAGACGACTGCCTGCAGATGACTCCTCAAGGCTGCCCGCCTGGCGACTCACTGCTATTATCGAGTCTCCCTGATTAAGGTTTTGCTGAATCAGAGCCTTCGCGATTGCACTGCCTGCACCTATTACCAGTTGCTGCATATATTTAGCGAATATCTTTGGTCTGAGAAGTTTCGGCAGATGCGCTGGCGGAGATCTTGTAACAGACCTCGGCATCGCATCGGGAAGAACCGGTGAGCAGGCGCGAAATCTGACGTCGATATCTGGCAAAAAACAGGTAGCCCAAATCCGCAAACCAGCGCACCAAGGGCAGACGTAACAGTTTCAACCATTGGTGGCGGCCGACCAGAGCCCATGCCTGCTGGGTGACATCCAGCCCGTAGATCAGCGTCCCGTTGGCCTGCTGCCCGTGAAGCACACGATCGGCTTCAACCGGATCTATGTGGGGAAACCGCTGTTTGAAGTCTGGCCGATTAATATCTTCCAGATACAACTTTCCGGCATCGTCAAGTTGGCGCAACTGCTTCATCTCCGCGGCACAAAGCGGACAGCGACCATCATAGAAAATCGTTAGTACGGTATCGTTCATAAGAATTCACTGTGTTAGAGCTATAATTACCAGGTGAGCAATACAAACTACAGAGGTTAGCGTTAGCCGAAATTTAAGGTAGGTTGAGTCCATTCCCTGCAGCAGCAGACCCCGCGTTTTGTGCTCAACAAGATACACTAAAATAAAGCCAGTCATCGAGACTGCAAGGCCTGCTAACAGGTAGTCTCTGCCCAGCAGAACAGCCAGCCATGCCGTCAGGGCAAATACATTACTGCTAATCAGCAGGAAGCGATTGACATTGGACTCCTCCAGCTCTTTCGCTTTACCCCACAAAGCGCCAGCCAGAAAACTTAGGATAATCACGCTGTAACTCAGAAACAGGTGCGGCGTTGACCATGCCCCGAAAGACAAGTCCGCATATGCAGCCCAGACCGCGGCGAGGAACGGCAGCAAGCCGGCATAGCCCAAAGAATTGATCAAGCGCGAATGTATCATGCTCGGCATAATAACCAGGATTTGCCAATAAGATACGCACAATCATCACCAGCAGTTCTTCAGTCAGGTCTGAATCAGTGGCCGCAGCGCACTCAATGCCGACAGAAAGCCCTCAATCTTCAGTACCGACGCCTTCGCCTGATCCTCGGCGATCAGCTGAATCGCGAGCACTCATGGTTTAGCGAGCCGGATGAACCGGTTTTGATCGTTGTGGCTGGGTTAAAGCAGGAGGCCAGTTATGTCAGACATTATATGCAGAAAATCTGTGCATTCTTCGCAGCCATGGAACACTTTGCCAAGGTCCTTAGTAGCAGGGCCACCACGTGCTGTATAAGACTTTAGATGACATCGCGGAGTACGACTCTCTATAGACTTTCCTGACCGCGCTGTGCACACGCTTCGAGGTCGGGTATTTTGACTATCTCCAACCCGATGAATATCGGGTCAGCCAGCAACCTCAGAAGTTTGACCTCCCGGCAGCGGTGCAAGGAAAAGTCGGTTGAAACAGAACATTTCTTGTTGCCCCTGACGGAAATCGATCAGCACTTTGCTCACCGGGATTGATCCTGCCACAGTGGATGACTGGTATCTTGGCACTTATCTGGATGCGCTGCAGTAGGTCAAACTCCCCAACAAGCGGGGCATGGCGCTCTGCGCCGACGGTGGTCTCGTTGGCTCCAAGCCTTATGCAGCAAGCGGAAACTACATCAAAAAATGAGCGACTACTGTGAGAGCTGTAAATGCGATGGGAAGCTGCGAACCGGCAAAGGCGCCTGCCCTCTGAATCCCCATACTGGCATTTTATGGCACAGCACAAGGATCGATTACGGGGCAACCATCGCATGCGTATGCTGTACGGCAATTGGAATAAAATGGGTGACGAGACCCAGCGCACTGTCCTTGCTCAGGCTGAGCATTACCTGAATACCATCGAACAGCTGTGACCCGCCGCTGATCACCGGATCAGAGAGGCTTTGAGGAGAAAAACCTGCCGCATTCGAAGCTTTCAGGGCTGAAGACTAAAAATTACTAGCCGGCGCCAAAAATATAATTATCAATATCAATAGCTTAAGAAATTTAAAGTGCCAAGTACTCCGGCTCCGAAGTGGACAAATCCGCCGGTAAGGATTACGCTTAATCAAAATTTAAGAAGAAGCCTCGCAAATAAAGGTATCGCCATGAAATTCCCCGATTTTTCACTGTGCTTCCTGATTTCTCTGGGCCTAGCCGCCACCGCGACGGCTGAAGACGTGCCAACTTTCTATAAGGATGCCCTGCCGGTTTTCATGAACAACTGTGCGGCCTGCCATCAAGATAATCCGCCCGACGTAGGGGGAATCAGTGCACCGATGTCTCTCATGGATTACGAACAGGCAAAGATTTGGGCCCCGCTGATCAAAAATGCTGTGGCTACAGGCTACATGCCGCCTTGGGGCGCCCATGAGCGTCATCGCGGGGAATTCAAAGGCGAACGCTATATGGACAAAGCGGACAGAGATCTGCTGATCGCCTGGGTGGATGGTGGAGCCTTGAAGGGCGACCTTGCGGCGGCCAACGACGCACTGAGTTCGACCAGTGTGGGCACAGCCATGCCCGAATCTGGCTGGTGGATTGGTGAACCGGATCTCGTCGTCGGCTTTGAAAAATCCGTTTACGTCGGCGATGACGTGGAAGACTGGCAGCCGACGGTACAGATGCCTGTTCCCGAGGGTGCCCACGAGAACCCTAAATGGATCTCAATGGCCGAATTGGATCCCGGAGGTCCCTGGGTCCACCATATCGTCTCCAGTCATATGGGCGTCGGGGTGCCCGGCCGTGGTCCCTTTACCTATCCGGAAGGATGGGGAGTTTTGTTACCCGAAGACCCGTTTATTACCGTTAACATGCATTATCACAAAGATACCGGGGAAGGCACCGGCGTCATTGATGATACCCGCGCGGGCTTCAAATTCTACGAAGCCGGTGATGTTATCGACTACGTGGTAGAGACAAACCTGTTACCGCATCGCGGCTGGACGATTCCCGCTGGTGACCCTAACTACGAAGTCACCAATACCCATGCAGTGGAGGAAGATATTTATCTGCTGTCCATGGGACCCCATATGCATTATCGCGGCAAGGCCATGCGTTACGAACTCGAGTATCCCGACGGTGAACGCGAAGTGCTGCTGTGGGTTCCCAAGTATGACTTCAACTGGCAGTTTCTCTACGAATATGAAACACCCAAGTTCATCCCGGCGGGTTCGACCTTGCATATGAGCTGGTGGTTTGACAACTCAGAGGGAAACCCCTGGAATCCGAATCCTTCGCAAGATGTGGTTTACGGCCCGGAAACAACCGATGAGATGGCAAATGCCCGGATCTATTACGCTCCGACCACTCCCCGTGGGATCGTGGTCGGCCGTGACCTGCCCCCTGACGTCCTGAAACGGGCTCAGGAAGAAGAGCAGCGCCGACGGGACAACGCTAGCCTGCTGGTGCAGAGCGAGGATGATTTTTCCTGGCTCGAGTTAGACAGCCAAGACTAGTCGCTTTCAGAACGGGACTGCGGCTGACGCGGTAGCCTTTCCTTTTCCTGCTGATGACCGTTTATCTGTATTACCAGCTGTATGGGTAAGTCATGCAAACCAAAGTCCGTCACTTTCTGACCGTGTCGCACCTAAACAAATGAGCGCCAGGCTCAAGCTCTGAAACACTGGCACTCTAATCAGGAACCTGAACATGCCCACATTAAAGGATCAAGGCCTCATCTGCTGCGATAATTTCATCGATGGCAACTGGGTCAGTTCTACTCAGTCAATCCGTATCACCAGTCCGGCAACAGGAGGAACTGTCGCTGAAGTCGCGGACGGGACCAGAGAGCAGGCCGAACTGGGTGTTGAGGCCGCTCATCGAAGCTTTCCCAACTGGAGCAGAACAAGTGCGAAGGAAAGAAGTTCCGTCCTGCGACGCTGGCATGACCTAATTCTTGATAATGTCGAAGATCTCGCCGCACTGATGACCTGGGAGCAAGGGAAACCGATTGCTGAAAGTCTCACTGAGATTAAATACGGCGCAGGATTCATCGAATATTATGCCGAAGAGGCCAAGCGAGTTTTTGGAGCGACAATCCCAACTATTGCCCCCGAGCGCCGATTGCAAACCTACAAACAAGCGGTGGGTGTTGTCGGTGCAATCACCCCCTGGAATTTTCCTAATGCAATGATAACCCGCAAAGCTGCCCCTGCCCTGGCAGCGGGGTGCACCATCGTCATAAAGCCTGATCCCGCCACGCCGCTGTCAGCCCTCGCGCTCTGTGAACTGGCGCACCGTGCCGGCCTTCCGTCTGGCGTCCTTAATGTGGTCGCGGGCAGCGATAGCCAAGGAATTGGGGAGGTTCTTACGCAGCACCCCAAGATTGCTAAATTCACGTTTACCGGCTCTACTGCCATTGGCAAACTTCTGATGAAGCAGTGCGCCAGCACAGTTAAAAAAATCTCTCTTGAACTTGGCGGCAACGCCCCTTTCATTGTATTTGAGGATGCGGATCTCGAGGAAGCGGCCAGCCACTGTATTGCAACAAAATTTCGCAACTGCGGTCAGACCTGCGTATGCACCAATCGGATCTATGTCCAGGAATCTATTGAGGAAGCATTCACCCAGAAACTGCGGGAGGGGATTCGGTCGCTCAAGGTCGCTGATGGCTTTACCGCCGATACCGATATCGGCCCGATGATCAATGAGCAGGCCATAGCCAAGATGGAGCAACTAATCACCGATGCCGTCGCAAAAGGGGCAGAGCTGGTCCTGGGAGGCGCCCGGCATGAACTAGGTAGCTTATTTTTTCAGCCCACCCTACTGCGATCAGTGGACGATACGATGGACCTGGTTACCGGGGAAATCTTTGGCCCAATCGCGGCTGTTCAGACTTTTACAAGCGAAAATGAAGTCATCGACAAAGCCAACGCAACCGATTATGGCCTGGCCGCTTACTTTTTCTCTAGGGACGTAGGCCGAGTTATGCGTGTCGCAGAAGCACTGGAGTGCGGCATTGTTTGCTCTAATTCCGGCGTATTTTCGACAGAAGTTGCCCCCTTCGGGGGCTGGAAGCAATCGGGGATTGGCTCTGAAGGAGGGACGGAGGGTATCGCAGATTTTCTAGAAACGAAATTTCATTCCATGGGCGGGATCGATCGATAGCCACGATCCATACTAGCGGTACCATCAAACACGATGTCACGAACTACGATTTTGCCCCCACTCTACCGAGCACTATGTATCGGAGTCTCCGAACTCCGCTGTGGCGATCATAAAGCGGAGGGGCCACTCAGCCGAGCCTTTTATCCCGGCATCCGGGAATAATTAGCGCCGCGCACTGGGCCAACTTAGCACTTGCTGCGTATTGGCTTTCAGTGATCTGATAAGGCAACATGTCATGAGAATTAAATTGTCCGAACTGCGCCAGCTGAAATTCATAGAAAAAGTCATCCTGCACTGTCACGATCAGAGTCTCTATATCGTCTCAGTGCAAATGGACAATGAAGAGCGCTACGTCACCGACGAGCGAGGCAGCTTTCTAAAATCATTCAACAAGCTTTCTTTGCAAAGAAGGTTTAACGGTATGACCGTTGGCGAAATGGTGCTCCGACATCAAAGCCCTTATGATGAAATGATCGGACTCCCACAAGAGAAGACAGACAATACCCTCGAAGTGCTGATCGGCGGCGAAGCCTACGCGCCGCAGCCTGGCGACGCGGACAGGCTCAATTGAGTGCAAAACACGAACCAAAAATCGACCAGTGTCAATCTCCCTAGTCTTGCGCCGACCACGAGACAGACCCAGCATCTAGGCTTCCAATCTGATCGACATGCAATCCAAACTGGGGCGCTACGGCCGTCTCGGCCAAAATTAACTTTGCTTAAGTTTTCTTAATTTTTCCAAACTTCGCCTACTTAATGCCTACCACATAGCAAAGCCAGCTGTCGTCATTCGGTGCTTCATCCACCGCCTGCCAATCCGCATCCTCGTCTTCGCCAGCGACATCCCAATACACTTTGCTCATGCTGAAACCTGCTTCGGCTAGCATTTCGCGAACCTCAGGTACAGTCCAGAAACGCCAATGGTACTCGAACGCCTTTCTGATCATGCTGCCGTCACCGAATTTGAAATGGATAAAGAAAGAGCAGTCGGCAGTGACGGGGTTAAAATAGGCCTGCTCCCAGTGGTATTTAAAGCCTTCCTTGCCCTTGAGGATCGTGCGCTTGTCGGTCACGTCCGAGGCATAGCACTCCTTGCCACCCATCATGTCGATAACCATGACGCCTTTTTCGCCCAGATTCTTGCAGGCTATCTTGAAATAGTTCACGACCTCTGCTCGAGTCTTGAAGCACCAGAACGAGAAGTTCTGGGCGGCCAGCACGTCAACTTGCGGTACGGTTCTTGAACGCGCGTCCTGCTCGAGCACTTCAACTCGATCTGCCACGTTTGATTTCAGCTTACCGAGATTGTTTTCAGTCCCCCATGCAAGCGTTTCAGGGCAGATATCAAGCCCAATCGCCTGGCGATTCTTGTCTGACTTAGCCCATTCGCATGACACCGCAAAGGTGCCGCAAAAATCCTCTCTCAGAGTCATTGGCTTGGTCTTGTAAGCTTCCCGGTAAACCTGATCGAAAACACTAACCTCATGATCTGGCTCCTGCACTGAATGCTGATAACAGACAAATTTGTCTGCCAGTTCAGCCTGGCAGGGCTGCTCGCTGTTCTTCAGTTTCTTTCCTCGTTTTATCTCGGGCATATCTTCTTTCTCGGGTTGGTTGGGCGAGGTTTAACCTAGCGAATTCAGGGCTGGTGCGCAATGACGCGAGACCGCTCTGCTCGGCTGACTCAAGCAGGTCGGTCCGACGGCCTTCTGGACATACGATGCGTATTCGGAATGCCAAAGAACTTCCGATAAGAAACAAATCAACCAGGTTGACTAGACAGTTGCTTCGTTCCAGTGCTTTACCCGAACTTTGACTTTTTCAATGTCATGTTTACATACGCCGGCTTTTGCGATCAGCTTGTAATCGCAAATGTCGCAGCGGACACATTCCTTAAAATCAATCGCCGGGCCTCGGATTGCTCCGGTCGGACAGGCATACTCACACACCTTGCAGACATCACACTGCTGTACCCGTTTGATTCTGAACGGTGACACCAGCGAAACCACCCCTAAGGAGGCTCCGAGTGGACAGGCGTAACGGCAATAGAAACGTGGGATGAACACAGCGCCAAACAGAAAGCCTGCGGCAATGGCCCAAAGCACCATTGAGCGGGAGATAAAGAAGACCGTTCCGAAAGGCTCAAAGTACTGAAATAGACTCAACTCCGAATAGGCAAGTGCCATCATGACCAGAAAAGCCAGGATGGCATATTTCACATATATAGCCAAATCGTGTATGGCCTGAGGAACCTGGTAGAGAAACTGTTTGGGAACGATTCGTGTGATGAAATCCTGCAGCGCGCCGAACGGGCATAGCGAAGAGCAGAAAACTCTGCCCCACAGCAGGGCGGTCACGATTGTAAACACAATTACGATCAGCAAGGGCAAATCATTAAGGAATAAAGAAGGACCTAACTTGATGCCATTAGTGATGTGGGAAACTGAGACAAAGCCGCCGTCCATCCAGCCCAGGTAGACAAGAGTCACTGTCAGCGCTGCCCAACGTAGTATTTCCTTTTTCACGACAAATGCCATCATTACCAGAGCGCAGATCAAGAGCACGGCAAATACGTCTGAAAGAGGTGAACTTTCAATCAGCTCAGTCCAGACCGTTTCCTCCGGAAACTGAAACCTCTCGGCGTCAATCTCTGGACGTGGAATCAGTTCGGGCGCAATGGGTCCTCCTTCGGAAAGCGACAGGGCAAGTTCAGGCACCTTGTAGGCCATCTCATGAATACTGCCGAACTCGCCGACCACTCCCTCAGTGCTGTAGAGAATTGAAAACGGCTCCTCCAGATCAAGCTCGGGCATCAGGACAATAGCGCCGGCAAAGCGCGTACGATCCTTAATTTTGCCGGCGTCTGCGCTACCCGCATAGACAAACCGGCGCCTTTCAACCGGGTAGAATTCATCCCCTTGCTTGATCGCTAGTCGCTCCTGTCTGAACGGCTGAGATGAATTGCCATCAATCCCTACCAGCAGCATTTTGCCTTCCCGCGACCGATTGCTGGCATCGCGGTCCGCAAGGGAGTAATCATCGATCCCCAGCATCAGCTCTCCAAGGCCGTCGTGTCCGATAAATGCGAGTGACAAGTGAAGCTCAGTGAGATCTGGCTGGATCACCAGCATCTCCTTGACCAGACCACTTTCAATCATGTCGTCCCAACTCTGGTTCTCGTACACACGCAGTGCCATTGCATCATCGCTAGCAGCCGCCACATAATCAGAACCCGGGAGATAGCTGTGCGCCATTTTACGAGCAGAATCCCTGACGCCCCGCGCTACTGCCCAACTGGTGATCGTTGCGCGGGAGATGCCGTCAATGTCTCTGCCCACCCGGAATTCTTCGGTAATGTTCTTGCGGGAAAACTGTTGCGGGAAATATTCGCTGTTGACGAAATCACCTCGGATACTTTTATAAGACTCGATGTAATGCAGCACCTCGATGCCAGTCAGCGTGCCACGAAGATCAATTCCGACAAGGACGTCAATGGGCGCACTGTAGCCAACTTCTTCAGGAGGATAATCCGGTGTTTCAAAAAGATAACCCACCAATTCCGCATCCGCACTGCCAACATCACCCTTGTAACCCCGATAGACGGGAGGGCTCCCCTCCTTCAGGGAGAAGGAATCCGCATCGCGCATGACCGATTTCAAAACTTCCTCGTTGACGTCAATCGGCGCCTGTCCGTGGGCGACATTTATCAAGGCAACCAGACAGAGCACAAACATGAGCCCGTCTGATTGAGAAAAGGGTTCCAGAAATTGATCAAGATAACCGCGAAGCGCTTGCTTTATAGAAAACATTATTATGCTTTTGATGCGCAGGGACATCGATATCGTACACAATTTATCAGCCCAGAGTAAACGCACAATGGCCGCTCAGCCCTTCCAGAACAGCAGCCGGTCTGAAAGCACCTGCGCAGCCAGAAACTGACTTAGCGAGGCTACTTTATCCGATATTTTTCGCCGGAACGGTGTATGATTGAGGCTCCGAATCACGATTCCTTGCTACAGCGCGCCCTATGATCAAACAGCTATTTATAACAATTATTCTGCTTGCTCAGATAAATTTTATGCAAGCAGCTGAGCGACCCGAAAGTCGCCTCCGGGCACGCGAAGCGGGCCTCATTGTCGGGGTTTTTGAACCAGGAGTCTATAATTCCATAACGGATGTAGATGGCGTCCTTGTAGGTCATGAAACAGTTATCGAAGGAAACGACATCCGGACTGGCGTGACCGCCATCATTCCGGTATCAGGCAATATGTACACCCATCCGATTCCGGCCTGGGTCACTGTCGGAAATGGCTACGGCAAAATGATCGGGGAAACCCAGGTCAGAGAGTTCGGTGAGTTGGAAACTCCGATTCTGCTTACCTGTACACTGTGTGTCTGGAGCGCCGCCAACGCCCTGAAAGAGTGGGTATACACCCAACCGGGTATGGGGGAGCACACCGTTAATCCTGTCGTCGGCGAAACGAACGACGGTCGCGTCAATAATATGTGGGCTGATCCTATCCAGCGAGAACAAGTCTTCAGCGCGCTATCGAAAGCCAGCAGCGGTGTTGTTGCTGAAGGTAGCATCGGCGCCGGAACCGGCACTCAAGCATTCGGGTGGAAGGGCGGAATAGGCACCAGCTCCAGAGTGCTGCCGGAGTCACTTGGAGGCTACACCGTCGGGGTACTGGTGCAAACCAACTATGGCGGATATATGACAATCAATGGGGCACCGGTTGGCAGAGAGCTGGGCACCTACCCCTATCGGGACCAGCTTACCCCGACTGATGATGGTGATATAGAAGACGGTTCCATCATGCTCGTTGTTGCAACCGATGCTCCCCTCAATTCGCGCAGTCTGGACCGGCTTGGATTTCGAGCGTTGATGGGACTTGGCCGCACCGGATCCTATGCCAGCAACGGTTCGGGGGATTACGTAATTTCTTTCTCCACCCATCCTGCTGTTCGCAAGCCCCGCTTCAGCGAATCGCCAGTGGCTGTTGAAGAGCTGGTAAATGCATCGTTGTCACCTCTTTTTGCAGCGGTGTCAGAAGCCACTGAAGAAGCGATATATAATGCCATCTTCAAAGCCACCACGGTCAGTAGCGCTCGCGGGGAGCTTCAGGCCGTGCCCTATAAAGAACTGATTCGGATACTCGAAAAACATCAGGTACTCGAATGGGATGTAACAGTTCCCCACTAGCGGCAACATCATCGGATTGAAGTGCTGGCACAAAGCCGCTGCGGGTTGCGCTCCTGGGTGCGTGCTTGGCATAAGATCCTCATGCTACAGCCCGGCGCAAAGCTCACTGTAGTTGTCCTTACTGCAGCCGCCCCCGGAAGTGCTGCCCATTAGTATGCCTCCCAGAGAACAAATCCCGTCCTAGCGGGTTTGCCCCTCTGAAAACCTGCGTGAAACGCTGCGATTGATCAGGACAATACACAACAACCCGGACAGCGCGGTTCCATAGCTTCTTCGCTATGCTCAAAGCCCTTATCAGACGGCATTTACTTTTGCAGGCCCTCTGCCTCATGCTCGCGCTGGGCCCCTTTGGCAATCCGGCTCCGCACAACAGACTTTATTCGATGGTGAGCGCGCTGTGAATTTACTCGACAAGCAACGTCATCGTCCCGTTCGCGAGCATGGGCAGCTTTATCTGCTCGACGTGCGTCCGAAACTCGGTGATGAATTCTTCGCCCACGTTCATGAACAGGCCATCCTGCTCACCTATGTCAGCCTCGCCGGCGGTCCGCAAAAGTCATGGTGGAGCGTGTGCGGGCCGCAGTGTCTCAAGCGTATCTGGTCAATACCGGCTGGAACGGCACGGGCAATCGGATTTCGATCCGGGCGACGCGCAATATCATCAATGCCATCCTCAATGGCAGCATCGATGAAGCCGAAACCGAGCAGTTGCCATGTTTCGATCTCGCGGTGCCACTCTCGATAGCGGGGATTACTGCTCTTCTGGATCCACGCAAGAGCTTTGATGAGCCTGCTGAGTGGGACTCAAGAGCTAGAAATTTAGCCAACCTATTCAGCCTGAATTTCGAAAAATTCACTGACGCCCCGTCTGCAGCGTCACTTGTTTCAGCCAGCCCTCAGCTCTGAAGACTGCAGAAAACCCTTGCGCAAAGGCGTGCAAGCATAAAAAAAGGCGGCCACTGGCCGCCTTTTTTTATGCTAGAACAAATCAGTGTGCTCCACTCTCCGCCTGAGCGGCAGGCAGAGCCAGCGCAGTCAACTTAGAGCTGGTCTGTAGCATGATATACTGATGGCCGTCGTGCACCCAACTGCTCATGCCGTAGCTTGAGCGGGCGGGGGCTTCCATCTCAGCCGCAATCTCGCCAGTATCTTTGTCCAGGGCCCACAGCATAGGTGTGCCGTCGGAGGCCTGGTCGGAATACACCAGCATGGTGGGCGTAACTACCATTGGCACCAGAGCGCCGGTACCGGTATTACCGTAGACCGACTCCGAGACTCCCGCACGTTCAAAGGCGTCTTTATAGCGCTGCGGAGTTTCCCCAGTTGGGACGGTAAACTTCTTCTCGCCGGTATCCATGTCATAAGCTACTATCGTACTGTATGGCGGTTTCCAGATCGGCAAACCGCTAGGATGACGCGGAGTACGTGCAGTCGCGCCGCGCACGCTGTTCGCATACTGCGCAGTGGTTGTGCCGGTCGAGTTCGGGAAAAGCAGATCAGCCTCTTCGCCGGGAATAAGCCTCAAGGTAAAGCACGCGGTGTGCTCTGACAAATAAAAGATGTTGTTCACAGGGTCAGCGACCGGCGGTGAGGTTATGTTTACGCCCCCCGCGCCGCCGGGACAATTCATAGCGGCATACTTACCCATCGGATTGTCAGCGTGGATCGGCGGATTAAAAAGACCACCCATCACATAATCTTCCATAGTGGCCAGTGATTGCGCCTTTAGCTCAGGCGTGAAATCCAGCAGGTCTTCTTCGCTGATCCCCTGCATGGAGTAAGGTTCTGGCCAGGTCACATGCGGTTGCGTAGGCGAGAGAATTTCGCCAGGGACTATCGAAGCTGGGACCTCGCGCTCCTCAATCGGCCAGACCGGCTCACCTGTAAGACGGTTGAAGGTGTACAACCAGCCCTGCTTGGTTGCCTGAACGACCGCGGGAATTAATTGCCCATCTACAGCGAGATCCATGAGTATAGGCGCCGTCGGTGTGTCAAAGTTCCAGATCTCATGATGGACGAACTGGAAGTGCCACGCGCGTTCACCTGTACTAGCGTTCAGCGCAATAATGCTCGCTCCGTATAGGTTATCTCCCGGGCGAAAGCCACCGTAGTAATCAATGGTCGCGCTATTGGTCGGAATATAGACAAGATCATTCTCCGGGTCAGCCGAGAGCGGAGCCCAAGAAGAAACGTCTCCGGTCCATTCCCAGGCGTCATTTTCCCACGTTTCGTGACCGTATTCTCCGGGCTTGGGAATGACATTGAACTTCCACTTGAAATCGCCGGTGCGAAGGTCATAAGCGAGGATGTCGCCGGGCACATTTTCTATGCGCGACTGGTTGTAGCCTTGTTCCGCAGAGTTACCCACAACAATGGTGTCATTTACCACGATAGGTGGAGATGATGACGTTATGTATCCCGTCTCAAGTGGTATGCCCTCGTAGGGGTCGTAGGGATGTCCCAGATCTTTCAGCATGTCCACAACACCGCTCTCCGGAAATCCGTCCACGCCAACCGGTGCACCCCAATCATCGAGAGGCACCCCAGTCTTGGCATCCAGCGCCGTCAGGAAAAAGCCCGGCGAAACAATTAGCACCACGCCCCGTCCATCAATGTAACCAAACGCCACTCCTTTGCCATAGTCGGCTCGCATGGAGTATTCTGCGCGCGGAGTCTTCGGCTCCCGATATGACCAGACGGTTTCTCCTGTCTTCGGATCGATGGCGATTACATGCCGATTGTAGCCGGCCACGGTGTAAAGCAGACCGTCGATCAGAGACGGCGTAGAGCGACCGCTCACCGCCCCGAAGCTGGCACCATCCCACTCCCAAGCCACTTCCAGATCTCCGAAATTTTCCGGCGACAGCTCCTCAGCTGTGGTGTAGCGAGTGTGCGCATAGTCATTGCCAAGCGTGAACCATTGGTCAGCGTCTTGAGCAGAGATAAGCCCCGGACTCATAAGCATAAGAAAAAGCACTAAAACTCTACTTAAATCAATACCTTGCATGAATATCTCCTTCAGTTACAGAACTCGGAGTACCCGGCTACGGCCTCCGGCTACGAATTCCCCAGCGAACTCGACTCAGGCTTAGAATTATCCGGCTTTTGAACGGGATTCCAAGCGCCTCAACTACCTGAAAAGCAACAAAGTTTGTCTCACACCGAAACAATCGGCTCGCTGACCATCACATAGGTCTCTTTGAAGATTTGCGGCATGCGTACCGCCTTACCCGTGTCGAGGTTGGTACATACGAATTTAAAATGGCCGCGGGCCATTGTCCGGCCTGACTCCGGGTGAAGTATCTGAAACTTCCTGGCCAGTCTGATGCGGCCATCGGGATCGACAATCCACGTCGCAACTTGAAGCTCATCTCCTTCATAGGCTGAACCCAAAAGCTGCACATCGAAGCTGATCGCGGCCATACCCCGGGCCATTTTTTTACAGGTCACTTCATCCAGACCAAGAGAGGCCGAATGCGCGAATGCGCAATCAATCATCCACTGCACATAATTATGAGTGGAAACGTGACCATATCCATCTACATGCCGGGCAGTCGCTGTGACCGGAATGACAAAGGGGTGCGTTCTGTCCCAAAATGGACCTGACATACTGATCCCCTGAATAGAAAGCATGCGCAGAGTTGGCGGAGCCCAGCAGGCCCCGATCACCATTGCGCAGAAGCACGCATAACAGGCACTGGACAATCAGCCCTTCAGCGCGAAAGTAAACAGGCTGTTACCTGAAATAATGGAGACGTATTGCACACCATCCACCATATAGGTTACCGGTGCCATGACTATCTGCCCACCTAGATTCTTGTGATAGAGCAATTCTCCACTTTTTGCGTCGAGTACGTGGAAATAACCTTCCCGGCCGCCGGTGATCAGCAGATCAGTCACTGTCGTCAACATACCACTGTCGCTGACGTCATACTGTTCAAACTCCCAGACTTCTTCCCCGGTATTCGGATCCAGAGCCTTGAGCGAAGCATGTCCGACTTCATCCGTCCAGTTGTTTACTGGATTGGTACGGCCGATGCCGATCGTTGGTGCATCAGGCGCCGGAGCCAGCACACTGAACCCACCTCCTAGAAAGGCTCTGCCCGGCTTATATTCCTGCTCTTCCGAACGATATATCGTTGCGTAATCCTCCCAGGCACTGAAATAAAAGAGGCCAGTTCGTGGACTAAAGGAAGGGGGGTACCAGTTTGTCCCCCCCTGATTACCCGGATAGGTCGGCATGCCATCTGGCTGCGGCGTGATAATCGGCCGGCAGTTCTCATCCAGACCACTGGACCAGTTCACTCGCACGTAGGGCTTGGCAACCAGGCACTCGCCGGATGTCCGGTCGAGGACGTAGAAATAGCCATTACGATTCGCCCACATCATCACCTTCTTGGGCATACCGTTCCAATTCAGATCCGCGAGCACCGGCACCTGAACGGCGTCATAGTCGTAGGGGTCATTCGGTGTGAATTGAAAATACCATTGCAGTTCGCCCGTATCGACATCCAGCGCGATAACCGAATCAGAATAAAGATTGTCACCGGGGCGTTGTTCGTTGTTCCAGTCAGGCCCGGGATTTCCGACTCCCCAGTAAACCTGATTCTGCTCCACATCAAATGACCCCGTTATCCATACTGGCGCCCCACCATGCATCCAGTCATCGTCCTGCCAAGAATCGTGACCGGGTTCGCCTGGTCCCGGGATGGTATAGGTTTTCCAGGCCTGTTCCCCGGTGTCCGCGTAGTAAGCAGCGACGTAGCCTCGTATTCCGAACTCTCCGCCTCCAACACCAACAATGACTTTGTCTTTCACCGCCAACGGCGCCATGGTCACAGAATTAGCTAGAGCCACGTCACCCACTTCCGCGTTCCACAATGCTTGACCGTTAATACGATCGAGCGCAATCAGCCGAGCATCAAGGGTACCAATAAACACCCTGTCACCCAGAACCGCGACCCCTCGATTATTTGCACCACAACACACACGAGCTCTCTCATCTGGCGTGTGCGCGTATTTCCAGAACACCCTGCCAGTCATTGCATCAACCGCCATAACGCTGTTTGGGCGCTCAGTCACATACATGATGCCATCAACCACAATGGGGTTCGATTGCCAAGCGCCGAAAACCTGATTCTGTAAAACCCATTTAAGTTCGAGATCCACCACGTTGTCCTGATTGATCTGATCAAGCAGGCTGTAGCGCTGGCTCATATAGCTGCCATTATAGGTCAGCCAATTTTGCGGCTCGTCGGCAGCATTGAGAATGCGGTCATATGGGACCTGAGCATCGACAAGATGAAGGGTTTGGCTCGCAAACAAGAGTGCTAGGCAGCCTTTAAGAGCAGATTTGACGAGTTCAGCTAAACCTGTGTTTGAGGTGTTCATCCCTAACTCTCTCCATCTAAAGTCAGTAAATAAGCAATGACGTCGGCCACTTCTGCTGGAGTCAGATTCGTCGGCCCCTTGCTTGGCGATTCGCTGATCTCATAAGTCACCAAATCGGCCTTAATCAGTGAACGCAAGCGTTCATTCGAATCGATAAGCTGAACAGTGTAGGTGTCCTCATTCAGCCGCCGTCCGATAATGGTTTCTTCATTACGGGTCACAATTCTGACCGGACGGTTAATAGGCAGAATCGCGGCAGCTGGATCAACCAGATTTAACTGCAGGTTAGCTGGCGAGCGCTCGACACCAATAGCGCTCAGATCAGGGGCTGTTCGTGGACCCATTCCGTTGACACGATGGCAACCCACGCACTCCCCCTTCCCCTGGAAAAGCGCCAGACCGCGCGTCGCATCTCCGATGCGAATGGCAATCCCATCCGGATCAAGCCCGGCCCTGATATAAGCGATCACCCCGCTCAACTCTGACTCTCGCAATTCAAACGCCGGCATCTGCCCCTGAGCCCGGCCTTCCGCGATCACGCTTCTCAGGTCATCGTCTGATTGAGCTGAGCGAAACTCTCCCCGGGCTAGGTTAATCCCGCTGACGAGATCACCCTGCGGGCCATGACACAATGCACATTCCCGTGAATATACCCGCAGACCCGCCTGGATGGCTTCCGACGTGTATTGATGGTCCGCTATCTCCTGCGCCTGACTCAGTCCTGGCAACCCGGTCAGTGTCGCGATGACTGCGAATAACCAGATCGTCGCGCGGCGAAAACCCCGAATTTGCTTGATCATGTGGATACCTATAATGCTAGTACGCCGTCCAAGCATATAACCTTGCCGTTAGCAGGTCCATATGGACACAAAGCTGCAATTCAGCTTAGGTTTCTAAACAAAATCGGGTTTGTTATATTCAGTCCGTAGATGCTTTTAAGCGCCGTCGCCGGGCACGAAAATTCAACTTCAATTCCTTCGCGTTAGGGACAGCCCGAGGCCTGATCAAGAACAATAATAGCGAGGTAACCCACTATGGTCCTGTTACGACGAAAAGCACTAAGAAGCGCAAGTATCGTCGCCCTGATTGTCGGCTTGCTAATCTCTCCTCTCAGCCTGCACGCACAGGACAATAGCCAGGGCCGCTACCGCCCCGAAGGCAGACAAGTCGGTCTGGCAATTGGCCGGGAATTCGATGAAAGACTCTACGAAGTGCGGACCTATGAACCCGAGGTCGGCGCCGAAGCATTCGCTGGAGCGATGGTCTTCTATCCGCTGACCCTAAGCTTCGATCCGCCCAACGGCGCTGTGGCCTTCGTTCCCGGCTTCAGAGCACCGGCATCAGTCTACGAATGGTGGGGGCCTGCCCTGGCATCTCTCGGATACTCAGTTTTCATTCTCGAAACCAACACACCGACTGACGCACTCGCTGCAAGGGCTGATGCACTCATCGCAGCGGTGGACTTAATCAAGGCAGAAAACCAGAACCCCGACGCGCCCGTTGCAAACAAAATTGATCCGGAAAAAATCGCAATTATGGGTCATTCCATGGGAGGCGGTGCCTCTCTGGTGGCCGCTACCCAGATGGGAGATAGTATCAAGGCAGTCATCCCGTTGGCACTGTATTGCTGTGAGCCCGGCCAGTCCTTCAGCGGTGATTACGGCAGCCTAACGCTACCCACCATGATTATAGCGAGCGCCGAAGACGAGGTAGCTCCACCAGCTGAGCACGCCAAACTGCTTTACGACTCTATCGGCGGCAGCAAGACCTATGTCGAATTTGCCAGGGGTGACCACATGTTCATTTCAAACAGTGGGGATCAGAAAGCTACTCTGGGGCGTTTCGTTCTGGCTTTTCTTAAGGACATTCTGGATGGCAGAAACCATCTGGAGGGCCTTGGCGATGGGGGCGCGGAACTAACTCTCTTTCTGAATGAGTAGACCTTCAGACCCGGCACTGAAGAAGGTGGAACAACCGACCGCATTTCGGTTTCTTTCCTTGCCTCCTGTGCCTTGCCGCGCACTGAGCCTTTGCGCTGCACTCTCAAAATCCCCGCATTTTTAGCCTACCGGTCTCAAGACCACGTAGCCCGGAGCCAGCCCGGTACACGCATACTTCAATCGTCCCTGCCGCGATTCAGTTCCCAGAGTTTCGCGTATTTCATGAAGTTGTAAAACGCAAAGTTCATGCTGGTCAAAAGACCATCTACGCCGTCCAGAAAATGCCCTTTGAAAAAGTAGACCTGAACGAAGGACACGGGGAAAACAAAAACAAGCGTAATAACTGACACACGATTGCGCTTCTCGAACTTATCCTCTGCCTTGGCCTGACTGTACTTATTGGATTTATCCACCCGTTTGGAATAAGTCAGATTCTCATGATGGTTGATGGTGGCTTCGGTCTGCACGATCCTGCCGGTAATCGTTATACTTTCATGCACGCGCCGGGGCTCATAATGGCCAGCGTTTTTGCGAAAAAGTCTGACCAGTCGGTCATCACTGCCAAAGTGACGAGGTCGCCTCCCCCAGCGATATAGGGTCCGGGTGGATTCCAGAGCATCAGCTTCATCCGCTGAAACCACCCGCATGATTTCTTCTAGGTAGGCATCCGTCACGATCTCATCCGCGTCGATGTTGAGCACCCAATCATTGCGACAAAGGCTCAAAGCGTGCGCTTTCTGTTCACTAAATCCATTCCATGCATGAAAGCTCGCCTGAACATTTTCATACTGCCCCGCTAACTCAACGGTGCCGTCAGTGCTGCCACTGTCTACAAGGATAACCTCATCGAACTCTACCAATCGGTCAAGACAGACACCGATATTGCGTGCTTCATTCAAGGTGATGATGTAAGCGCTCACTGGAATTTTATCAAACATTTGTGGAGCCCATGCAGACAGGAATTTATTGGGACGCCGATTCACTGTGTCTCAACACTCGACGGTGGAAGTCTATCATTTATGGCTTCCATTACCGCTTCAGGCTGTAAAGATGCCATGCAACGGTAATCCAATCGACAGTGAAAGGCGTCACAATCATCGGCACAGCACAATGTCCCGCGTAAGGGATGACTGTGCTCACCCAGCGGAGCCCAAATCGCCTCGTCACTCGGCCCGAACAGGGCAAAAACAGGAGCACCAGTTGCTGCAGCCAAATGCATGGGACCACTGTCACTGCCGACAAAGAATCGACAGTGCTGATACAGCACCATCAACTCGGAGAAAGACAGGCGATTGCACAAATTGACCGTTTCATCTGTCCGGATCTGCTGCTTAATCGCTCGAATGATCTGCGCGTCCATCTCACCGGCACCTACCCAGACAACCTGATATCCCGAGTCCTGTAACTGACTGACTAATCCAGCAAAATATGCCTGCGACCAGAGTTTGTAGGGAACACTTGCACCCGGATGAATGGCCACAAGCGAAATGGTCTGCCATTCCGGCACCAGCATGCGAAGCGCATCGATCGCTGCCTGATCGACCCGAAAAGGCAATTGGGTGGCAGGCAGTTCACCGTCCACAAAATCCGACACGATTTCTCCGAAAGCCTTAAATCGATGATTTCGATAATTCAGATCACGAATCTCGGTGTAAAAACGTCCCGCTCTTTTCATCATCGGGCCGATCCGGATCGGGCAGCCACTCAGGCGTGCTAGTATGCCGGTAAAGCGTTCCCCCTCAAGATCCACTATCACCTGCGAACCTGTGCCTCTCAGAGAAGTCAAAAACCTCCAATAGTGCGACAGTCGACTGGAAAGGGGCTTACCAGCCGCCATTTCCTGGCGGGGATAGAGAATCAGCCGACTGTGCTCCGGCAAGATCAGCCTAGCTAGCGGACCAAAACAGGCATCTAGTACTACAGGCGCTTCGGGCCTGACAGAGAGCACTTTCAACACCCACGGAAGCCCGAGGACAAAATTGCCCAGATAATGGGTAGGAAACAGTAAAATCGGCGTTTTCTCAGCGCTGTTCTGGATTCTGTTTATCAATGATGACTCCCTGGTATCGGCATCAACCGCAAGGTGTATGGCATTTCAATGACTGCCTGAGTCACAAAAACAGGTTTGTTAAAGTTGAATCAGGCAGTGGACATGGCCAGCACATTCACCACGGCTGCCAGTGGTGCGTAAATCAATGTGAGTTGCCACAGTCTTGCCACATTTACTCCTAATTGACCACCGGATCTCTACAAATTGTCACAAAGTCTAGCGCCTCGAAACATTATACTTTACAAGGTGTTAAGGGAACCAAGGAAAGGCCGACACAACCGATCATGAAATCGGCCATCTGCGCAAATTACGGGAAAGGCTTCCACCAGACAAGTGCCATCGACATGAAATCAGCGAACACTTTCAGACCAGGCCGGCAGATCATTCTGCAGCTGGCGCTGTCCGCCCTGATGAATTCAGCTTTGTCAGAGATACCTGCCACCAGTCAACAAGTCAGTGATGAAGATACAACCGTTGTCTATTCCGCGGATTATTTCAACCAATTCTTTCCGGTGTCGGCCAATGACATGCTCAGTCGTATTCCGGGCATCGATCTGGCCCTGCGAGGAAGTCGTGGCGGCAGGGGCCTGGGATCGGGGGCAGGCGAAGTCCTGATCAACGGCCAGCGTATTACCGGTAAGAACAACGGTGGCCGCAGTGCGCTGGCGCGAATTTCAGCGGACCAGGTAGAACACATCGAAATCATCCGTGGCACCTCGACAGAATTAGATGTCAGAGGGGGCGGTCAGATTGTCAACGTAGTACTGCTGGACGAACCTAGTCGCTCTAGCACCACTGTTCAGCTGCGCTCCGATGTTATACAGGACGGCACTTTTGATCCCGGTGGTCAGGTCTCCCGTAGCGGACAGAACGGTGGTCTAAATTACCTTTTCAACCTGGAAGCTGATCCGCGCTACCGTGCCTGGGAAAGCCGGGAGTTCAGCTTCACACCAGACGCAGAGCTGACCGAAGTGCGCAGGGAAACACGCACCCGGGACGAAACCCAGTTGCAGGCTAGCATGAATCTTGGCTACAGCTTCCCGCAAAGCGTGCTTCAGTTTAACGCCCTCTACGAAACGCTCGGTAATGTTCCGGATGAGCGCTACCGCACCATCACTCAGCTCACCGATAATTCTTCACGCGTTGAAACTGAGTCAAACCTCGCCACACGAGACGCCTGGGAGTTAGGCGGTGACTTTGAATATGATTTCAACGATGCGGGCACCTATCGCTTCCTCTTCGTCGTCAACGACCGTGATTCGATCAACGACCGCAACCGTTTTCAACAAGCCAATGGTTTAAGCACTCAGGATCTCTTTATCCGAAATGCAGGGCGGGACCGGGAACGTATTGCCCGAACCTCTTATACTTTCGATTTCAATGATCTGCAGGGCTTGGAATTTGGCGTTGAAGGCGCCCAAACCATCAGGGACTCAAACCTAATGCTCGGGCGCGCTACCGACGGCACACCCGACCCTGCCTGGGCAAA
>PBTW01000119.1 GCA_002729315.1 Gammaproteobacteria bacterium
ATCATCGGAACCGAGCGTCACGAATCACGTCGGATAGATAATCAACTGCGCGGCCGCTCTGGTCGACAGGGCGATCCCGGTTACTCCAGATTTTATCTCTCTATGGAAGACAATCTACTTCGGATCTTCGCTAGTGAAGGGGTTAAAAATTTCATGCGGAAATTGGGTATGGAGCACGGAGAGGCAATCGAGCATGGCATGGTGACCCGCTCTATTGAGAAGGCTCAGCGAAAGGTCGAAGGGCGGAATTTTGATATCCGAAAACAGCTGCTTGAATACGACAATGTCGCTAACGATCAGCGAACTATTATCTACCGCCAAAGAAACGAACTCATGGCCAGCAATGACATCTCTGACCTGCTTCAGGAAATGAGGGAAGAAGTTGTCTCTGTGCTGGTCGATGAATATATTCCGCCACAGAGCGTACCGGAGCAGTGGGACATTCCAGCCCTGGAATCTGCGGTTAAGACTGAATTCAACACTAGTCAGCCAATCCAGCAATGGTTGGATAAGGATGATCAGCTGTATGAAGACCAGTTAAAGCACCAGCTCGTCAGCATTTTGGAGCAAGAATACGAACTCAAATCCGCAGCGGTCGGCGAGAATATGCGGCTATTCGAAAAACAGATCAGCCTACAGATTCTTGATGGCCTTTGGAAAGAGCATCTAGCAACGATGGATCATCTCAGGCAGGGTATTTTTCTGCGAAGTTATGGCGGGAAAAACCCGCGACAAGAATACAAAAGAGAGGCGTTTGCGTTGTTCACAGAGTTGCTCGATAACTTGCAGCGTGAAGCCGTAAAAGTCTTGAGTCACGTCCAGATTAGGCAAGAGGATGCGGCGGATGTGATTGAGCGTAAGCGCAAGGAGGAAGCGGCGAAGAAAAGGATGAACTATCAGCATAAGGAAGTTCCAGCCCTTTCTGGCTCTGCTGCTCCGGAAGAAAATAAGCGTCCTAATGATCATCAGCAATCAGAGAGACAATCTCCGTTCGTACGTGATGTGGCTAAAGTTGGCAGGAATGACCCTTGCCCGTGCGGATCTGGTAAGAAGTATAAGCTTTGTTGCGGTAAGATTTCTTAGCTTGTGCGACTATCTGAGGCCTATAGAAATGCTTTGCCAGTGTGTCCGGATGATAACTTTGGCTTGCACCCAGTCTTGGTAGAGCTAGAGGACCACAACGACACTCATGACAAGAACAAAACTTGATACCGAAGTTAAGACACACATACCTGGGATAAAGTTGTCTGCGCTTGCCAGCGGCATTCGCTATGAAGACCGCCTTGATCTTGTGTTGATTGAACTTCCAGAAGAGGCCACCCTCGCTGGTGTATTTACCAGGAATGCGTTCTGTGCTGCACCGGTTAAGATTGCGCGCGAGCATCTTGCCGATGCCGATATCCGCTATTTTCTGATAAATACAGGTAATGCCAATGCCGGTACCGGTGTGGAGGGTGAGGAAGTGGCCCTACGGTGTTGTCAATGGCTGGCAGAAGCGGCCGGAGTTCGGGCCACACAGGTCCTGCCATTTTCCACTGGTGTAATCGGTGAAGCTTTGCCGGCAGATAGGATTCACGCAGCGATTCCTGAGCTTTATGCGACTCTTACCCCAGACAACTGGATACCTGCAGCTACGGGCATCATGACAACGGACACGCATCCCAAATTCAGGACGCGATTACTCAAACTCGCTGGACAAGATTTTCGGATTAGCGGTTTCGCCAAAGGATCCGGCATGATTAAGCCAAATATGGCTACCATGCTTGCGTTTGTCTTCAGCGATATACGCATAGAGGTGGCAACGCTGAAAAGACAACTCGAAGATGTCGTATCTCAAAGTTTCAATCGAATTACTGTTGATGGCGACACCTCTACCAATGATGCCTGCATGCTTGTTGCCAGTGGCAAAGGCATCGTCTTTGAAGAACTGCAGGCAGCGGATCAGGGATTGTACCAAGCAGCAGTTCGCGAACTTTTTCAGGAGCTCGCTATGGATCTGATCAAGGATGCTGAAGGTGGAACGAAGTTTATTACTGTTAACGTGACCGGTGGCAGAAATGGGCAGGAATGTCTCGCCGTCGCCTATGCTCTGGCTGAATCTCCTTTGGTTAAAACCGCCTTGTTTGCCTCGGATCCTAACTGGGGAAGAATTTTGGCTGCCGTTGGCCGGGCAGAGGTCGAGAATCTTGATGTTTCAGGTGTCAGCATTCGCTTGGGAAAGCTCAGTCTGATTGAAAATGGCGAATTGTCTGCAAACTATTCAGAGCGTCAGGGAAAACAGCAGGTCGATAAGACTGACATTGAAATTTCAGTCGAGCTTGGCAGGGGAAGCCACGCTGAAACTGTTTGGACTTCTGACCTTTCGCATGATTATGTTCGAATTAATGCGGAGTATCGTTCCTAGCCCCTGGGTGTTTCTCCATGCTACACGTTGCAGTTGCAATAATTAAAAACCCCAATCATGAAGTGCTTGTAGCGCTGCGCCCGCCGGGCAGTCATCAGGGAAATCTCTGGGAGTTTCCGGGGGGTAAACTTGAGTCGGGAGAGACAGTATTCTCTGCTCTGCAGCGCGAGATTCATGAAGAGATTGGTTTGCGGGTTCGTAAGGCTTACCCCTTCATCAAGATTCAGCACGATTATGGTGACAAGCAGGTTCTATTGGATGTGTGGCAGGTGACCGAATTCGACGGTGAGGTTTCTGGCCGCGAGGGGCAGAAAATTCAATGGCTAGCGCCAGCGGGCATGAATTATTGTCAGTTTCCGAAGGCGAACCATCGGATAATAAGTCTGCTTCAGCTATCGACGCAAATGGCGATTACACCGCAATTTGAAGTCTTCTCGCAGCTTTCCGCTTATCTCGGCTCTTTTGAACGCCCAGATGCGCAGGCTGTCCAGATTCGACAGAAGCAACTCAACCATGATCAACTGCTAGATTGGACACACAGGAGTCTCAACATTTTGGGTGGGCTTGGACCACGCTTGATTTTGAACGGTCCACTTACCCTTGAGAAGGATTTGCCCCCTAAGGTTGGTCTTCATTTAACGTCTATTGAGTTGGGAAGGCTGCAGGCAAGCGTCGGTGAGCGGTTACGCCTTGTGGGCTGCTCATGTCATTCCAGTCAAGAACTGATCAAAGCTGAAGCACTTGGTTTTGATTATGCGCTGCTGTCGCCTGTTGCTCCGACAGGGAAATATTCGGACAAATCGTTGCTGGGCTGGAGTGGATTTGAGGAGCTCGCCGCTACCGTTTCTCTGCCGGTTTATGCGCTCGGGGGTATGAAACCGAGCGATCTTCGGTTGGCTCTGGCGCGAGGAGCGGCAGGGATCGCGGGTGTTGGGGGATTCGTCAAAACTGCAGAGTGACTTGAGTCCGCGGCGCTTGCGCGGACTGCGCTGGGTATCGCCGTCATCAGCATTATGGAACTTTCGGATTAGAGCACACGCTTCGACGTCTTGCTACCTACAGGACGTTTTTCGAGTCCTCACCAACGTCGGGGTAGACTGGTTCGCCGGCAATGATCCGTTTCTCCGTTGCCCAGTCACCCAGATCAATCAGCTTGCACCGGGCACTGCAAAACGGTCGGTATTTATTTGAGTGCGTCCATACAACCATGGTCTGGCAGGTTGGACAGTGTACCTGGCGGACGTTACCAGATTTCATTGGTTCCTCTTGGCTTTTGCCATCGCTAGATATTGTTGATGCAGTGTCTCAACCCGTTGTCTGAGGGTTTGTACTGGCAGTTCATTGTCGATGATGTCGTCTCCGTGTTCGAGTCGCTGACTTCTTTCAATTTGAGCTGCGATGATTGCGCGGACAGTGCGTTCTTCTCCACCATCTCGGGCAAGTGTGCGCGCGATCTGCGTTTTGACCGAGACGTCGACGACCACTATACGGTCAACGAGTTCCGCTTGACCGGTTTCCAGAAGAAGCGGAGAGATGAGCAGGCAATAAGCGCTTCGGCGGTTGGAGATTTGCTGTGTCAGCCGCCTTCTGATCAATGGGTGTAACAATGTCTCTAGCCAGTGCTTCTCTTGTTCTTGATGGAAAATGACCCGCCGTAGCCTTCGGCGGTCTAGGCCACCATCTGCCATTAGGATGTCGGGACCAAAATGCTCGACTATTTCTGCGAGAGCGGGAGTGCCTGGCGCCACGACTTCGCGGGCGGCGACATCGGCGTCAACAAGATCGATCTCCAAGGCGGTAAACATCTCGGCAACCGTGCTCTTGCCGCTGCCAATGCCCCCGGTTAGTCCGACCACAAACATCGCTGACCTGTATAAGATTGGAATGTTCTGAGAATTGACGACTTCATAGTAACAACCGGGTGACGTAAAAAGAAAAGATCTGGTTACCCCAGATCATAATGATGAGGCCGGCACCAGCCAGAAACGGGCCAAAAGGCATTGGTGCTGATTTGTCTCTGCCCATAAGTAGAATGCTGCCAACCCCAAAAGCCGCTCCAACCAGTGACGAAAGAACGATAACGGGAAGCAAGGCTTGCCACCCCATCCATGCACCTAGCGCGGCAAGCAGCTTGAAGTCACCATAACCCATGCCTTCCTTGCCTGTTGCCAGCTTGAAAACCCAATATAACGACCAGAGTGATAGGTAGCCAACAATCGCACCGAGTACTGAATCCTGCGCTGTTACGCCGGTTCCTAACTCTTGAGTGTTGACGGCAAGACCAAGCCAGAGCAACGGTAGCGTGATATCGTCTGGCAGCAATTGATGATCAAAATCAATCACGGTAAGTGAGACCAGTGCCCAGACAAACAGCAGCAGAGCCAGCGTAAGCAAGGTGGCGCCAAATTTGACAGCAACAAGCGCTGACAAAACCCCGGTAGCGAGCTCGAGAGCGGGATACCGGGCCGGGATCCTTAATTTGCAATTGGCACATTTGCCGCCAAGCAGTGCATAGCTGACCAGCGGGATATTTTCCCATGCTCGGATCTCGTGCTGGCATTGAGGGCAATAAGACGCCGGTTTCACCAGCGATAGTTTGGTCCGGGAAAGTGCTTTATTTTTGTTTGTTGCCTGCGGATCTTCTATCTCGAGGAACTCACAGCATTGCTGTCTCCAGTCTCTCTGAAGCATGAGTGGCAAGCGGTAAATTACGACATTGAGAAAACTGCCCACCAGAAGGCCAAGCAGAAAGCAAATCGTGGTGAGAGTCGCTGGACTCTGCTGGAGCACTTGGAGAATAGCCATTTAGCGCCGCAGTCTACTGCATTCCAAGGCCGAGCAGAAAAATTGGTAGGTACATCGAGATAATCAGTCCTTTAACTAGTCTGTAAATGACCGCGGTGGCAGTCATCCGTTCGATCAGAGTAAAGCCGTTTTGTTTCTTTGGTCGCCTCATAGGCTGTTGGTTGGAGATGAAAACGGTGCTCATGTTTGCTGTTCGTCAGAATTGAAAATCACTTAATCTCTATCATATGTGTGCGATTAGGGGAGATTCCGTCGGACAAGGTTAACCTTCACCTAGTCAGTGACCATGTCGTAAATATCACAAGGTCCTTGTCCGGAGTGAATGCGGTCTGATTAGCAGAGCCCATTGGTCTGGCAAGTACCACCTTTCGTCCACTGCACGGGAGGTTTGATATTTCCCGCGCTCAGGGTGTATGTGACGCCGGCGAGATCGGTATCGTCATCCTGCCATGTCATTATGATAGTACCGTCAAGAACAGCAGCTCCGTGCGTTGCTGTGGCTGCGGTAACGTCAGCCGGAATACCGAGTGATCCACCGTCGAGGTCATCAGGCACCGACGGATTGCGTGTCTGAATGGCAAGCTCTACGGCCGTCTTGCGAGGCGTCGCCGCCAGAATCAGCTCTGAGAACGCCGCTCGGTTGGAGTAGTTCTGATACGCAGGCAACGCGATTGTCATTAGAATGCCAATGATGGCCACTACGATTAAAATTTCGATCAGGGTAAAACCACGTATCTTTCTCATCTGTTTCTACTTCCTGTTAGCGGATTGGAAATATCTCAGTGTTTATTGTGGGTCGTAACCTTAAGTAAGACAGCGAGCGTTTTCACAAATCTAAAAATGGCAGGAATTCGGCTCTCCAACGACCTCGGAATTTCTGCCGCACAGATTGCGCCAAATTAATTTTTTGAACTTTCCGACTGAAATTGATCACATAAATAGGACCATACAAATGAAGACCTGAGTGTTGTGCTAGTTTTTGGGGTCACTAATTGAGTTCTAACAATAAGCTTTGTCAATTTGATGCCGGTCAGTCGGTGCTGCTCTCTCTATCTGCGGTGGAGTGTCATAGTCCACTATAACTCATGTCAACAAACGTTGGCAGACACGTTTCGCTACCTCCCTCTTCGGCGTTGAAGGACGCGGCGCAATTCAGTTCATGCTCATGTTGACCCTTAATAATGCAAGCAGAAAGAGTCTTACTAGATTGTGAAATACGCCGCGTTCTCTCTGGAACCAAGTGCTTGTGCGCTTGAATTGACAACGTGGGTAGTATATCGTCTCGCTACCGATCATCGCCATTTTTTGTTAATCTTGGCGAATTCAATCAATGTAGTATTCGAGGTCAACCGGTCTCGGAATTTGGAGGAAGGTAATGAAAACATCGGCAACCGCGATGGGTGGCCTGGCGATTTCGGTAGGTTTGATGCTTGCTCAGCCCGGCCTGAGTCAGGACAAGACAGTCAAAGACGGTGTTTTTACCGCTGCGCAAGTAGCTTCGGGTCAGTCGGTGTATGATTCACAGTGTAAAACCTGCCACAACATGCGTTTCTATCGTGATACGTTGCGTTCCTGGAACAATCAGCCGCTGCTGTATCTGTGGGAAAACATTATGGGAACAATGCCGGCAGACAATCCGGGTTCGCTGATGTTCGAAGAATATACCGACGTCATTGCTTATATTCTGTCTGAAAACGGATTTCCAGCGGGTGACGCGACACTCGATCCCGACAATGGAATGGACGCTATTAAGATTCTCGCGCCGTGAAGGTTTAGCAGCTACAGCCCTCGTCAGATATCGATCAATCTTTTGAAATAACTAAGGCCGGCGCCGACCGGCCTTTTTTGTGCTTGCTGAAAGATGATTTTCGTGGTTACTGAGTAACCAAGCTTGAGTCGAGGGCGTCTGCGGGGCAGTCTTCCAGTATCCGTTTGATTTCATTACGATCACTGGATTCCAGCTGAATATCGTACTTTTCGGCAATCACTTCCCACAGCTGGGCGTATTCGCATTGGAAGTCGTTCCTGGGCATGTAGCGGCTCGGGCCTCTGTCGCGTTTGCGGCGAATTTCTTGCTTCTCGACCAGCATAATGTTCAGGGGGTCGTTTGAAAACTGGATCTTCTTATCAGGCATCCATCGGTCACCGCCGTGGGTATGCGCATACATTCGGGGGATGACATGGTCAATATCGATCTGGACGGCCACGGTAAAGGTCTTTCCTGTGTATTCGTCGAGCCACTTTCCGGTGCGAACGACGCAGTTTCTGGGATTTGTATATCTGACTTCGGCCTTGCTGGTGAGAATCAGCATTTCCTGGCGCGTTGACTGGCAGTCTTGATCGAAGTCTTCCTCGAACGGCCAATCATCTTCATTGAAGAATCTCTCGCGGTCTCGATAATTCGTCATGACGCCATCTCTTCTTCGACGCATTGGATTGAAAGTGTCCGGGATTGAGCAGCCGGTCATGTGGCAATGGTAGGATGGGCCAAAGTAATGGCCACCATTGAGGTCAAGGCTGCCTGGATGCGCTTGTGTGTCCGGTTCGATGACAAAACAACTTAATAATGCCATGACCTGCATAAGCCGTCTCTTTTTCATGGTTACTCCCAAAGCGTTTAAGCAGAAAGCTGGGTCGGCCGTTGCTGATTAACACCTCTAGCGAGGGGGTACTCAGCAATCGATTAGCAGGGACAGGTCTAGTGCCCGACAGTGCTTGGTCAGTGCCCCTACTGAGATATAGTCTACGCCAGTTTCTGCAATTCTGACCAGCTGGCCGTCTTCGATTCCGCCGGATGCTTCAAGTTTGGCACGGCTCTGATTCTGCGCTACCGCTTGTTCCAACTCCTCAATCGAGAAATTATCCAGCATTATGACGTCGGCATGGGCGGTCAGGGCAGCTTCCATTTCGTCGAGATTTTGGACTTCGATCTGCACTGTCTTGCTGGGACTGATTGCTCGTGCCTTCGCGATCGCAGGGGCAATACCGCCGCAACTCACGATATGGTTTTCTTTGATCAGATAGGCGTCGAACAGTCCCATCCTGTGGTTTTTGCCGCCGCCCACCGCCACAGCGTATTTCTGTGCTGTTCGCAGTCCGGGCAGGGTTTTCCGAGTATCGAGTAAGGTAGCCGAAGTGTGTTGAATAAGCTTCGCGAAGTTGGCAGCCTGAGTGGTTGTTGCTGAAAGGGTCTGCAGAAAATTCAAGGCCGTTCGCTCAGCGCTCATCAGCGCTCTCGCGGGGCCTCGAAGGTTGCAAAGCTTTTGGCCCGGTTCGATTGGATCACCTTCTTGCACATGCCAGTCAAGACAGACAGCTTCATTTAGCTGGCGGAAGGCTTCGTGCGCCCACGGTATACCGCAAATACACCCGGTATCCTTACTGACAATATGACCTTTGGCATGTTTGTGCTCAGGTATCAAGGCCGCAGTGATGTCGCCGCTGCCTAGGTCTTCGGCCAAAGCGCGACGCACTGTCTCAGTAATGTCTTCGGGAAGTTGATTCGGGGGCGATGGTCTGTTCATTGTTTCTGATTTCCGAGTGTCTAGCTTCTGATCTGCCTCAAGGTCAGGGTACTACCGCGTTGGGTGAACTCGATCTGTTTCAGTGCGCTCATGCCCAAGAGGATTGTATCGCCTCCCATGCTTGGTGTGATGCTTGCGGACACCTCGCTGAGCTCAATTTGTCCGAGGGTAAGCTGTTTTATCGTGGTAGAAAAAACAGACACCACACCGGCGGCAGTGTTCACTCGGATTCGGGCCCCGTAATCCAGGCCAAGATTTTCGGCTAAACCAGCCGGCACTGCGACATCAGTTGCGCCGGTATCCAATAAGAAAGTGACGGATCTGCCGTTGACAGTGCCAGCTGATACATAATGACCCTGCCGATTACGCAGCAGGACGACTTGCAATGAGCCGTCTGTCAGCGCAAAGCTGTCCGGGTCGGTATTCGGGTTGTTCTGCCTTGCAATCCAGTCATCGAAGAAGACGGTCAGCGCCGTTAATGCCAGCGCAAAGCAGATGACAAGCATCCCCTGTCCGAGCTTTCTCTCAGGCTGCTGTGTTGGCGGGCTCATCTCAAAATTATCCCCTAAGGAAAGATGATTGCAAACCGGGAGAGGCAGGGGGTGTTATCTGGCCCTCCATTGAGTTGGCGATTGATCCTTGCGAAGGGCGTTCGGTGATGGGGTGCACTGCGAGGTCCTTTGTCCCTGCTAGATAAGCCACTGTGACGATGCTAGGAAATAATTCGTCGCCCTAAGGGGTTGCCTTCTGGGAGAAATGTGTACGCGGCTCTTCAGAGCGCGATGTTGACTATAAGGTAGGTCGGTGGCCGGGACGGGCTGTGATAAACTATTGGCACGAACCGAGTATGAATAATGCCAAAAATGTCTATTGAATCACACAGGCTAACCCGCGCGAGCTTCATCGAGTCACCAAACCAGAGCGCAAGGCCAGCAGAGGCTCTGATTAGCTTGATAGTCATTCATAACATCAGCCTACCACCGGGAGAGTTCGGTGGCGACTCAATCATGCAACTTTTCTGCAATACGTTGAATTGTTCTGCTCACCCTTACTTTCGGTCCCTAGAGGGTTTACGTGTGTCGGCACATGTACTCATCCGCCGAAACGGAGACGTAATGCAGTTTGTGCCGTTTGACCGCAAAGCCTGGCATGCCGGAAAATCTTCGTTTCAAGGCATTGAAAATTGTAATGACTTTTCTATTGGAGTAGAGCTGGAGGGGACCGACCACGATCCTTTTACCGACAGCCAGTATGCGGCTTTAACCCAAGTTACTCGTGATCTTCTGGCCGCGTATCCAGGTTTGACTGAGGCGCGTATCGTGGGCCATAGTGATGTGGCGCCGGGTCGAAAAAGCGATCCCGGGCCATGCTTTGATTGGGAGAAATACATACGTTCTCTTCGTTTTTGATAACACTCACTGACATCTCTGAATGAAATTTCTGGTTATTTTGATTAGTCTGACAATCAACTATCTTTGGTTGAAGGACATCGATCGCTTCGATGATTCCTGGTTCTTTCGATTACGTCGTCTTATTGAGGTGACTTTTTCTCGCCTTAAAGTCAAGACAGAGATTTCGTGGTTGGTGCCAGTTGTCTCGGTTTATGCGCTGTTGCTGCTGGCGCTTTTGGTGCTGCTGCAGCTTGCTAGTGGGATTTTGTCTGGGTTTATCACAATGCTGATTCACATCTGGGTGCTGCTCGTTGCCCTTGATAGAACGCAGCCGGGCAAGCTGGCTGGTGAATTTCTTACTCGCTGGCGCCACGGAGACTCGCAAGGCACGCTTCTGTTTTTGCAGGAGCAGGGTCTGTGTGCAAAAGATCGTGCTTTCGGGTCAGACTCTGAGATTTATGCCTGTTTTAAAGAGCAGCTGATTTATCGTTGTTTTGAAAAGATATTTATCATGATGTTCAGTTATCTGTTGGCCGGCGCTTTCGGCGTGCTGTTTGCTTACGTCAGCTATCAACTTCGCGACAGCCACGATGAACTTCATAACGAGAAACAAGTCAATTTAATTGCCGGGATGATTTTCACATTGGAGTGGGTTCCGGTTCGGCTATTAGCTCTGACTTTTTCTCTGGTTGGCAATTTTGTGCTGTGCTTTGATCAGCTCAAGCCCCGATTTCTGGACTTTACACAACGCTCGAATTCCACCGACCTCTATGAATACGCTTCTTGTGCCCTGTCCGGCAGGTCCGGAACCGGGGCGGTTGCAGGTGGACCGTCTCCTACTCAGTTTGATCTGTCTGATGAGGCAAGTGAACGGCTTGAACAGGCGGGGGAGGTCGAGGCGCTGCAAGCGCTGCTAGAACGCAGTCAGGCGATCTGGCTGGTGGCTTTGGCGCTTTTCACCCTGCTGGGCTTGCAATTAGCCTGAAGTGTCACTGCGGTGGCGGTAACAACGGAGTCTGTGCTGAGCGTTGCCCTGAGGTTTTGTAGTTTTTCGGTATGTCATTAGAATTTTTTCGCCCTATTGTGCCCAATTTTCGGCGCCTTTATCTCTAAGGTGCTGTATTTATTGGGAAAACTAATATTACAAATTGTCCACGGCCGGGCCCAATATGTAGTAAAACTACATATTAAGACAGTTTTACGTGGAATTACTCAAAGTTTTGCAGTAAGATATGGACTGTTTGTAATTTATTTACATATTGCATGGACATCGCCAGTAGCCGAAGAAGCACACAGGATGTAGGACATGACACAACAAAACGACGCGAATCCGGAAGAAACCATAGAGTGGTTGGACGCGCTTCAGTCGGTAGTAGATGAAGAAGGCATCGAAAGGGCGCATTTCCTTATCGATAAACTGAACGATACTGCCATCCGCTTGGGGCGGTATGTCCCAATCACCTCGGTAGTTACGCCTTACAGCAATACGATCGCGCCTATCGATGAAGAACGTATGCCCGGTGATATGTTCATGGAGCGGCAGATCAGGGGCATCGTGCGCTGGAATGCGCTGGCTATGGTGATGCGGGCTAATCAGAGGGACGGCAGCATCGGGGGTCACATCTCTACGTTTGCCTCCGCAGCCACACTTTACGACGTGGGGTTCAATTACTTCTTCAAAGGCCCCAACGAAAAGGACGAGGGTGATCTGATCTACTACCAGGGACACTCATCTCCCGGTATTTATGCCAGATCTTTCGTCGAGGGCCGGCTGGACGATTCACAGCTCGATAACTTTCGCAATGAAGTCGAAGGTAATGGCCTTTCGTCTTATCCACATCCTTGGCTGATGCCAGACTACTGGCAATTTCCTACGGTTTCTATGGGGCTTGGGCCGATACAGGCGATTTATCAGGCTCACCTGATGAAATACCTAACCAATCGGGGATTGCTAGACAACAATGATCGCAAGATCTGGGCGTTTCTCGGCGATGGCGAGATGGATGAACCTGAATCGCTTGGGGCTATTGGTAAGGCAGGAAGAGAACGCCTCGACAATCTGATTTTTGTGATTAACTGCAACTTGCAGCGCCTCGATGGGCCGGTTCGTGGAAATGGCAAAATCATTCAGGAGCTCGAGGGCATTTTCAGAGGCGCGGGCTGGAACGTGATCAAAGTGGTCTGGGGCAGGCACTGGGATCCACTGCTGCAGGCGGACAAAGACGGCATTCTCCAGGCGCGGATGGATGAGGTGGTTGATGGCGAGTATCAGAACTATGCCAGTCGGGGAGGTGCCTACACTCGAGAACACTTCTTCGGAACTAACCCAGAGCTTCTAAAGATGGTAGAGCATCTCTCCGACGAAGATATTATGGCGCTCAATCGGGGAGGTCACGATCCGTATAAGGTCTACGCCGCCTACGCTGAGGCAGTTAAAGCGAATGGCAAGCCCACGGTTATTCTCGCTAAAACTGTAAAGGGTTATGCATTTGGGGGAGGGGCGGAAGCCCAGAATGCGACGCACTCGGTGAAGAAACTGGATATCGAAGCGCTGAAAAAATTCCGGGATCGTTTTGGTATCCCAATCGATGACGCTGAGCTGAATGAGGTGCCCTTCTACCGGCCGGCTGAGGACAGTTTAGAGCTGCGCTACATGCGGAAAATGCGGGAGAAACTTGGCGGGTCTCTTCCGCAGCGCAGGGGAGTGGGTCAATCTCTGAAAGTTCCAAAGCTCGAGATTTTTGACGCTCAGTTGAAAGGCAGTGGAGAGCGCGAGCAGTCAACGACGATGGCTTTTGTTAGGATGCTGAATGCGCTCTGCAAAGATCGGGAAATCGGAGAAAAGGTTGTGCCCATCGTGCCAGACGAGGCGCGTACCTTCGGTATGGAAGGAATGTTCCGGCAAATGGGCATCTATTCTGCGATGGGGCAACTCTACGATCCGGCAGATTCTAATCAGGTCATGTATTACCGCGAAGACAAAAAAGGTCAGATGCTGGAGGAAGGTATTTCGGAATCGGGCGCTTTCTCCACGTGGCTGGCAGCGGCGACTTCCTACAGTACCAACAATTGTCCGCTCATTCCTTTTTACATTTATTACTCAATGTTCGGTTTCCAGCGGGTTGGCGATCTCAGTTGGGCAGCCGGCGATTCGCAGGCCCGTGGCTTCCTTATTGGGGCAACTGCTGGCAGAACAACGCTCAATGGAGAAGGGTTGCAGCATCAGGACGGGCACAGCCATTTATTAGCATCAACCATTCCGAA
>PBTW01000120.1 GCA_002729315.1 Gammaproteobacteria bacterium
GCTCGCCATTGCGGCGAGCGCCGCTGCGGTCGTGATTTACTTTGCGGGGGCGGTCTTTAGATTCGACTTGGACGGACTCCCGCATAGCGCCCTCACGCAGAGGCTAAGCAAACCTTCGTCGCAGCTGCCAAACGCGCCCGGCCTCATTACTTTGCGAGAGCCTCAGTGTGCCCGCTTCGCGTTTATGAACAGCTACTCTTCTGAGCCGTTTCCGTAATATGAGCCCAGTTCTTTAATCTTACGGGTCAGGGTGTTGCGCCCCCAACCGAGTAGGTTGGCGGCGTCGCGTCGTCTGCCCCCGGTATGTTTTAGAGCAATGTCGATCAGGGTCCTCTCAAACAAAGGCGTGGCTTCATTGAGAATGCCGGAATTGCCCATGCTGAGTTGTTGATCAGCCCAAGCTTGCAGATTCTGCGTCCAGTTCCCGGGCGCGGCAGACTTGGCTTCCTGCTCAGAGAATTCGGTCGGCAGATCTGATAAGTGTACCTCGCGACCGGAAGCCATCACCGTAATCCAGCGGCAGAAGTTTTCTAGCTGCCTTACGTTGCCCGGCCAGGCCAGATTCTCCAAAAACTGAATGGTCTCGGGCCGCAGTATTTTTGGCTCCACGTCCAGCTCTTCCGCCGCCTTGGCTAGAAAGTGTATGGAGAGCCTGGCAATGTCTTCTCGTCGATCCGCCAGCTTGGGAATGTGAATCCGGATGACGTTTAGTCGGTGGAACAAATCCTCGCGGAACAGGTGCTGCTCGACCAGCTTCTCTAGGTTCTGGTGAGTGGCCGCAATGATCCGCACATCGACTCTGATCGAGGTGTGCCCACCTACGCGATAGAACTCACCATCTGAGAGCACTCTCAGCAACCTGGTCTGGGTTTCCGCCGGCATATCGCCGATTTCATCAAGAAACAGAGTGCCGCCGTCGGCCTGCTCGAAGCGGCCGGTCCGCTGCTGGGTGGCGCCGGTGAATGCGCCTTTCTCATGACCAAACAATTCAGATTCGATGAGCTCTTTGGGGATGGCGGCCACGTTCAGAGGCACAAAGGGCTGCTCCCGTCGCGGGCCGTGCTGATGCAGGGCATGGGCCACCAGTTCTTTACCAGTGCCGGATTCTCCATTGATCAGCACCGATATGTTGGAATTCGACAGACGGCCAATGGCGCGAAACACCTCCTGCATTGCGGGTGCTTCCCCGATAATTTCGGTTGAGGGCATGTCAACAGTCTCTGTCGCTTCCTCATTTTTGTTCTTCGCATGCGCCAGCGCTCGGCGCGTCATGGCAACTGCTTCGTCAATATCAAAGGGCTTAGGCAGATACTCGAAGGCGCCACGGCTGTAGGAAGCGACTGCACTCTCGAGATCCGAATGTGCGGTCATGATGATAACGGGCAGCTCCGGGTGGGATTGTTGAATGGAGGTGAGCAGTTCGAGCCCGTCTATGCCCGGCATCCGGATGTCGCTGATAATGGCATCTGGCGTCTCCTGACTGAGCCGGTTGAGTAATTCTCCGCCGCTTTCAAAGCTCTGGGTCGCCAAACCACTCTTGCCAAGGGACTTTTCCAGCACCCAGCGGATGGAGCGATCATCATCCAAAATCCAGACCGAACTGTTGGTTTGCATTTCTGCGCTGTTCTTTGCTGTTTGCATTACGTGCCTCTCGTTTACTTGCCGTCTGCCTGGCTGACCGTCAGCGGCAGCACGACAGAAAAAGTGGTATCACCGGGTTTGCTCTTACATTCAATCATGCCTCCGTGCTGGTTGATGATGGAGTGCGTAATGGGCAAGCCAAGGCCGGTGCCGTCGGCTCGACCAGAAATCATGGGATAGAATATCGTGCTCAACATGTGGGGAGGGACACCGGGTCCGTTGTCTTTGATGTCGACTTTAAGTGCGATGCGGTGAAAGACCTCACTTATGCTGATGTTGCGTGCCACCCGGGTTCGCAGCAGTATCTGGCTGTTCTCCACTGGAGGCTGTGACGTATTGATGGACTGCATGGCGTTGCGCACCAGATTCAACATCGCCTGAATCAGGTGCTCGCCGTCCCCCTGCAGAGTGGGGATGCTGGGGTCGTAATCGGCAACGATGCGAATGTCGTCGCTGGCGGCGTCGGCCTCCGCTAGGCTCTTGACGCGTTCCAGCACCTCGTGGATGTTGGTGTCTGAAAATGCCAGTGGGTGTTTCGCGCCGACCAGACGGTCTACTAGGTTATGCAAGCGGTCTGCTTCATCGATGATCACCTGCGTGTAATCATGGAGCTCGCTGTCGGTGATTTCGCTGGCGAGCAGCTGCGCCGCGCCGCGAATGCCGCCTAGAGGATTCTTTATCTCATGGGCCAATCCTCGGACAAGCTCCTGTGTGGTTGCCCGTGCGCCGCTCAGAATCTCCTCTTGATTAATGCGTTGAACGTGTTCGAGTGAGTTCAGCTCAAGCAAAGCGGAGACTTCGCCGTCTGCTTTATACGGATTGACGGTGTAGTCGACTAGAATGGAGCGCCTGTGCTTGAGATGGAGCTCGGCCATTCGACGAGTCACGGTGATACCTTTGTCCATGGCCATGCGAATCTCACGAATCTCTTCGTCAGCGCCCAGCAGAAGCTCGCCGATATACTGATTGTTCGCCTTCGAGTCGCTGATCGCCAGAAGTTGTTCTGCTTCCATATTGATGTACCTGAGTCGCAAGTCGCAATCCAGCAGCATGACTCCGGTCTTGAGGCTATCGATCAGCTGCTTGTGAATGTTGTCGAGTGTCACGATCTAGTCTGCGCAGCCTCTTCCGCTGTAAATACTTGATAGCCGCGTCATGAGACGCACGCGGTGGCAGGTATACACATGCAATAAGCTGACCAAGATATGACGTATTGCGAGGCAGTGAAGGCGTATATTTTCGGTGCACCTGCGAGGGGCAATCGCATTGCCTGATGCATTTTGCACCAAATTTCTTATTTGTGCACCGCAACAGTGCAAAATGAAATCAGAAATCTGAATTACTCTGGAAAGTGCCTGTAATCGGTGCACATAAAAAAGCTCCGGTTGCACTCGCGCGGCCGGAGCTTCGATTGAAACCGGGCTAGCTAGCTTAAGCCAGACCCTCCTTAGTGGTCTTGATAATTGCTGCCGCCACCTGTACGGGTCGGCATTGGACGCGGTTCGACGATCCTCAAGTCGGCCTTTCCAGCCATCTTCAACGGTGCCGACCGGGATGCGAATCGATGCGCCGCGGTCTGACACGCCGTAGCTGAACATGTCGATGGACTGGGTCTCGTGAAGACCTGTCAAGCGCTGATCATTGTTGGCGCCGTAGACGCCGATGTGACGTTCGATGTTCTTGCCGAATTCCTCACAAATCTTGTTGAACACGGCTTCATCGCCAGACTCACGCATGATGCCATTCGAAAAGTTGGCATGCATACCGGAACCGTTCCAGTCGAGCTCTTTTCCGAGTGGCTTGGGTTCCCAGTTGATGGCTAGACCATAGCGTTCGGCAGTGCGCTCGAGCAGATAGCGGGCGACCCAGGTTTCGTCTCCAGCGCGCTTAGCACCTTTGGCGAATACCTGGAATTCCCATTGTCCGGCGGCCACTTCGGCGTTGATACCCTCAACGTTGATGCCTGCCTCCAAACACAGATCGAGATGATCCTCGACCACATCGCGGCCGTGAGCGTTGGATGCGCCCACCGAGCAATAGTAGGGCCCCTGCGGGCCGGGGTAGCCACTGGCGGGAAAGCCGGGGGGCAAATTGGTTTTTGTATCCCACAGGAAGTATTCCTGCTCGAAGCCAAACCAGAAATCTGCATCGTCATCGTCGATTGTTGCTCTGCCGTTAGACTCGTGGGGCGTCCCGTCGGCGTTAAGCACCTCGGTCATAACAAGATAGGCGCTAGCGCGATCAGGGTCCGGGAATATCGCGACTGGCTTGAGCAGGCAGTCTGAGTCATCGCCCGAGGCCTGCAACGTTGAACTGCCGTCAAAGGACCACATTGGGCATTCTTCTAACGTTCCGCCAAAGTCTGTTTCTACGCGGGTCTTGCTGCGCAGGCTTTGGGTAGGCTTGTAGCCGTCGAGCCAGATGTATTCGAGTTTTGATTTCATTATCTTTATTTCTCCTCGTTCCAAATCGAACGTAGTGTGTGACGACTGCCCGATGGCCTTGCTTGTCGGTCGGCGACGCCTCCGGCGAGTCACAGCGCATTGATCTGCGACTGTGGGTGGCGAAACTTCGATGTTGCAGGTTGGTGAGCGCTACACCGCGTTCAGGCCGGTTCAGGTTAATACACTCTGAGGCGCCGGCAGGATCGCCACTTGCGCGAGATTGGTTGCAATAAATATGCCATCAGGGCCTTTGCTGCAGCCCGCGATTTGTGGGCAATGGCGATAACAGATGCATCCATTATGCACCATAATAGAGCATTAAGACTGCAATATGCACAATAATGAAGCTTTAAATAAGCATTGCTGCGCGATTTTCCCCGAAACGGGGCTCATGCGCGAGACCTTGGTGCGTTTGTTGCTGCCGTCTTCGCTGCCTTGAGCTATGTTGTTGCAGCCCCTGTGTATGTCCGACAAGCAGACCATTACATATAGAGCGAAAGATATTGGCACCTAGGGCTTTTCCAAACACATCCTTGAGTACTGCGCGGCAACCTCTGTCAACCCGACGACAGTGGCCAAAGCACAGCGTCTGGTCAGGCAGGAAAGCCGGTTGGACTGGAGTAAGCTTGATGAAGCCATTTCGTGTGCCTATTTCCAGTTGATTACCGAGGTCTCTGAGGATCTCGAGGGCGAGTCGAGCAAGGTGTCCGCTGTAACGACGCACTTGCCGCAGCAGATCATCATTGACATCCGTCATCCCGATGAGGTGGCCCTCGAGCCGTTTAGTAAAAACGGGTTAAGCGATGCCGCGCTATGGGTCCCTTTTTCCAAGCTGAAGTATAGCGTTGCTGATCTCGGTCCCAGCGAACACTATCTACTTCATTGCGAGCAGGGCATGATTAGTCGCCTGCACGCGGGTCGTCTCATCGATGAGGGATTTGCGAACGTCGGGGTGCTGTATGCCCGAGCTGAGTTTTCCCGTCAGACAGAACATTCACTCGAACCGGTCTGAACCTCTGCTTGGCCACTTGGCTAAGCTGCACTCACTTCAAAGCCACTCAATCAGGATTGGCGGTTCGCCGCCGCTCTCGTGTATACTCGCCGCGCTTCGAGAAGTTCGCGCTCGCTTTCGCCTGACTGTTAACCCGACTTCACAATCGAGTCAATCCTGCATAGCCGTTCTTTTATGTCTGAATCACTTCGCAACATCGCAATTATTGCCCATGTCGATCACGGGAAAACCACGCTTGTGGACAAACTGCTCCAGCAGTCCGGCACGCTGCAGTCGCGCACTGAAAAAGTGGAGCGGATCATGGACTCAAACGACCAGGAGCGAGAGCGGGGCATTACGATTCTGGCGAAAAATACAGCCATCAACTGGGAAGGGTACCGCATCAACATCGTCGACACGCCAGGTCACGCTGACTTTGGCGGTGAGGTCGAGCGGGTCTTGTCCATGGTTGACTCCGTTTTGTTGCTAGTGGACGCCGTGGAAGGGCCCATGCCGCAAACCCGTTTTGTCACGCAGAAAGCTTTTGATGAGGGTCTGAACCCTATTGTGGTAGTGAACAAGATTGATCGGGAGGGAGCGCGGCCAGACTGGGTGATCAACGAAGTGTTTGATCTGTTCGATAAGCTGGGCGCCAGCGACAAACAGCTCGATTTCCCAATCCTCTATTGTTCTGCGCTGCAGGGCATAGTTGGTTGGGAGGCCGACAAGCTGAGCGAAGACATGCAGCCCCTATTAGCCGCTATTATCGAAAAAGTGCCGCCTCCTTCAGTGGCGGTAGACGAGCCTTTTCAGATGCAGATCAGTGCTCTTGATTATAATAGCTACGTCGGCGTGATTGGGGTAGGCCGGATCTCCCGGGGTAAGGCTGCAACCAATCAAGACGTGGTGATCGTCGATCGTTTTGGTAATACCCGTAAGGGCCGGATTCTGCGGCTTAAGTCCTATCTTGGGCTCGAGCGGGTTGACGTTGATCACGCGCAGGCAGGGGACATCGTCTGCGTTACCGGCATCGATAAACTGCAGATCTCCGAAACCTTGTGTGATCCGGAACATACTCAGGCACTGCCGGCCCTGAGCGTCGATGAGCCCACTATCAGTATGACTTTTCAGGTGAATGACTCTCCATTCGCCGGATTGGAAGGCAAATTTCTTACCACCCGCCACATCAAGGAAAGACTGGACCGCGAGCTGCTTTACAACGTGGCGCTTCGGGTTGAGCGAGGTGAATCATCGGACAAGTACACTGTTTCCGGTCGCGGCGAGCTGCACTTGTCAGTGCTGATTGAGTCCATGCGCCGGGAGGGCTATGAATTCGCCGTATCGCGTCCGGAAGTGATTCTTCATGAGCAAGACGGCGTAGCTCAGGAGCCCTATGAGCAGCTGGTCGTGGATTGTGATGAGCAACATCAGGGTTCCATCATCGAAGAGTTAGGGAATCGTCGCGCAGAGATGCGCGATCTGATGTCGGACGGCAAGGGGCGGGTGCGCATGGAATTTTTGGTGCCTACCCGCGGCCTGATCGGATTCCGCTCACAGTTTCTCAGCCTGACTTCCGGCTCAGGGCTGATGACCCATGTCTTTGATCACTACGGGGACTACAAGGAGAGCGAACTGGCCAAGCGTAACAATGGTGTGCTTGTTTCTATGGTCAAAGGTAAGACTCTGGCTTATGCGCTCTTTAATCTGCAAGGCCGAGGTCGGCTGTTCATTGAGCCAAACACGGAAGTGTATGAGGGAATGATTGTCGGTCTGCATGCGCGGGATAATGATTTGGTAGTCAATCCGACCAAGGCAAAACAGCTGACCAACATTCGCGCCTCAGGCAGTGATGAGAACATACTCCTGACGCCGCCGGTTCTGCACAGCCTTGAGCAAGCCATGGAGTTTATCTCCGATGACGAGCTCATTGAGATCACGCCAAAAAACATCCGCCTTCGCAAACGTTATCTGACTGAAAACGAGCGCAAACGCATGAGTCGCGGAACGGCGGCTCGCGGCTGATGATGCGGTTGGGCGGGCCCCTGTAAATGCGTCGTGCTCTGTCTTACCATTATCTCCATCGTTTCAACCTGTCAGGCCTGTCATGCATGTTCTTTACCCGGAAGTGAAGCCCTATTGGCGTCAACAGCTGAAAGTGTCCGACCAGCATGAGCTATATGTGGATCAGGCGGGCAATCCGCATGGTGTGCCAATCCTGTTTGTACATGGTGGCCCGGGGGCAGGCTGTAACGCCAGCTCTCGACGGTTTTATGATCCGGCGGTCTATCGGATCATCACCTTCGACCAGCGAGGCTGTGGCCGCTCGACGCCTCACGGTGCCCTGACAGAGAATCGCACCCAAGATCTTGTTGAGGACATTGAAACCATCCGCACGACTCTCGAGGTAGACAAGTTCGTACTGTTCGGGGGTTCCTGGGGATCGACACTGGCTCTGCTTTATGCCCAGGCCCATCCTGATCATGTCTCGGCCCTGATCTTGCGCGGCATCTTCCTGTGTCGGCAGATGGATCTGGACTGGCTGTACAGATTTGGTGCGAATCAGATTTTTCCGGATCACTGGGAAGAGTTCGTCAGACTTATTCCTGAGGCTGAGCGCGGCGATATGCTGGGCGCCTATAATCGTCGGCTGACCGGTGAGGATGAGGTTACGCGCATGGCAGCAGCTCGGGCGTGGGCAGCTTGGGAGGGCAGCTGTTCCAAGTTGCGACCGAGCGCTGAAGCGCTGGCCAAATTCACCAAGCCTCACAATGCGTTGGCGCTGTCTCGAATCGAAACCCACTTTTTTGTGAATGGTGGCTTTCTTGCGGACAATCAGATCCTCAATAACATGGCCAAGATTGCCGGCATTCCAGGGCGCATCATCCATGGTCGTTATGACATGGTTTGTCCCCTGTCTAATGCTCTCGATCTGCATCGGCGATGGCCCGCTGCTGAGCTGCACATAGTCCGTGACGCCGGCCACTCAGCTTCTGAGCCAGGCATAGTTGACGCACTGATTCGTGCTACTGAAGAGATAGGTAAGCGCCTTGGAGACCCAGAATGACCTGCACTTTTATCTCAACTGCCCGGCGGTATGACCCGGCATGATTGGTCTCATTCAGCGCGTTAACTGGTCACGTCTTTCCATTGATGGAGATCTGCACGCGGAAATTGGTGCAGGCTTGCTGGCCCTAGTTGGAGTCGAAAAGGAAGATGCCAGCAGCGACGTGGAAAAGTTGCTCCACAAGTTGCTTTCATATCGGGTGTTTGCTGATGACGAAGGTAAGATGAACCTCGGCCTGAAGGACACAGGAGGTGAGTTGTTGTTGGTGTCGCAGTTCACTCTGGCCGCTTCCACCAGTAAAGGGCTGAGGCCCGCATTCTCCTCGGCCAAACCGCCGCAGCAGGCTGAACAGCTGTTTGACGAGCTGGTCTCCAAAGCACATCAGAATCACGGTGCGGTACAAAGCGGCGTCTTTGGCGCTGACATGCAGATCGCCCTTGAAAACAATGGGCCGGTGACATTTCTGCTCAGAAGCTGACTGGAAGCAGGGGTCTAATCAGTCGGTGAATTCTGCCGATCAGCTTCTTCTGCCGCCTGCTTCTTGCGGATCATCTTGCCGGCCACGATCCCGACTTCAAACAGCATCCACATCGGAATGGCCAGCATTGACTGCGTGAAAGGGTCGGCTGGTGTTAACAACATCCCCAAAACGAAGCAGGCAACGATCACATAGGGCCGTTTCTCTGTTAGAGACTCAGGCTCGGCGATGCCGGCCCAGATGAAAATGAACACTGCGATCGGAACTTCAAACGCGATTCCGAAGGCCAGAAATATGGTGAGCGCGAAACTCAGAAAGCTGTTGATATCGGGTGCAACCGAAATGCCTTCAGGCGCCACCGAGACAAAAAAAGCGAATACAAACCCGAACAACACATAGCGTGCAAAGGCCACACCACCGTAAAATAGCAGAACCGAGGAAATGAATAGTGGAATCGCAACCGCTTTCTCATTCTGATAGAGACCCGGTGCGATAAAAGACCAAAGCTGATACAGGATATATGGCGCAGCGATCAAAAAGGCCACATAGAAAGTGAGCTTGAAGGGCGCAAAGAATGGGGAGGTCGGATCAATGGCAATCATAGTTGATCCTTCGGGCAGCGCGTCGAGCAGAGGTGTGGCGACGTAGGTGTAGATGTCGTTCGAGAAAGCAAAAAGCGCCAGGAATAATGCGACGACCGCAACCACTGATTTCAGAATGCGGTCCCGGAGTTCGATCAGGTGATCGATCAGCGTGAGTTCCTGTTCTTCTTCAGCTGAACTCATGATGCAGCCTTGCTTGATTCTCCTGAGCCACTCTGCTCAGTATCCTCATGCTTGTCTGAGTCAGCCAGTTTGGGATTCTTCCCCAGACCGTAGAGACTTTCCTTGATTTCTTTTCCTGCCTGCTCGATCTCCTCGCCTACCGATTCGATTTCTTCAACCAGTGTTTTTGGCTGTACCGCTCGACTCTCAGCATCTGATGTGGCTTTTTGGCCCTCGGTGTACTGAGAGGCTCCCGGATCAAAGTTTTCGCTGCTGACTATTTCATTCACTGAAGCCTGAGTGTCTTTGGCGATCTCTTCGGCGTTATCCTTAGCCGCTTCCAGTTCTGCCATGATGCTTTCATTGTGCAGCTGCCGGCGGATCTCATCAGCATTCAGCTCCCGCTCTATCTCAGATTTGACCTTGTAGAAGCTGCGACGAAACCGCCCGATCCAAAGTCCGGCAGTTCGGATGGCGCCAGGCAGACGCTCAGGGCCAAGTACCAACAGCGCGATCACGCAGATCAGAAGAACTTCAAATGAGCCGATATTGAACATGATTAAGAGCCGACGTTAGCGGTCGGAGAGTGAAAGGGCCGGTCCGGTAAGCGTTGGCCCTTTAGCGGGCAATCAGGATTTGGTCTCGAACTTCTCGGCCGTGGCTTCGATGGTTTCACCGGTCTCTTCGGCCTCGTCAGTTGCAGCCGGGGCATCTTCGTCCTTCATCGCGCTTTTGAAGCCTTTCAGCGCGCCACCGAGATCCGATCCGAGATTTCGGAGCTTCTTTGTTCCAAACAGCATAAAAACGATTAGTAAGATGATCAATAACTGCCAAATGCCTATTCCACCTAAACCCATTTTGAACCTCCAAAGCCAGCAGCCTGTCAGGCCTCAGCCGCTGTGAACTAATTCTGTCGTGATGCCTTTTCAGCAATTCCCGATATGTTAAAGCGTTTTTCCAGTTCCTCCAACACCTGTTCGGGCTGCAGATCCAGGTAACTGAGCATCACAAGTGTGTGGAACCAGAGATCTGCGGTTTCATGGACAAGCTGATCTTTCGTCCTTTTCGTCCCCTGATAGTCCTTGGCCGCTAAGATGGTTTCAGTGGCTTCTTCACCAACTTTCTCAAGTATTTTGTTGAGGCCCTTAGCGAACAGGCTGGCCACGTAAGATTCATCTGCATCTGCAGTTTTCCTATGTTCCAGCACCCGGGCCAGCTTGGTCAGTACATCACTCATGATAGTCGCTACTTTGTTTGTTTAAGATCGCTGTGTGCCCGAACTGTATGTTCTAGAATTCGCAGAGCCGCTTTTCGGGTCCGAATTTTCTTACAGTTCTTATTGAGCTACTCCGGCTTGAAAAGCACCTTATCCGTCGTTTCCCATGCATCATTCTTCAGTCGCTGATAGAAGCAGTGTGCCCTATCTGTGTTACAGGCGATGCCGCCGATCTCCTCAACCCGGTAGCAGATTGGTTCACCGTCAAGTCTGATCTTTACCAGTCTCTGCACATTCCCGGGCCCTTCGCCTTTGCGCCAAGGTCTTGCCCGAGAGCGGGGCCAGTAGACTTGCACTTCTCTGCGACCGCGGTGTCCGGTGCTGCCCGGTTTACCCAAGCCTGCATTAGGAGTTTGCCGGGCGTGGCGTCAACCGCAATCGCGGGAATTAGCCCCTGCTCACTTCAGGCTACCAGTCAAGGTGTGAAATCCTGACGGCAGTATGCGCCCTCGTTAGCGAAAAAACAAAAGATAGAGGCCAAGCCCGGCCAGACTCAGCGTTGCGACAGGCGCGCTGATGAGGCTGGCACCGATCGCAGGAACCAGCGTCAGCGCGCTGAGGCCCAGCGCCAGGTATCCTCCTAAACGATTCCGCTCACGCTGCTGTTTACGTGTCTGCTCCTGTTGCTGACGAAGAGTATCCAAGGCGTTACGTAGGAAGGCGAGCTCATCGGTCCGGCTGAGTGCCTGAACGATTAGCGCAGGCAGCTGGGGCAGTTGGTCAATCCAATCCGGAACCTGCTCTTTCACTCGTTTGAGCAATGTCTGGGGGCTCAGGCGTCTGGCATTCCAGCTCTCCAGATAGGGCAGCGCCGTTTGCCAGAGGTCGAGCTCAGGATAAAGCTGCCGGCCGAGACCCTCGATATTGAGCAAGGTTTTTTGCAGAAGCACCAGGGAGGGCTGTACTTCCATGTCGAACCGGCTGGCCGTGTTGAACAGCTGCAAGAGGATCTGTCCGAAAGAAATTTCACCGAGTGGTTTCTCGAAAATCGGTTCACACACGCTGCGAATGGCAGATTCAAATTCGTGCACCGGCGTCTGTGGAGGTATCCAGCCGCAGCTGATGTGCAGTTCCGCAACGCGTCGGTAGTCGCGCTGAAAAATCGCCAGCAGATTCCTCGCCATGTACTCCTGATCGTCTTGACTCAGTGAGCCCATTATTGCGCAGTCAATCGCGATATATTGCGGTGAGTCTGGCTTATCATACGCAACGAAGATGTTTCCCGGGTGCATATCTGCGTGGAAAAAGTTGTATTCGAACACCTGCTGGAAGAAAATCTTAACGCCTCTCTCCGCCAATTTTTTCAAGTCAATCTGGTGCTCAATCAGTTTCTCGGTGTGGCTCACAGAAATGCCGTGAATGCGTTCGAGAACGATCAGATCGGTTCGACAGAAATCCCAGTAAACTTTCGGTATATATAGAAAATCTGAATGCTCAAAATTGCGCCGCAGTTGACTGGTATTGGCGGCTTCGGCGATCAGGTTAAGCTCATTGTGAATCACTACCTCATAGTCAGCGATTACCTCCTGCGGATGCAGTCTACGACCCAGGGATGAGCTGCCAGCCAGCAGAGTGGCCAGCTGTTTCAGTAGTCTGATGTCGGCCTGGACAGTTTTCTCGATACCCGGTCTTACGATTTTGACCACCACTTCTTCGCCGCTGAGCAGCCTCGCACAGTGAACCTGGGCGATGGACGCGGATGCCAGCGGCTGCTCTTCCAGTTTACTGAAAACTTCTGAAACGGGCAGGCCGAGCCGATCGCTGATTAGCGATGCGATCTTTGGCTCGCTGAAGGGTGGCACGCTGTCCTGCAGCGCAGCTAATTCATCTGCTAGTGCAGGTGGCAGAAAATCTCGGCGAGTAGAGAGTAGTTGGCCAAATTTGATATAGATCGGGCCCAGTGCTTCCAAGGCTAAGCGCAGGCGCACGTTCCTGTCGTGCCGGGTGTTTCCAGAGAGTAGATGACGCAGAGAGAAGGGCAGCAAAAGCAGCCGCAGCAACAGATAGCCCGACTGCCCCTCGGCGAATTCATAAAGGCGGAATTTTGCAGAGATACTCAGTATCCTGAACAGGCGTGGCAGGTTGGACACGTGGCGATGGACTCTGGTTACCGGGGCTGAAAAGATATCACCTGAGCTTCGAAGCGACAAGTGAAAATTGCCTATAATCTCTTTGTTATCAGTCGCTTATACGACTTTGGAGTTGCGCATCAAGCGCCTGCACTCGGGCTGCGATACGATCCAGCTGAAGGCGCAAATCGTGCAACTGATCCGCGAACCGGTCTGTTTCGTGGTGGCCGGGTACCACACGGATTTCCTCTTTCACATAGTCCTCGAGGTTGCGCTTGAGACGGGTGTTAGATTGTCTGGCCCAATCCGAGCTCGCCTCAAATAAGCTGATGAGTTGATCGGAGAGACTATCGCCTAGGGTGGCGCCGAGCAAATCTCGCCACTGGATATCCGCCCTGTGCAGCGCGCTCAGCAACGCCTGAATCCACTCAATGTCACCGGACAGCTCCAGTTCCGGATTCACTAGCCTTCTGGAGCCGGCATCGGCGGTTAGCATGGACAGCATAGCAGAGACAGGCGCCTTGACTTTGGCATCCGGATGCGAGCCCGCCATGGCGCTATCGATGATGCTCAGGCGAATTCGACCCGATTCGAACAGCACCGTGAATGACATCGCAGGCTGACGGGTTTCTACCTCGAGTGATTTACTTGCGAACGGCTCAATCAAGTTGGCGAGGTGCGGATCGTCCTGCAACAGACAATTGATGGCCTGTTCTAGGGGAGTCAGAGCGAGAATGCCAAAAAGCGGGTTGACCATGCAGGCACTTCAAGGCTTGACGCCGACGTGGATTGCGCTGATGCCGTTAAGGACATTGTGGAAGCGGGTGTCCACAAAGCCGGCGCCGTCCAGCATGGCGAGGAGGGCTTCCTGATCCGGATGGACACGAATCGACTCCACCAGATAGCGGTAGCTTTCCTTGTCACCCACGATCGCTTTGCCAGCGATAGGCCAAAGCCCTGAAAAGGCATCATAAGCCTTCGAGATGAATCGATTCTGTGGCTTGGAAAATTCCAGCACCAGCAATCTGCCACCTGGTTTGAGTACCCGAAGAATTGATTCCAACGCCCTTTCTTTGCGGGTTAGGTTGCGAAGTCCATAAGCGATGCACACGCAATCAAAGCAGTTGTCAGCAAAGGGCAAACACTCGGCATCGCTCTGTGCGACGGTGATGTTGGAAGCCAATCCCCGGTCAATAATCCGGTCCCTGCCGACTTTAAGCATTGCCGCGTTTATATCTGCCAGTATCACGTGTCCTTCTTTGCCGACGATCGGTGAGAAGCGTATGCTCAAATCACCCGTCCCGCCAGCCAGATCTAGAACTCTGTTCCCTTGGCGCAGTCCGCTAAGCTCAAGGGTAAAGCGCTTGATAAGTCGATGAGTACCCAAGGACATCAGGTCATTCATGATGTCGTAGCGTGTCGCAACGGACCTGAAAACCTCTGCTACCCGTTCATGCTTCTCGTTGACAGGAACTTTCTGATAGCCGAAATGAGTCGTCTCTCCTTGCGGGGGATTAGGATCAGCTGTTGAATGTGTCATAAGTCTAATCGGTAACTGGCTTGATTTGGATCACCTGAGTGTCAGTCGGGAGCGGCTCCCGCGTCTGACCAGATTGACGCAGTTTAGCAAGGTAGTCCTGCCAGAGCGAATCCTCTTGCTCGTCCAGCTCAAGCAAATATTCCCAGCTGTAAATGCCACTGTCGTGACCGTCATCAAAGTGAAGTTTAATGGCGTAGTTACCGACAGCCTCAATGCTCTTGATTGCGACATATTTTTTTCCGGTTTGCAGCACTTCCTGCCTGCGGCCGTGCCCGCGCACTTCAGCAGAAGGAGAATGCACGCGCAAAAATTCAGCGCTGAGGACGACAGGCTTTCGCCCGGCATAGGTAAGCTCCAGTATAGCTGATTTTCGATGCAGCTTGATTTCTGTCGGAACCAAGGAAGCGGCCTATTGCTTGTTTGTTTATCAGAGAATATAGCGGCTCAGGTCTTCATCGCCGGCAAGTTCATCGAGTTGTTTCTCGACATAGTCTCTGTCGATAATCAGCTCCTTATCGTCACCGACCGCCAGATCAGAGGCAGAATACGAAACTTCTTCCAGCAGGCGCTCCATAACCGTATGCAGCCTCCTAGCGCCGATGTTTTCAGTACGCTCATTCACCTGCCACGCGGTTTCAGCAATCTTGGCGATACCGTCCGCACTGAAGCGTACCTGTAGGTTTTCTGTTCCGAGCAACGCCTGATATTGTTCAGTCAGCGAGGCGTTCGGCTCTTCGAGTATGCGTTCGAAGTCCTTCGCGGTAAGCGCGTCCAATTCCACCCGAATGGGCAGCCTACCCTGAAGCTCGGGTATCAGGTCTGAGGGGCGTGACAAGTGAAAGGCGCCAGATGCGATAAATAGGATATGATCAGTCTTGATGCTGCCGTATTTCGTCGATACCGTTGAGCCTTCGATCAACGGCAACAGGTCACGCTGAACCCCTTCGCGAGAGACGCTGGCGCTGCCGCTGTCGTGCTTGTTGGTGACTTTGTCTATTTCGTCGATAAAAACGATGCCGGTTTGCTCAGCAGCCTCAACGGCCCGGTTTTTGATTTGCTCCTCGTCGATCAGCTTGGCGGCTTCTTCGTCCTTGACTGTCTTCATGGCAGCTTTCAATGTGAGACGCCTCGAGCGTTTGCGCCCGGAGTTCATGTTGGAGAACATGCTCTTCAGCTGGCTGGTCATGTCCTCGAGGCCGGGCGGCGCCATGATTTCCACTCCAGCGGGTGCTTCGGCGACCTTGATTTCAATTTCCTTATCATCGAGCTCGCCTTGTCTGATTTTTTTTCGGAAAACCTGCCTTGCGGCAGACTGGGAGTCGTTTTCGGCTGGTGTTTCATCACTGCGCGCTTGTGGTAAAAGCACGTCCAGAATACGCTCTTCGGCTAAATCTTCAGCCAGGTGTTCTACTTTCCGCATCTCTGATTCGCGAATCATCTTGACCGCAACATCGGCCAGGTCTCTGACAATCGACTCCACGTCGCGCCCGACATATCCGACTTCGGTGAACTTGGTGGCTTCAACTTTGATGAAGGGGGCGTTAGCCAGTCGGGCCAGTCGTCGCGCGATCTCGGTTTTACCGACGCCGGTTGGGCCGATCATCAGGATATTTTTCGGCGTGACCTCGTTGCGGAGATTCTCGCTAAGCTGCATGCGGCGCCACCGATTGCGCAGGGCTATAGCCACAGCGCGCTTGGCGGACTGTTGACCTACAATGTGTTTGTCCAGTTCGGATGTAATTTCTCTGGGAGTCATCATCGACATGAAGGCGGTCCTATGGGCAGTCTAAGCCAAATGTTGCACAGCACTTAGCTGAAATTCAGTTCTTCGATGGTTTTCTGCTGATTGGTGTAAACGCAGATATCACCCGCGATCGTGAGGCCTTTTTCCACAATTTCCCGTGCGTCCAGCTCGGTGTTATTTAGCAGCGCTCGCGCGGCGGCGAGGGCATAGGAGCCACCGGACCCAATGGCCATAATGGCGTCATCGGGTTCAATGACATCTCCGTTGCCTGTCACGATCAGAGACGTCACTTGATCGGCAACCACCAGCAGCGCTTCCAGGCGCCGCAAGGCCCGTTCTGTTCGCCAGAGCTTGGCCAGTTCCACTGCGGCTCGGGTCAGCTTGCCATGATGTTTTTCCAGCTGCTCTTCGAAGCGCTCGAATAGGGTGAAAGCATCAGCGGTACCTCCGGCAAATCCGGCAAGAACCTGTTCTTTATAGAGTCGGCGCACCTTGCGGGCATTGCCCTTGAGCACCGTGTTGCCCTGCGAGACCTGGCCGTCGCCACCAATCACGACCTTGCTTCCTCTGCGAACGGAGAGGATGGTTGTGCCGTCCAATTGTTGCAATCCAGTGCTCCTCTGCTTTCCCCAGATAATGTTCCCTCGGTCTGCAGGCCAAGCCGCCACCGAATAAGGAGTAGTATTGGGGGTGTAGCCCAAATTTCAAGCAGCGTTCGACAGTCAAATCTTCAAAGCAAAGGTCGCTGCTCGGACGCGACAAAAAGAGCCTGCCTACGGCTCAACCGGCAGACAACGCTCATGCCGAGGCTTCACAGAGACGAAAAGGGCAGTCTAGTCCGACTTGGATGTCAGGCGGAGGAAAGGAATGCTGTTGCGGCGCAAAACGGTTTCAGCGTTTTCGAGCTCGCCCCGCGTGCGGAAAGGACCAGATTGAACGAGAAAGAGTGATCGGCCAACAATGCTGGGGTCTTTGACGAAGACATCTAGACCGAGTGCGGCCTGGCGCCGCTGTTCTGTCTCCGCGAGGTCCCGTCGCTTGAATGCGCCGGTTTGCAGCAGGTAATCCTGTTCCAGCCTTCGCTTGGGGTCCTGAGCGCTGAGGTCCACCGGCGTCGCATCAACGAGGACCTCATACTCCTGCAGCTCACGATAAAATTCGTATTCTAGGGCGGTCTCTTCAGGGTCAGATTCTGCTGTCGCGCCGGGCTCATTGTCAGCCGACCCACGGTTAAACAGCTTCGCGGTGGCCACAGCGGGCTGACTCAGCGGAGGTACCCGCCCGGACATATAGAGCAGGACACAGGCAAAAACGCCAATAGTGATTCCCAGAACCACGCCAGTGATCATCAGCGACCAGGCAGGCGGGTTGCTGGCCGGTTTCTTCTCCAACAGTGGCTCAGGTCTGATTTTGGCAAAATCCTGTGTCATAACGCATTGACCATGCTGAACATTTTGGTTCAGTGCTGTTTATTGTTGATGCCTGGCCAGCCAACTGAGTTATCGGTTGCCTCCGCAGGACCTGAAGCGAAAATTGCCGGACTTGGCTTCCCGCCTCACACTTCACAGCAGATCTTGCGCATCGACATCCATTGACCAGCGAACCTGAGAGGGGGTCTTGCCCGCCTCAATCTTCATAGCCAGCTGTTGCAGAAAGCGCTGCAGTCTGGGGCGCGAAGCGCTTTTAATGTGCAGCTGAAAACGAAAGCGACCTGCCTTTTTTTCCATCGGTGCTGGCAGCGGCCCGATCAATTCGATTTGCTGCACCTGCTGCTGAAGACGAAGGGCGGTCCCAAAGCAGTGCCTGGCGAAGCGAATTCCCTGCTGCAGGACAGAAGACTCAATCCGCAGCAGGCAAAGGTAACTGAACGGGGGCATATGGCTCAGTTTTCTTTCCGTAAGCAGAGCTTTGGCGCAATGCTCATAACTCTGGGTCATCAGGCTAGCAATCCCTGGATGCTCAGCATAACGAGTCTGGATAACGACCTCTCCCACTTTGCTTGAGCGGCCGGCCCGGCCTGCGACCTGGACGATCGTCTGGATCATCTGTTCCTGGCCACGAAAGTCAGGGCTGAACAGGCCAATGTCGGCATCCAGAATCGCTACGAGCGTGACGTCTGGAAAATGGTGGCCCTTGGCCAGCATCTGGGTGCCCAGCAGAATACTGGGCTCTCCCTGATTGATTTTGTCCGCCAGCTGCGCGAAAGCCTCACGACCCCGCGTCGAGTCTCGGTCAATTCTAAGGACCGGGAACGGGCGGTACTCTGTACTGAGGAACTGCTCCAGCTTTTGCGTGCCTGCTCCTAAGGTACTGATTTTATCTGACTTACAATTTGGGCAATGGGAGGGGATGTCTGTGCGCGCCTCGCAGTGATGACAGCGCAGGGAAGGAGGGTTGGCATGCACCGTCATGTTTGCATTGCAGTGATGACACTTGCAGTACCACCTGCAGCGATCACACTGCAAGATCGGCGCATAGCCTCTGCGATTGATGAACAGCAGTACCTGGTTCCCTTGCTGCAGGTGTTTCTTAATTTTGACTGAAAGCGCTCCAGAGATCCCCTCACTGACGGGATCTGAAGCCATATCGATCAGGCTCATCTTTGGCGCGGAAGCGAGACCAGCCCTCTGACTTAGCTTCAGATGCTGAAATTTGCCAGCAAGTGCGTTGTTAAGGCTTTCAAGGCTCGGCGTTGCGCTGCCTAGGACCACTGGAATGTTCTCCAGCTGTGCGCGCTTGATCGCGAAATCCCGGGCCGAATAGCGAAGGCCTTCCTGCTGCTTGAAAGAGGCGTCGTGCTCTTCATCGATGATGATGATACCGGGATTCGCCAGCGGCACGAAAACTGCCGAGCGCGTTCCGATGACAATCGGTGCGCAGCCGCTGCGGGTAGCTCGCCAGGCCAGCAGCCGTTCCCGATCGGTCATCGCGGAATGCATGGCGACAACCGGGCAGTTGAAACGCTGCTCAAAGCGGCGGAGATTTTGCGGGGTCAGTCCAATTTCCGGAACCAGTAGCAGGCACTGTTTGCCTGCCTCCAGCACCTTGGTCATGACCTGCATGTACACCTCAGTTTTGCCTGAGCCGGTGACGCCATCGAGCAGAGAGCATCGAAACCCCAGTTCAGGCTCAATGGCTGTCAGCGCCATGACCTGCTCAGGATTGGGCCGAATAGGACTGGCAGAAACCACGGCGTCCGGGTAGGGCTTTTCTTCTGATTGATCGGCAAGGCTTGTTTCTGTCAGACCTTTGTCTTTCAGCTGTCTTAGCAGGGCCCGGTCAAATCCGGCCTGACGAATTTCCGCAATTGATAGAGGACCTCTGCGCGTCAGAGTCTCTAGCAGCTCTCGCTGACGCGGCGCTCGTGCCAGCCGGGACTCGAGGTCCTGTTCAGGGTGCAGTGCCCTGTATCGGATCTCCCTCGGCTGCTTGATCGGGCTGCCGGTTCGGATCAGTTTCGGCAACGCCGTAGCAAAAGTATCGCCGACCGGATGTTGGTAATAGTCGCTCGCCCACAACAGGGCTTTAAAGAGTTCAGCTGAGAACAGCGGTTCGCTGTCCAAGTATTCAATCGCTGGTTTGAGTTGTTTCGCAGGCAAGGTGCTACTGTCCGTGATTTCCAGCAGAATGCCGATTACCTGTCGCTTACCGAAAGGCACTCGAATCCGCGTGCCCGCGACCGGCGCTTTTGTTCCGACTACCGATAGATAGTCAAAGACCCGTCGCAAAGGGGTGGGCACGGCAACCTTGAGGAATAGGGATGAACTGGCGATGACGAATCTCTGATATGCGGTGTAAAGATCGCTGGAGGAAGGGCCAGCATTAAACTGAAAGGCTAAGAGCATACACAAGCCGTGCGGGCTGCAACAAGGACGGGTGAGTGACTTGCTGCGCTGGGCGCTCAGCGGCAGCGCGCTGAGAGACAGTCTGTCAATTCGCGTAACCCGCTATCTATGGGTCGAGGCATTGGTCTATACTGGCAACGGACTCGTGATTTAGGCTATGTAAGCGCTGCCCGAGCCATAGCCCTGTGGACACATACAAAACAAGGTAAAGACAAGACAGCCAGCGCGCTGAAAATAAGAAGCCCGGATCACATGAGCGATGGTAAAGTTCCAGCCGAATTGCTGGCGGTTAGAGACAAGATCGATGAGACCGACGAGCGCCTGCTTGATCTGCTGGCCGAGCGGTTTGAGCTAACCCATCGGGTGGGCCTGCTCAAGGCCAAACAGAATCTGACGTCATTTGATGGAGCTCGGGAGGCCGAAAAACTGGCTCATCTGGCTGAGCTCAGTGAGCAGAGGAATCTGAACTCGAAGCTGGTATTGGCTCTGTTCCGACAAATTATGCAGCAGGTGGTCAGAAACCACGAGACTCTTAAATCAGCCGACTGAGGGTCATCACAAAAACCCCGGGCTCGGCCATTACTTGCGCCTTTACCCTTCTCTGTTATGACTGCGCTCCGTCAGAGTCCTAGGAATTTGTAAAAGCGGGTGTGGTGCGCCGAAGTAAAGGCTGCGCGTTTCTGCACCACAAACCATGAGTCGAAATCAATGAAAGCAGATATTCACCCGAGCTACGGTGCCATCAAAGGAACCTGTAGCTGCGGCGATGTGATCGAAACTCAGTCGACGCTCGGTAGAGATATCCTCATAGACGTCTGCTCGCGGTGTCATCCCTTCAACACCGGCAAACAAAAGACCCTCGACAGCGGCGGCCGTGTTGACCGGTTCAAAAAGCGTTTCAGTAACCGTCGCATCTGACAGCCACTCGTAAAATACCGACCCCCCGCTAGAAGATCGTTTCGGTGGATACCTCCTCTCTGTCCTCCCCGCCGCGGTCTATGCCCGGCAAACCCGCTTCTGCCGGCTGAGGCGCTAGCTCCACCCGAAAATATTCAAACATTGAATTTGCCGCGCCTGGTGTCGCCGGCACACCCGTTTGCTTGTCAACTAGCCGGTCGACGATGCCGTTGGGACGATTCATGGTGACTTCGGGCGTGCCGGCAAGCGCGTCGCGCATGAAATTGATCCAAATAGGCACCGCGACAGTCGCTCCCTGCTCCCGCTCGCCAAGCGGCTGAGGCTGATCGAAGCCCACGAACACGGTGGTGGCGATGTCCCGGTTGAATCCGGAAAACCAGAGTTCATGTGGTCCATTGGTTGTGCCGGTTTTTCCCATCAAATCGCTTCGTTGCAGGTCCCGCTGCACGCGATTACCACTGCCTTCTTCAACCACAGAGCGCAGCATAGAGTTCATGATGAACGCGATCCGTTCATCAAGCACTCTTGGCGCCGTAATTACAGGTTGTTCAGCTTCTTCGGAAATTAGCCCCCCGCAGTCGGGGCAGACTACTGCTGGCCTGGCCCGGTAGAGCGCACCGTCTGCTTCCGTACTGATCTGTTCAATAAACCATGGATCAACCTTGAATCCGCCGTTTGCCAGGGTCGCATAAGCGGTCACCATTTCGAGAGGCTGGACGTCGGCGCTGCCAAGCGCTACGGTCAGGTCATTGCTCGGGAAGTCCTGGGTCCGGATGCCTAGCCGGTTGGCGAAGCTGAGTACTTGCTTTGAGCCTAGTTCGTCAAACAGCCGAATGGTGGGGATATTGCGGGATTCTTTCAGCGCATGACGCAGAGTGATCGGGCCTAGAAAGTTGTTTTCATAATTACTGGGTCGATAGTCACCACGGGCGAAAGGCGCATCGATGATTGTTGAAGAGGCGGAAAAACCCGCTTCCAGCGCAGCTCCATATACAAAAGGTTTAAAATTGGAGCCCGGTGGCCTTGGGGTGAGTACCCGATTCACCTGATTCCAGCGGAAATCATATCCACCTACCAGGGCCAGAATCTGGCCGTTGTTGGGGGATATGGACACCAGCGCACCCTGTACATCAGGCACCTGCCCTAACTCCCAGTGATCGAGGCCCGGCTTCACCCGGATCAGATCGCCGATCTGGACGGCATCGCCGGCGATCCGTGGCGGCGGCCAGGCTTCGTTCCTGCTTCTGAATGCATAGGCCCAGCGAATGCCGTCCCAGGGCACATCGATTTCCGTGCCGTCCTTCAAAAGTGCCGAGAAGGCTCTCTCCCGCACGCTTGTTACGATGGCCGGCTGTTGATTTCCATAACTTGCTACTGGCGCCAAGTGCTCCAGCCAGTCAGGCGTCGGATCTCCGGCGGCGGCGGGATAGTTGGCGTCGGGCCCTCGATAGCCATGGGGCTTGTCGTAGTGGTTTTCGAGACCATTGACCAGCGCTCGATTTGCAGCGAGCTGTTTGTCCCCGTCGATACTGGTAATAACTTCGAAGCCGCGGGTATATGTTTCTTGTTGAAATTGTTCAAACAGCGTCTGCCTGACCATCTCAGCCACGTAGGGTGCCGGAACTTCGATGTTACGATTCCGCCGGATGGCGGTGACAGGCGCTGCATTGGCTTCATCAAATTCCTCCCGAGTTAGCAGATTTTCCTTGAGCATGTTTTCAAGCCGAGTCTCCCGCCTAATGATTGCGCGCTCTGGATTGGCCAGAGGGTTGCAGCTGGACGGGCACGGCAATAGGGCCACCATCATCGCTGCTTCAGCCACAGTCAATGCACTTACTTCCTTGCCGTAGTAGACTGAAGCCGCTGCTCCGATTCCGTCGGCGCCGGCACCAAAGTAAATCGTATTTAGATAAAGAGTTAGTATTTCTTCCTTGCTCAGTTCGCGCTGAATCTGCAGAGCAAAGGGTATTTCCTTGAATTTGCGCAGGTATACATTGTCGCTGTCAAATGACAGGTTATTGGCCAGCTGCATCGTAATGGTGCTGCCGCCCCCGAGGCCCTGACCGGTCATAAATCCGTAGAATCCGCGTATCAGGCTTTGGAGATCGACGCCGGGGTGAGAGTAGAAGCGCACATCTTCTGTGGCGATCAGCGCATCTATCAGATGCTTCGGGATGTCCTCGTAGTTGACCGGGTCGCGGCGATTGCCTATTTCGTCGATCAATCGACCATCGGACGTATAAATCCTGAGAGGGGTTTCGAGCTGCACATAGCGGTAGGCCTCCGCTTCCGGCAGCAACGGTGCCAGATACAGATAGGCCGCCATTGCGACCATCGTTCCGCCGCTTAGGGTCGAGACTGCCAGCAAGGCAAGCCATGAGAGAACAGGTCGGAATCTGGTGGGCACGGGGCTGACACCTCAGAGCAGGTAAAAACTGTCAGTGTGGCTACAGGAAATCTGAAACCTCGCCCAGTGAGTATACACCGGCGGCACGAAAATTCAGTTAAAATCGGTGAGTCCGGATGGGGGCGCTTCATCGGCTAGGTAAAGGGCATCAAACGGCTGGACCCGGCTTGCGTTGGGCAGACCGGAGACTGCGTTTGAATACTGGTTGGGGAGCGTAGGCACGATTTCTGATAATGTGTTGAAAACTCGATCAATTTTATCTGCGGCCGATATTATCCGTGGCGGCCTGATGATTTTGCCGAAAATCATAGCCGATATCGAAATGCGCTGATTTATGCCTGGGTCGGCGCACCGACCCGGTGAGCTCTCTGCCGCAAAATTGCATGCTTGGAGAGGCGACCTGAGGAATTGGGGCGCGGTGCTGGACTATGGATTACTTGGGTAACGTATTTCTGGTGGGTCCGATGGGTGTAGGAAAAACAACCATCGGACGGGCTCTGGCTGCGCGGATGAATCTGAAATTTTTCGATTCGGATCAAGAGATTGAGACGGCAACCGGCGCTGATATTCCCTGGATTTTCGACGTCGAAGGCGAGCGGGGTTTCAGAGACCGTGAAGTGAAAATGATCAACCTGCTCTCCGGGCGCAAAAACATCGTTTTAGCGACCGGTGGGGGTGCTGTCCTCGACGAAAAAAATCGTACACGATTGAAGAAACGTGGACTTGTGGTTTATTTGTGCGCGAGTATCAAGCAGCAAATTGAACGGACCTCGCGCGACAGACATCGGCCGTTGCTGCAAAATGGGAATCCCGAGCAGACAATCAAGGATTTGATGGTGGTACGTGAGCCGCTTTATCTCGAAGTTGCCGATGTCGTGGTAGACACTAATCGACGAAACCCCAAAAGCGTGAGCAATGAGATAATCAAGCAGATCAAAACCCATAAACAATCCTCAGGTTCATGACTGTGAAACTGAGTGCATGGGTTTTTTGTAGACGAACGAGAGGCTCAAGACACTGTGGAAACATTAAACGTTGACTTGGGTGAGCGCAGCTACCCGATCTTCATCGGGCCCGGCCTGCTGAAAGAAACCGGCCGACTCGAGCCTCACTTAGGGCAAGGGCGGGCAGTAGTAGTCAGTAACGATACTGTCGCGCCGCTTTATCTTGAGCAGGTAAAGCAAACACTGGGCGACAGCTACGGTTGGGAAATCATCCTGCCGGACGGTGAGACCCATAAAACCCTTGGCACCATATCTCAAATCTATGACCGGCTGCTGAAGGCCAAGGCAGATCGTCAAACTACGCTGGTGGCTCTTGGCGGCGGCGTTATCGGAGATATTACGGGCTTTGCGGCTGCAACATACCAGCGTGGTATCAATTTCATACAGCTTCCGACCACATTGCTCGCTCAGGTTGATTCATCGGTAGGTGGTAAGACCGGGGTGAACCATCCTCTGGGTAAAAACATGATTGGGGCGTTTTATCAACCCAGATGTGTCCTTATTGATACTGAGGTACTTTTGACTCTGCCGGAGCGAGAGATCAAAGCTGGTCTGGCAGAGGTGATCAAATACGGGTTGATTAATCAGCCGGACTTTCTCAGCTGGCTGACGGATAATTCGGCGGACATACTGGCTCTTGACGATGCAAAGCTGACCGAGACGATTCGGGTTTGCTGTCAGGCTAAAGCAGATATTGTGGCTGCAGACGAGCGGGAAGCTGGGCTGAGGGCGCTGTTGAATCTGGGCCACACATTTGGTCATGCTATTGAGACGGCGAGCGGCTACGGAAACCTGTTACACGGCGAGACTATTGCCATGGGCATGGTAATGGCAGCTGACTTGTCCCGACGTCTTGGCTTACTCAGTGCTGAGCAAGCCGCGAAAGTGCGCGACATATTGGAGAACGACTTCTCCATGCCTGTCATTCCCCCCGAGCAAATCAGTGCCGAAGACTATCTGGAACTGATGTCTTCTGATAAAAAAGCGGAGCAGGGAAAAATACGGTTCATTCTACTGGAAGCCCTTGGAAGCGCCGTACTGACGGGCGAAGTTGCTCCGCATTTACTAGAGGAAACTCTTACAGCAGGTGACGGACTTTGCCGGTAGGTGCTTGGTACGCTATGCGCATGATCTTACAGTATCCACAAATACTGGGTCTTAAATCTGACGCGTTCGAGCTGCGGTCTAAGCCGTAGGAGGATCCCTCCAAAGCTGGTCGTGACGTTTTCTCGCAAGGATTGAGCGAATGCATAAGGCGCGGTAATTCTGCCTTCATTGTCATCGCGCAGATGATGACTCAGCCTTAGTTAGACAGGTCCCACCTTTGCTCTCTCAGCGAAAGACAGATGCTAGGCATTTTGGGCCGCACGTTAAATCTTGCGGAAGTCCGGTAGTTTGAATTTGAGCCATTTACCAAATAGGACCTCAGCGACTGAGTGCAAAACAAGCTGTTGATAGAAAGCTGACACGGAGACCTGCCGGTGTCTGCCGTTAAGCTAACCCAGATCAACGTTCAGGCCAGCGGCATCCCTAATGCCATGACGGGCATACTGGCGGACCTGATTGGGGGAGAAGTGGCTGGCGGCAGTGCTATGCTATCACTTGGCGCGGCGCACCGGCTCGGCAGTCGCTACTGGCTGACCGCAGGACGACTTTCGGTCGGGAAGCTGTTGGTTTGGTTGTCCGCAGAACAACCCGCTCCGTGACCCATTTATCTTCGGATGAGCGACTTGATCGGTGCCGGCGCGACGTCGTTCAGGCGCCTTACGGCCACTGTTTGCGTTAGCTAATGCGCTTGAGGAAGGTGACGGGCAGCGCGCAGAGTCCTTGGTTTCGTTGCCGGCACTGGCAGCAGTCGCGAAGCAGCCAATGCGCGCCTAGCGAGTTTGTTTAGATCAATCCGGGGACCGCAACCTTGGGCTCGCCCGGCCAGCCAATTATCCTCCCAGGCCGAATAGCTACAGAGCCTGACCCA
>PBTW01000121.1 GCA_002729315.1 Gammaproteobacteria bacterium
GATACCACCCTTGCTTGCCGCGTATCCCGCCTGTCCCGTCTGACCGTCAAAGGCGGCAATTGAGGCAACATTGATGATGACCCCACGTTCATTGTCTTCTGTCTGCGGTTCGTTAAGCTGCATAACTTCGGCGCACAGCCTCAGCACATTGAATGTTCCGATCAAATTGACCCGGACAATATGCTCAAAACGCGCCAGAGGCATAGCTCCATCCTTGCCCACAGTGCGCGCAGCACCCCCGATTCCGGCAGAGTTCACGTTTACGTGGATGGTTCCGAACGCCTGCTGAGCCTTGGCGATAGCCGCTTTGACAGCGTCCTCATCTGCGACATCGCCGGCATGCCAGAGGGTAGATTCTCCGAGCTCACTGACTGCCGCTTCCAGCTTCTCGGCGTTAAGATCATATAAGAACACTCTGGCCCCTGCATTGACGAAATTCTTCGCTGTTGCCAAGCCAAGGCCCGATGCCCCACCGGTAATGAACGCAGTTTTTCCCTGTAATTCCATGATTCTGATTGATTCGTTTATGTGAGAAGAGGGAAAACAGAATAATCGATTGCCGCAGATAAAGACAATAAGCAACCTGCTCTATTACGCTGTAATTATTACCCCTTTCCGGCGTGCTCACGGCACAGGTCTCTCAACCGGGCTGCTATATTTTAGCAAGGCTATCCCCTATTATTGCGCGGTCATAAACAAGACTATTTGTAAGGAGAAAACGTGGGCCCACTGACTGATATACGTGTGGTTGAGATGGCGGGAATCGGACCCGGACCTTTCACTGCCATGATGCTTTCAGATCTTGGCGCCGAAGTCATTCGGGTGGACCGACTCAGCCACAAAGGCATTGGCCATCGCGCGAATGTGCTTAATCGGGGCAGAAAGTCTATCGCCGTAGATCTAAAAAACCCCCGTGGGATTGAAACGACATTGCGCCTCATTGAGCAGGCTGATGTGGTCCTGGAGGGCTTTCGCCCCGGCGTGATGGAACGCCTCGGACTCGGACCAAAGGAGTGCCTGTCATCAAACCCACGCCTGATATTCGGCCGCATGACGGGATGGGGGCAGACAGGCCCGCTGTCACAGGCCGCAGGACATGACATCAACTACATTTCCATCGCGGGCGCCCTTGGCGCCATGGGCTATGCGGATCGTCCGCCGGCGCCCCCACTCAATCTCGTCGGCGATTTCGGCGGCGGCGCGATGTATCTGCTGACCGGCATTCTTGCCGCTCTGATAGAACGAGCCACGTCGGGGCAGGGACAAATCATAGACGCAGCAATGTCAGATGGCACCGCCAGCCTGCTCAGCCCCTTCTTCGGCTTGATGGCTATGAATATGTGGACAACTGACCGATTCAGCAACAGACTGGATGGGGGCGCTTTTTACTATGGAAGCTACGAATGCAGCGATGGAAAATATATCTCAATTGGCTCACTGGAGCCTCAGTTCTACGCCTTACTTATTGAAAAAGCAGAAATTACCGACCCGGCATTTCAAGAGCAGCTTGATCAGGCCGCTTGGCCTGCCAAACGCGAGAAACTGACACAGATATTCAAGACCAAGACCAGACAGCAATGGTGCGACATCATGGAAGGAACCGACGCGTGTTTTGCACCAGTCCTGGATCTTAAAGAAGCGCCAAATCACCCACATAATGTAGACAGGAAAACCTTCGTCGAGGTTGATGGCGTTGTCCAGCCTGCCCCGGCACCGCGATTCAGCCGAACTCAGGGTGAAATTCAGGGAGCCGCAGCAATGGCCGGGGAGCACACAAGAGAAGTGTTGAGCGCATGGAAATTTACCGACCAGGAAATCGGTGAGTTACAAGCCGCCGGAGCAATATAAATCACGCGTCTAACCGGAGATCAATGATGCCTTTTGAAACCATTCGCTACGAAATTGCCGATCGAATTCTGACCATCACCCTGGATCGGCCGGAACAGCTTAATGCGTTCACTGTGACAATGGCCGAAGAGCTGATTGCGGCCTTCGAACAGGCCAGCGAAGATGATGCAGTCGATGCGATCGTAGTAACAGGAGCGGGGAAAGCCTTCTGTGCCGGCATGGATTTGTCCAGCCCAGGCAATGTTTTCGGGTTGAATGAAGCGCTTAAACCCGATCTTGAGGACATGCGCTCGCGTCTGTCAGATCCCGAAATTGAAGCCGGCGTCAGAGATACCGGCGGCCAGCTCACGCTGGCAATCTTTGAGTGCAAGAAACCGGTCATCGCTGCAGTTAACGGGGCGGCTGTCGGTATCGGAGCCACCATGCTCTGCTCCATGGATATTAGATTGGTTGCCGACACAGCCCGTGTGGGCTTCGTTTTCAATAAGATCGGCATAACGCCAGAAGCCTGCTCATCCTGGTTTCTGCCGCGCATCGTCAATATGGGAACCGCGCTGGAGTGGATTTACAGCGGAGACCTGATTTCAGCAGAAGAACTAACTCGCAAGGGCTTCGCCAACCAACAGGTTGACGGAACATCGCTGCTGGATAAAGCCTATGAAATTGCTGCTCGAATCAGCAGTCACAGCCAGGTTGCCGTGGCCTTGACTCGCCAAATGATGTACCGCAATGCTGCACTGCCACACCCGATCGGTGCCCATGAAGTGGATTCGCTGGCTATTTTTTATGCCAGCCAAACCAGCGGAAAAGAGGGCGTGAACGCGTTTCTAGAGAAGCGAAAGGCGAATTTTGATGACCGTGCCTCTACCGACATGCCGCCTTTCTACCCTTGGTGGTAAGCAAGCTTGGCCGACGGCAGAGACCAGCAACGCCTACTACCACATCGCCAGCTGCCAGTGGCTGAGTCTGCAGATCGGGTGTATTTTCCAAAATTGTGGGTATAATAAGACTCAATTTTTTGAGACAACTTAATGATTGTAGTCCAATCGACCTTCCATCTCGCATCCGACTCAAAGCGAGATGCTCTCAAACTGATGCGAAACATGGTGCGACTATGCAGGCTTGAGCATGGCTGCATCAGCTATGAGTATTTTGAAGGAATCTCCAACCGCAATCAGGTTATCCTGATTCAGGAGTGGGAGAATGCGGACTGTCTGCAGCAGCACTACCAGACAGATCACATGGAGAATTTTCTTAGCAAGCTTGGAGAATATCTTGTGAGCCCGGTAGAGACACGCAGCTATGTCTCTCAAGAGGAGCCATCAGTCACTTCCATATCGGCAGGGGACCGGCCAAAGCCCGAGCAGACCATTCATTAGTTGAATCATCAGCAGTGTAATCAAAAGCAACGTCTTCGTACACTTCGACCGACCGCGCATCTGCCTGCGAATTCCATCATAAGCACAGATGCTATTACCGACTAAATATCATGTCAGCGAGCTTTAGACACGGTCTTCACTAACCCCGGGCTCCTCACGAAATTCACCAGCGTCATAACGCCTAAAATAGTCCTGTGCTACGCTTTTCACTTTTGGTGCCAGCACGAATGTTGAAAGCATTGTTGGAATAGCCATGGTTGCGTAGGCACCATCGAACAGGCTAATGACCGCATCCAGTGACGCCACCGCACCAACGGTGATGAGCGCCATGTAGATGCCCAGATAATGCTTCTCAGAACGCTTGCCAAAAATAAATGCCATGCATTTACTACCGTAATAGGAGTAGGTTAGCACCGTGGTTGTGCCAAGAACTAATACCATGGTCAGCGTCAGGTAGGATCCGAAGCCGGGAAAAGCCTGATCATAGGCCTGAGCCGTGAGTGTCACGCCAATTGCATCCCCCTGCCAAGCCCCGGTTACCAGAATCGCCAGAGCGGTGCAGGTGCAGACGAGTAGCGTATCGATTATCGGACCTACCATAGCCACCAGCCCCTCTCTGGTTGGCTCGTTGGTTTTGGCTGCGCCATGCGCAAGGGATTCAGTGCCAAGCCCAGCCTCATTGGAAAAGACACCCCGCTGCACCCCAACCAGAATCACAGCACCCAGCACCCCACCGGAAACTGCCTCACCGGAAAACGCGTCGACCACAATCAATGCAAGCATCGTTGGTAATTCTGTGAGGTGAGACAACAATAGGTAGCCTGTTATCACAGCGTAAAACAGAACCATGAGTGGCACGAGACTGCCGGCCACGGCAGCCACCCGTTTGACTTTCCCGACAGCTACCGTAAAAAGCGAAACGGACAGCACCAGACCCATTATCAGATCAAAAGTAAAGTGATTTTCTGCAGAGGTAATACCCGCAGGGATCGCAAGGGCATCCCGGGTAATCTGCACTAGCTGATTAACTTGAAAAACGGGCAAAGTGCCAAACATACCCGCAACTGCAAACAGATAGGCCAGCGGCATCCAGCGTTTTCCAAGACCCTCACGGATAACATACATTGGCCCACCTTGCAGGTTACCTGCGTCATCAGTGCCTCGATACATGACTGCCAGCGACGCGGTGTAGAACTTGGTGGAAATCCCTACCAGCGCGGTCACCCACATCCAGAAAACTGCGCCCGGTCCACCCAGCGTGATCGCCACCGCAACCCCAGTAATATTACCCACGCCGATAGTCCCTGCCAGGGCCGTTGCAAGAGCTCGGTAATGGCTTATGTCTCCTGCCTCCGAGGCGCCCGCCTGATATTTACCTCTCAGCAAATCAAAACTGTGACCGAGATACCTGACATGCCGCAACCTGGAATGAAAGGTAAAATAAAGACCACCCCCGACAAGCAGGACCACAAGCTGGGGGCCCCACATGAAATTCGCAAACGCAGCAAGCCCCTGTTCTATTTGAGACATTCGTTTCCCTCGGTTCCCACAGTTCTCTCAGCTCCCTGCAGCGCAACGCGCCAGACCGGATTCCGGTATTCTGACGGGCGCGGAGCAATCAAGCCTACTGACCCGGCGCGGAAGTGTCCGCGCGCCCGCCAAAATGACCCGAATCGAATAATTCCCTTCGTGCCAGGCATATTCATACAGATTCTCGCCTATATACAAGGGGAATTCGGCGGTCTACGGCTGGAAATACAGCGAGGGATCTTCAACTGTTAATGAGTAATGCAGCTTGTTATTCGCCATCCGGATGAATCGCTCGGTCAGCTTCATCAGCACAGACTTCAGGCCACCGCCGTCGGTCCTAATTGATATTGTCAGCGAATTGGAACCGTGAAGGAGGCTCAACCCCCTGCAAGTGTTCCACGAAATAATTCCAACGCTTTTTCATGAAGTATCTGCTGTTGCCAAAGCCGTGCCGCGCTTCCGGCAGTAACAGCAGGTCAAAGTCCTTTTCAGCCTCGATCAGCGCCTGTACAAGCAGCAGTGTATTGCTCGGTGGCACATTATCGTCCAACAGGCCGTGAGCCAGCAGGAGCTTGCCCGTTAGGTTCTCAGCGAACAGCTGGTTAGCCTGGCTGTCATAGTTGGTGCGCAGCACTGACTGCGCCTCTGTATCAGAACTCCCCGAAATCGGTTCCGGATAGGTCTCAAGCAACCCGTGCCATTTTTCTCCCCAGTCATCCTCATAATTGCGGTTGTCGTGATTGCCCGCACTGGACACTGCGACTTTATAGAAGTCCGGATAGCGCAAAATGGCCCCTGCAGAAGCGAATCCCCCGCCTGAATGCCCCCAGATCCCAACACGATCAAGGTCCATCCACGGTCTGTCCGCAGCCAACTGACGAATCGTACTCATCTGATCCGGCAGACCGTTGTCTCCCATGTTGCCATAATAAGCATCGTGAAAGGCCTTGGAGCGGCCGGGAGTGCCCATGGCATCGACTTCCACCACAATAAACCCAAGTTCAGCGACAGCCTGCTTATCACGGCGTGCCGGCTGAAAGCTCCTGGAACCGATGCTGCCCGACTGAGGCCCAGGATACAGATAATTTAGAATTGGGTAGGCGCGATCCGGGTCAAACTTACTGGGCCTATAGAGCAGTCCGTAAAGATCGGTTTGCTGATCACGCGCTTTCACGACAAAAGACTCCGGGGCCTGCCAACCGGTAGCCACCAGCGCGCTGACATCAGCCCGCTCCAATTCCAACATCACGACACCGGACCGGTCCCGAATGACAGAAACCGGCGGAATGGTCGGAGTAGAAAACGTATCGACGAAATACTCAGCAGATTCTGACCAGTCGATCTGATGGTGCGCAGGCTCTGGTGTCAGCAACAGCGGCTCACCGCCAGCCAGATCCAGACTGTATAGATAATGATAGTAGGGATCCCCACCTTCTCTGCCTGCTGCAGTGAAATAGAGTGTTCCCAATTCTTCATCCACTTGCTGAATTTCCAGAACCGGCCAGTTACCAGAGGTGAGCTGCCGCTTCAGTTTGCCCGTATTTAGATCATGCAAATACAGATGGGCCCAGTTGTCTCGCTCTGAGTACCAGATGAATTCTTCCCGGTCATGCAGCACGCGCCAGTTCGGGTTGCGATACCCTGACTCATAATAGGTCGCGACGGTTTCGTTGTGGACGGTGCGGACGTCACCGGTGTACGGATCAGCCAGTCTCAGCGTGGCTGACTTGTGATCCCGGGAAGAAGAAACAAACGCCAGCATGTCGCCGTCAGCGCTCCATTCCACGTCAAGAAAGACACCTCCGCGCCCCGCTACGTGATCTGCCGTTGAAGAGCGGTGCGGATCCGGAGCCATATTCAGGGTCACTCGCCGGGGTTCTTCACCGACATGAATCACCACCCTTTCAATCATGAAAATTGATTCGTCTCCCGGCAGCGGGTATTTCCAGGAATCGAGTGTGGAATGGCCGACCTCCGTCGTCACCAGATACATGTCTTTGACCTTGCGCGAATCATGACGGAACGTCGCAATTTTTTGTGAGTCGGGTGACCACAGCAGCACCGGACCATCATCACGCAGCCAGCCGGCATTGTTGGTAGCGTACCCGTAGTTTTCGATGCCATCAAACGTCAGCTGGGTCACGGCATCGGTTAAGGTGTCTCTGAGCCACAGGTTGTGATCCCGAATAAAGGCCGCCTTGCTCTCATCCGGAGACAGAAACTCATTGTGGGGCGCTTCCGGTAACTTTTGCAGAGAAAAACTTGCTGTTTCAAGTCTGTAGTCCTCACCTTCATAGGTAAAACTGACAACATCAAGATTTTCGCTGACTTCAAGATTCCGCAGATCAAGATCGGCGCTGTCCGGAGTATCGCCGATAATCTCACCAATCGCATTCGCCAGATTGATCGGATCAAAAATCGTGGTTTTTCGCCCGGTCAGCGAATCAGCAATGAGAATCTCTGATCCGCCCGCCACAGATTTGCGATAGACCAGCCGATCGCCTGCCTGCCAGTAGTGATAAAGAATGCGGTCGGTCACCAGAAGGTTTGCGTTTGGCGGAAGGAACTGTTCTGCGCGCTGATAATCCTCAAGCGTAGCGGTCACAGCCGTTGCCTCATTCCCCGTCGGCTCAGGCGAGCAAGCCACAGACAGACCAACGGCCAACAGCGTTGTCACAGAATTTATTAAACGATGCATAGCAGTCTCCGGGTTCCGTCATTTGGCGTCTGCTCGGTAAGCTCCGCCAGTTACAGCAAAGAGTCTAGAATCAGATTGATAGAATCCACAATCCGCTCATCCCTTTCCCGCAGATCCGGCGTGAATTCACAGCCAAGCAGATGCTGCAGTCCCATTATATAGCGCGTTGCGATGGCACGGGTCTGTTCGGGGGCAAACTGCTGGTTTTTTTCAGTCACCATGCCGCGAGCGAACTCTTTAGAAAAGGATACCGGCTTTCCGTCGCGAGTAATCAGCATGTTGTTTTCGTCCAGCCGCCAGAAACGGGACGAATCCATCGTATAAACTTCGTCTGCGACCACGATCTGACCGGCACTGTTGACTCCATGCTCTGTCTTGGTGTCCACCAGCACCATATTTCGACCCCTGAGGTATTCGGACACGACACCGAATGCCATCATCGAAGCATTTCTGATCTGGGCGTACTCCTGTTCCGTGCACACCCCATTATCGACCAGCGCCCCCACATCGACGGTTCTGTCTTCTTTGTCTTTCGTACTGGGGGTATCTATTAAATACGGCAGCCTGCGATTTACCTCCAGATCAGCCACGTTCAAGTCGTGCCCTGCATAAGTCATCACCTCAAGGCCTTCTTTCCTAGCGGCAAGCCAATGTTGGTACAGCGAGGTGGAGGTGGAGCTCTCAGCATTATAGAGCCTCAACACATTTTCAAGCAGAATGAGCTTCAGGTTCTCCGCCGGAATCACCGTAGAGCTGGGTTTCAGGCCGGGGATCTCGAATTGGGAACTGCCCAGAATAGGCCTGACAAGATGCAGCATATGAGCATGATTGAACGCCAGAACCTGATCCTTGAAAGGGATAGCACCACGATTGATATCATGCGTTGAAATTCGGTTATTGCGAAACATCAGGCGCAATTGGCGCCCGCCGCTGGTAACCAGATCTTCTCCAATCACTGAATCAGACACCTTGCCTTCAAGCACGGTCGCGCCCTTCAGTCGAGGCAGTTCGCCGTCGGCAATCAACTCGCGAATAGACCGTCCGGCACTGACCTGGTCACCATGTTCGGCAACCAGCTCTTCAATTTGTTGCTTGTCTAACATGAATATCATCGGGCCCGGCGTTGGGGCGTCACGAGAATTGAGGCGCGGCGCTTCACAGCACACCAAACGGCAAAAGAATAGAGTAAAGAAACAGGTACTACAAGAAACCGGTGGCGGTTGCCAACAGGTAACTTCTCGCTTAGGGTAGCCCGATTGGGTTTACTTCGCAGTCCGTTTATCAGCTCAACTGAACACCAGCGACCATAATGAGTCAGAACATATTAATCAAAGAAATTACGGCGTCAGAAACGAAATTTACCGATCCGGAGTTTACCCTTGATGGCGATACGCGCGCCGCTGTCGATCCGAGGGCCCTGGAGACCCTCTGGATCAACACCGGCAGCCTCTGCAATCTCACCTGCGAAAACTGTTACATCGAATCCAGCCCGACCAACGACCGATTAGCCTACATCAGTCTAAGGGAAGTCTGTCAGTTGCTGGACGAAATTGAGTCAGAAAAAATGGGCACTCGGGAAATTGGCTTCACAGGCGGCGAGCCTTTTCTGAACAAAGAGATGGTCCCCATACTGGAAGCCTGTCTGGCCCGTGGTTTCAAAGTTCTGGTATTGACGAACGGCATGAACACTCTGTTACGTGAGAAAGCCAAACTGGAGGCTCTTCACCAGCGATATACCGGAGCGCTGACTTTGCGAATTTCACTTGACCACTACACACCGGATATTCACGCTCTGGAGCGCGGCCATCGCTCCTGGAAACCTGCCATCGAGTCACTCAGATGGCTGTCAGATGCAGGAATTCCTTTCGCGGTCGCGGGGCGGACCATGTGGGATGAGGATGAAGCCAGCATGAGAGCAGGATTTCGGGAACTTTTTGCCGATGAGAGGATAAAACTGGATGCCGAATGTAGGGAACAGCTGGTGCTCTTCCCAGAGATGGATGAGTCTGTAGATGTACCCGAGATCACCACCGCTTGCTGGGGCATACTTGATCAGGACCCAGCGTCGATGATGTGTGCCAGCTCCCGCATGGTGGTCAAACACAAAGGCGATGATCATCTCTCAGTACAGGCCTGCACCCTGCTTCCATATGATCCGCGATTCAATCTCGGCACCACGCTGAAGGCATCCTGGCGGGCCGTTAAGCTCAATCACCCTCACTGCGCAAAATTCTGCGTGCTGGGCGGGGGCAGCTGCTCAGCCTAAATTTAGGAGCGAACCCCTGGCATAACTCACTCTTTATTCAGATGTAAGCCCTTCTCATAAAGGCGGTTCAGGCGATCCGGCGGCAGACGCAGGTGATAGGCTATTTTCATCAGCTGATTCAGAAATGCCTGCCTCCATAGACCATTGCGCTTGAATCTGATGGCGGAAGTACGCGCCACGGCAGCAAGTCGGACTGGCCGGCCGAATCCGAGCAGCAATTTTGACAGTTCGGTGTCTTCAAAGATATCAACGTCAGGAATTTTGATGCCGGACTGTTTAATGGCGCGTGACAGAAATACACAGTGATCAAGGTACACAATGCCAGACCGGTCACAGCGAACATGATTGGAGTACCATGAAGTAAAGCGCAGCAAAGGATGGTCCGAATCGAACTGATGAGTAAAGCCCCCCCAGGTCAGCGGATCAGCATCGGGAAGTGTTCGAATTCCCTCGATGTCATCCGGTTCGATCACACTGCGCGGATGATGCAGCAACAGCATCTCACCCTGCGATTGCTCGATCCCCAAATTCATTCTGGCCGCACGAGAAGAGCCCGGGAGACTCAGCACTTCCGCGCCGTGCCCGGCGATAAATTCAACAGTGCCGTCAGTGCTCCCACCATCAACCGCGAGGATCTCTGCCTGACCGAGTCTGGGAAGCCGACTCATGATCGGGCCCAGATAGCCTGAGTCGATCTCGTTAAAGGTAGGAAGAATGACACTGATCATGTTGAGCTTGGGCGATGAATCTCCCCGAAAGATGTGCCTTGAGTGTAACTCAGCGGAACCTGAACAGACATCGCTTTCTGACGAGCGCACCTCAGTGCCTGCGCCTTACACAGAACCAGATCATGCCGGTGATTGCTAAAAAAACGAAAAAGATAAGCGCGAAACCGCACAAAGTTAAAAAAGAGATGGATGACAAGGATAATGTGGTGCCGCCACCAAGAGTCGAACTCGGGACCTACTGATTACAAATCAGTTGCTCTACCAACTGAGCTATAGCGGCATGGTGGTATGGGTAAAAGTTTGACTATTTGACAAGATTCTAGGCGAAGCTACGCAAGCTATCAATATCTATCACACGCTTCTTGTTCAGAC
>PBTW01000122.1 GCA_002729315.1 Gammaproteobacteria bacterium
CCTTGGTAGGCCTTTACCCCACCAACTAGCTAATCTCACGCAGGCTCATCCAATAGCGCAAGGTCCGAAGATCCCCTGCTTTCCCCCGTAGGGCGTATGCGGTATTAATCCGAGTTTCCCCGGGCTATCCCCCTCTACTGGGCAGATTCCTACGCGTTACTCACCCGTCCGCCGCTCGACGCCTAGGAGCAAGCTCCTATCGTTTCCGCTCGACTTGCATGTGTTAAGCCTGCCGCCAGCGTTCAATCTGAGCCATGATCAAACTCTTCAGTTCAATCTTAGAAGTGGCCACTTTCCTACTACTGCCAGGACTACAAACTCTGACAAGGAAAACAACCACCATAATAGTGCTCAAAGATTAAGAAACTACTGCTGTCTTATCTCCTCTTACCGATACAAAGAACTGTAGGCGGAAATAATAAAGCTTAATAATAAATTAACGCAGTTGCTTACTTTGATGGTTCCGTATGGCATTAAGGACTAACCCCTCTGCCAGAACCTAAGTTAATTAGATCCCGTGAACCGCTTCAGCAAGCACCCACCTCTATTGCTTGATTTACTTTTTAAAGAGCCAAATAATCCCCGTGACTAACGCCACAGAGGAGCCGAATTATACGCGCTTAGTCTTGCATGGCAAGCATAAAAAAGACAATTTCCAAATAAATTTCCCACATCTGTCCAAGCTGCCTGCAGGCCACGTAATCTGTACCTTTCAATCTGATCAATAAATGCTCAGAGCTTCCCTCGAAGGCCTGTTTCGGCGCTGTTTTTTCGAGGGACCGCCGACACAGCCTATGCGTTTGATGTAAACAAACGGAGAATGCGTAATTCAGGTTCTGTTGCTGAGCTAGGAGCGGGGTAATTTAGCCAGATGGAACAGCTTCTTTCCTCTTTTCAGAATCAGATACTGCCCGTGCAGTGCCTGCGACCCTGTGAGCTCGGCATCCACCTCTGTAATCACCTCCCCATTCACGCTTACGGCCTTGTTGCCGATGAACTCACGAGCCATCTTGTTCGATTTCGCCAGTTCGGTTCGCACGAGCACATCAACAAGCCCCACGGACCGGGCTTCGAATTGCGTACAGGGCAGGCCATCCAGCGCTAACTGCGCCAGATCGCTTTCGGTCAGGCGGCCAATATCGCCGGAAAAAAGCGCCTGACTGATGCGCGCCGCCGCGGTATAGCCTTCCTCATCGTGAACCAACCGGGTGGCTTCCCGGGCCAGAATACCCTGCGCCTCTGGCCGACCTCGGGCTTCCCGATCACTGCGCTCTATCTCTTCAATCTCGAATGCAGACAGAAAAGTGAAATAGCGCAGAAATTTGTAGACGTCCGCATCTGCGACGTTGAGCCAGAACTGATAAAACGCATAGGGCGAGGTCTTAGTGGGACTGATCCAGATGGTGCCGGATTCAGTCTTGCCAAATTTACTGCCATCGGCTTTGGTCACCAGCGGCGTTGTTACCCCGTAAACGTGCCGCCGATGCATGCGGCGGGTCAGATCAATACCGCCCGTGATGTTGCCCCACTGATCGCTCCCGCCAACCTGAACCGAGCAGTTGTAGCGTTTGTTCAATTCACAGAAATCGTAGGACTGCAGGAGCATATAGCTAAATTCAGTGAATGAAATACCTTCACCTTCACGATCGATGCGCTGCTTGACCGATTCTTTCTGAATCATGGCATTGACTGAGAAATGCTTGCCTACATCGCGCAAAAAACCCAGCACTTCATAATCCTGAATCCAATCAAGATTGTTGGCCAGGATGGCAGAATTACTGCCGCAATCAAAATCTAGAAATTGACTCAGTTGCGGCTTGAGCCGCTCGACCCAGGCCTCAACCAGATCAGTCGAGTTCAGACTACGCTCGCTGGATTTAAAGCTGGGGTCACCGATGAGGCCCGTCGCACCCCCGACTAGCGCAATGGGCTGATGCCCTGCCATCTGAAAGCGTTTCAGCACCAGAAGCGGCACCATGCTGCCCACGTGAAGGCTCTCCGCGGTCGGATCAAAACCGCAATATACCGTGCGACTGCCGGAGAGCAAATGCTCCCTCGCTCCTTCACCTCCCGCCAACTGAACCAGCAGATCGCGATCTTCCAGATCGGCAATGATATCGGTAACAGACTCCGTCATGTGTTGTCTAAATCCTCAGTGTGGTCAGGCAGGCGCCGAAAATGCGAGCGTGCATGCCGAACAGCGCCGGCGAATCGCAAGAATACTACACCAATGTCGCGTGTTTCGGGGAAAATCGGCGAAGCTGGCTAGGAATGCGCCAGCCTGTTGTTATAATGCGGCCCACGCGCGGCCCGACTCTGCGTATAGCCAAAGCTGGGGATGAGACCGAGATTCAGAGTCATCAAACAAAGAAGTATCGATATGCATCTTGTTGACGTCGTAAAGCAGTTCCTCCACCTTTACTATCCGCAGAAACACTTGATGGTTGCGGCTGGCTTGGCGGTAATCACTGCTGTCTTACTGCTACTGCCTGAACCAGACGGGACAGCTGTCACAGATCAAGTGCGCCTAACCATTCCGCTCGCGACTGGATCTCAGCGCGACGTGCCAGCGGTTCGCGCATCGGACGCCGACATCATTGACTCCGGGATCGAAGGTTTCTCTGCCGTTAGTCATGCAACCGCGGATACTGCCGTTCCGTCTAACACAGTGACCTGGCAAAACGTCGTCGTGAGAAACGGAGACAACCTCTCTGCCATTTTCAAAAAGATGGGTTTAAGCGATCAGGATATGTTTCGCGTACTGAACAGCGGCGAGGAAGCCGCCGTGCTAAATCGACTCTTTCCGGGGTATCAGCTCGATTTCATGATGCCGACGACCGGTGAACTTGCACAGCTAAGGGTGCTGAAATCTCCGCTGGAAGGCTTCATGTTCACCCGCAACGATCAGGGCTATACCGTTGAGCCCATAGTCAAGGTCGCTGACCTCACGGAGGTGTTTAGGGTTGGCACTGTTTCCGACAGCTTGTTTATGGCCGGCCAGAAAGAAAACATTCCAGCGGAACACATCATGGAGATGGCAAATATCTTTGGCGGTGTCATCGACTTCATACTTGATCCGAGACAGGGTGACCAGTTCAGCCTACTCTACGAGGAGCAATACCTTGATGGCGAATACATCGGACACGGCGCTATTCTGGCGACCCAATATATAAATGATGGCGAAGTATTTACTGCCATTCGCTATACTAATGAGGAAGGTGAAGCTGGTTATTATTCGCCAGAAGGTGAAAGCATGCGCAAAGCATTCCTGCGCAGTCCCTTGGACGTCTTTCGAATCAGCTCAAACTTTAATCCGCGTCGGCAGCACCCCATTCTCAATACCATTCGGGCACACAAAGGCACTGACTATGCTGCGCCGACTGGCACACCGGTGCGCGCCACCAGTCACGGTAGGGTAACCTGGGCAGCGCGCAAGGGTTCGTTTGGCAACCTGGTTGTAGTAAAACATGAAGGCGGCTTCGAGACCAAATATGCCCACCTGTCGCGCTACGCCGTGCGAAAAGGAGAAAAAGTACGACAGGGCGAAGTCATCGCCTATGTTGGTGCCACCGGAGGCGCCACTGGTCCGCATTTGCATTATGAGTTTCTCATGAATGGCGTTCATCAAAACCCGCGAACGATACTCGACAGATTGCCAAAGGCGGTGTCCATCGAGCCGGAAGAAATGGATCGGTACCGTTCCCAGACTGCCCGGCTGCTCGACCATTTTCAGAATCTTAACAGCACCCAGCTTTTCAGCCTCAATCAGCCCGGCGCGGACTAAACCGGCATGTCTACTCGAGCGCTCTTTATCGGGCTTATGTCTGGCACCAGTATTGACGCGGTAGATGCGGTGTTGGTCGATCTGGCTTCGCCCGCTCCATCTCTTATTGCTACCCACAGCCACCCTATTACCGATGACCTTCGCGACGCAATATTGATATTGTGCAGCGGCGATGTCGAAAGCTTACCCGCGCTTGGTGAGACGCATATCGCACTGGGAGAGCTATTCGCAAAGGCCAGTCTGAGATTGCTGGATCTCGCTGACATTTCCGCCAATGACGTCGTAGGCATCGGCAGCCATGGTCAGACCATCTGGCACGCACCTAATGGAGACAGGCCCTTTACCCTGCAGATCGGGGACGCCAACATCATTGCAGAACTCACCGGAATCACCACAGTTTCAGACTTTCGCAGCCGCGATATGGCCGCCGGGGGACAGGGAGCGCCTCTGGCACCATTGCTACATCAACATCAGTTTGCTTCTGCCCAAACCAGCCGGGCAATTATCAATATCGGCGGGATCAGCAATATCACTTTTTTAAGCCCAGAGACGCCTGCCTTCGCTTTTGATTCAGGGCCGGGTAATGTGCTGATGGACGGGTGGATAGCTAAGCATCGCGGGCGTAATTTTGATGAAAAAGGAAGCTGGGCACGTGGGGGCATGGTTCACAAAGCACTGCTTGCCAAGCTCCAGCAAGATGCCTACTTCAGCAAGGACGCCCCAAAAAGTACCGGCCGGGAATTGTTCAACACCGCCTGGCTTGAGACCAAACTTGAGTCAGTCGGACAACCGGTAGCGCCGGTTGATGTGCAGGCTACTCTGGCTCAACTGACAATCCAAACCCTGGTCAACGCACTAAAAGAGCATGGCGAACCGGAAGAAGTTTATGTTTGCGGTGGAGGCGCACACAACGGGGTGCTGATGGAGGGTCTTGCAAACGCCCTCGCCACTCGGACAGTGAGCACCACCGAAGCACTGGGGATTCACCCTGATTGGGTGGAAGCCATTGCGTTTGCCTGGCTCGCCAAACAGACAATGGACGGCAGAGCGATGGAGACATCCGGGTTCACAGGCGCCAAAGCACCGGTAGTGCTGGGCGCTATCTACCAGCGGTAGATAGCAGAGAAGAAGGCCCATCTGACACGCACTCGAATCAACATCGGGTTCTGCGGCCGGCGACAGTGCGAAGACGTCAAACAGTTAAATCGAGAATGATGCGCCACATCCACAGGTGGTGGTCGCCATAGGATTATCCACCACAAAACGGGCGCCTTCCAGGCCTTCGACATAGTCAATTTTCGCACCTACCAGATACTGGTAACTCAGAGGGTCAACCAATAACTTGGCGTCCTTGTTTTCGATAACGGTGTCATCTTCATTGACAGTTTCATCGAAAGAAAACCCGTACTGGAACCCGGAGCAACCTCCGCCGGTCACAAAAACCCGCAGCTTCAAGCGGTCGTTGTCTTCCTCTGCGATCAGACTCTTGACCTTTGCCGCGGCATTATCGGTAAAGGTCAAAATGACCGGTTCTGCTGTTTGGACTACTGACAAGGGAACCTCTGTACGCTTCGAACAACAGACTGTGTGTTTAACTTTGTTTCAGGGGGGATCTTTTAGACGATCGATCAAACAGCAGCTTGTTGCGGTCTGCACCAATGAGCTTAGTATCTGACTGGTTGGAGCCGATGTGCCTCAGGTTACCATTCACCTCTGATCCCATTACCATCTCGATCAGGTTGTAGTAAACGTTTCCCACCACCACCGCTTTGGCGGCGAGCTCAATGTGGGTTGCAGTCCGCACATCGCCCTGAACCAAGCCGTTGATCACCGCAGAGGGGACGCATATTTCTCCCTCAACTGACCCGCCCTCGGCAATGCGGATGAGCGCGGCAGAATCGTCCTCCGCGTACATGTTACCCTTTACCTTACCTTCTATGATGAGCTCACCGGTAAAGTGAATATCCCCAACAATTTCAGTGCTACGCGAGATGAGCGTGTGACCGTTGTTAGACGCCCGTGGCAATGTGGCTTTCGACTTACCAAACATCTGCTGTTTCCTGATTTCTGATCCTATTCCGAGATTGCCATATTAGCTGAAGCCATCCGATTTGAGGGCCACTACTCAAGGGAGACTACCCAACCGAAGTCCTCGTTGATCCGCTTGGACACCGGTTCGGTGGCCACGGCAGCGATCTGGATCCGATCCGGCTCAAAGCCTTCCGGCAAAGCCAATTCTCCCTCAATATTCTGAAAATATTTAAACCGGAGCCGGATGTCCAGTTCATCCTCGACCTCGGACAGGTCCCGAAGCGGCAGAACCGTCTGTTGATCGTACATTTGCCCCACCAGATTAAAATTAACATGGCCAATCAGATAGGTATCACCATCAGCATCCAGTTGGCGCATCACCAGCTTGTATCGATACCGGCCCGGAGACCTGGTCGCATCAATATCAAGCTGCCCGATCACCAGCCCTGTTTCTTTTGTTTCTTCCTCGACAACCTGACGATAGAAAAGAACGTCTTCCTCTAGCTGCGCTACTCTTTGCCGCAGTGCGGTCAGCGTCTCCTGCAGCTCAGCGCCGGTCTGCTGATCCACCGCACTCAAGCGATCCAGAATGGCAGCCTGTCTTTTCAACGCTTCGTTCTCCTGACGCAGTTCAGCAATTTGAGCCGATAATTCACGCGTATTTGCTTGCTCGCCTTGCTGTGTCAGCACTGTGGTGTAATAAGCATAGCCCCATCCTCCAGCTGCACTGACCGCAACTCCGATGAGCACCAGCAAAGTAAATAGGACACGCTGGCCGGGCCGGTAAGGCACGACCATCATTTTCACCGGCCTGCTTCCTTTGACAACATTAGGCATTTCAATGACTCAATAGACTAAGATCCACGTCAGGGCAGTAAGGCAACGGCTGCAAGCCCCCTTGTTTCCTCTAAACCAAACATTATGTTCATATTCTGCACCGCCTGACCCGATGCTCCTTTCACCAGATTATCCTCAGCGGCTAACACGATGACTGTCTCGGTGTCCGGTGAATAGGATACGGCTAGGCTGCAGCGATTAGATCCTTTCACGTCTCGGGTCGCAGGCAGCTCACCGGGCGGAAGCACTTCAACAAAAGGCTCATCGGCGTAGCGCGTTTCATACAAGGCTTGCAACTGCGCCTGATCAACTGCGATACCTGCTTTCACCTGACCATACAGAGTCGCTAGGATACCTCGAATCATGGGGGTCAGGTGCGGCACGAAGGTGAGTCCCACCGGTCCCTGATTGGCCAGCGCCAGTCCCTGACAAATTTCCGGATGGTGACGATGACCACTGACTCCGTAAGCCTTGGTTGACTCACCAGCTTCACAATACAGGAAATCCTCGACCGCCTTTCGACCCGCGCCGCTAACGCCGGATTTGGCGTCGGCAATAAGTTTGGAGGTCTCAAGCAGGCCTTGTTCTATCAGCGGCAGAAAACCAAGCTGGACCGCAGTCGGATAACATCCGGGAACCGCGACCAACCTGGCCTGTTTAATCAGGTCGCGATTGACCTCTGGCAAGCCGTATACCGCCTCCTCAAGAAGATCAGGCGCCAGATGTGAGGTCTGATACCAACTTTCCCACAGCTTGACATCCGTGATGCGGAAATCCGCTGACAGATCAACCACACGAACGCCAGCCTCCAGCAACTCGGCGGCAGCTGTCATGGCGACCGTATGCGGCGTAGCGAAGAAAACGACGTCGCAGTCTTTCAGAGCTGGGCTGTCCGCTGCCGAGAATATCAGATCAACATGACCGCGAAGATTGGGAAATTGTTTCGCCAGTGACCCGCCTTGCCGCTCTCGTGAGGTGACGACTAGCAGCTCAACATCCGTGCGAGGGACCAGCAGCCGCAGTAGTTCCACTCCGGTATATCCCGTCGCGCCTACGATGCCGGCCTTTATCATTGCTGACTTCCCTTCCCGGTCTGAACACTTCAACAGCCCAATCTGCCAGTTTTTGTAACATCCGGTTCGCACTGGCACCAAAAAAAATCATACACTGATACAGTACAATTGCAATCTTACAGCCCAATTAATGCAAAAAATCAATAACTTAGGCAGCTGTATCAGTAGTCCCTGTAAGAATGAAGGGGTAGAATAGAGGCTCTAGCAAGCAAGGAAGCCAAACCCATTGATGCTCAGGATCAAACCTTTTCACATTATCGCAGTATTCTGCTTGTTCAGCGGTCTATACTACCTGCTCCGTCTATCTGTCTATGATGCCATAAGCAAGGATCAGATCAGAGAGGACCGGTTTGTCATCATGGAGCGTAAGCCCTTTTGGGGGATCACTACCCCTTCCATGGTGATTACGCTGGCGCTGGGTTTCTGGGTACTCTATGAAAACTGGAGCCACTTCATGGCCTGGAGGTGGATGCACGTCAAACTGGCGATGGTAGCAATGCTAGTGGCCTATCACGTCGTCTGCTGGTGGCACGTGGTTCAACTGCGTGACGAACGCAGTGTCCGGAGTCAAATTTTCTTGCGTATTTTCAATGATTTGTCGGTATTACTTCTGGTGAGTGTCGTGATTCTGATCGTCGTCAAACCGACGCTGTAGTGCGGGACAGAAAACCGACAGTGATGTGTTTCTCTGGCCTCGATCCCACCGGGGGAGCCGGCATTCAAGCCGATGTCGAGACGCTCTTCGCTCTCGGCTGCCACGCCACACCGATTATCACCTGCCTGACCACTCAGAGCACGAAAAATGCGCTGAGCGCCAGAGCTGTCGATGCCGACCTGATGAGGGATCAGGCCCTTACCGTGATCGCCGACATGCCTGTGAACGCGTTCAAGATTGGTCTGGTGAGTTCCATTGAAGGCATCGAGGCCATCCATGCTGTGGTCAGTGAACATCCTTACATTCCCGTAGTAGTAGACCCTATATTCGCCGCAGGCGGCGGCTTTGAGTTTAGCGCGACCGACATCCGCGAAGTACTGCGCAATCTGTTGATCCCCCTGAGCACCGTGTTGACCCCCAATCTTCTTGAGCTGACACGTTTGGTGCCTAACAGCGATTCAGCGGATTGTGCGGTCACAGAACTTCTGTCCTCAGGTTGTCAGAATGTGCTTGTTACCGGAACTCATGACGAGACTGAAGCAGTTGAGAACCGCCTATACTCGGCGGGCGGGAAAGTTTCAAACCAGATATGGCCGCGACTGAACGGCTCCTACCACGGCTCAGGCTGCACGCTGGCGGCCGCAATCGCTGGCTATCTGTCACTCGATATCGAAGTGGTAGAGGCCGTCAGGAAGGGGCAAAATTTTACCTGGCAATCTTTGAAACACGGCTTCAGCCCGGGTTCTGGTCAATCAATTCCAGATCGAGCCAGCTGGAACAGGCGAGAGCAATAAAATGACTCGTGACCTGCGCGGCATCTACGCAATCTTAAATGATCCCCTGATGACGTCAGAGCACTTCCTTGCTGCCGCCGAAGGCGCTCTCGCGGGTGGCGTCCGTCTGCTTCAGTACCGCAACAAAGCGATTGCCGCCCAGCCAGCTGACAGAAGGGTAGCGATCGGCTGCGCACTGCTCGATTTATGCAAGCAATATCAGGTACCGCTCTTGATCAATGATGACCTTGAGTTCTGCGTTGAAATTGGCGCACAGGGCGTACACCTCGGCCAGCGAGACGATAACTGCTGTTATGCTCGCGCAAGACTGGGGCCGGACGCCATCATCGGCATTACCTGCCATGACTCCCTGACACTGGCACAAACCGCTGCAGCGGACGGGGCCGACTATGTCGCGTTCGGACGTTTTTTCCCCTCAGTCACCAAACCGGAGGCCGCGCCGGCGGCGTTAGACACTCTGTCCAAGGCTCGCAAACAACTCGATATTCCGCTGGTTGCGATCGGCGGTATCAATGCGGACAATGGCGGCTCATTGATTAGAGCCGGCGCCAACATGTTGGCTGTAATTCATGGCCTTTTCGGGGAGCTTGACCAGTCCAGCGTTGAAGACATCAGACAAAGCGTCAGACAACGGGCCGAACAACTAACCGCTCTGTTCACCAGTCAGGCCGGCGCCGGCGCGCGAAGCAGCAACATCATCTGAAGGTATCATTATGAAACACGATCGGTCCGAGGCACTTTTCGAACAAGCGCAAAAAGTGATCCCGGGAGGGGTAAATTCGCCGGTACGCGCTTTTAAAAGCGTGGGTGGTAATCCGTTGTTTATCAAGGGTGGCTATGGCGCTTACGTGGTAGACAGCGACGATAACCGCTACGTAGATTATGTCGGCGCTTACGGACCTCTGATCCTCGGCCATCGCAACCCGGCGGTGCTTGCCGCTCTCAGCAAACAACTGGAAGCAGGTCTGGGCTACGGCGCAACAACTGCCGAAGAAGTGAGCATTGCCGAGAAAATGTGCGCGCTCGTACCTTCGCTGGAACAGGTGAGGCTGGTATCTTCGGGCACCGAGGCCACCATGAGCGCTATCCGGTTGGCGCGGGGCTTCACCCGTCGTGACCTGATCGTCAAATTCGAAGGCTGCTACCACGGCCACGTGGATGGCCTTCTCGTGAAAGCGGGATCAGGCGCATTGACACTCGGCGAGCCTGATTCGCTTGGGGTGCCAAAATCCTACACCGAACTTACACACGTCCTGACCTACAACGATAGCGAGAGCGTTAAGAGTTTCTTCAAAGAAATGGGTGAGCAGGTTGCCTGCGTCATCGTGGAGCCGGTCGCCGGCAACATGAACTGTGTGCCTCCGGTTCCCGGATTTTTGGAAACGCTGAGAGAATGTTGCGATGAGTCCGGCAGCGTGTTGATCTTCGATGAAGTCATGACCGGTTTTCGGGTTGGTCTCGGAGGCGCTCAGGCTGTCTACGGAGTGACGCCTGACCTGACGGCTCTGGGTAAAGTTATCGGTGGCGGCCTGCCGGTTGGTGCTTTTGGCGGGCGCAAAGACATTATGGACTATATTGCGCCTAACGGCGCGGTCTATCAGGCCGGGACGCTGTCAGGCAGCCCGCTGGCCGTTGCAGCAGGACTTGCCATGCTTGATGCTTTGTCAGCGCCCGGATTCTATGATGAGCTGACGGCAACCACAGCGAGCCTGCTTTCAGGTATTCAGGAGCGGGCCGACGCGGCCGGCGTGCCTTTCACCACAAATCAGGTGGGGGGCATGTTTGGATGCTTCCTTAACACAGCTGAAAAAGTCACCCGCTTGTCAGAGGTGATGACAAGCGATGCAGGCGCATTCCAGACGTATTTCCACGTGATGCTGGAAAACGGAATCTACCTGGCCCCCTCAGCTTTCGAAGCCGGATTTGTTTCCAAGGCCCACGGGCCGGAAGAAATCCAGCACACACTTGACGCTGCGGAAAAAGCATTCTACCGCATCAACCAATCGGCTTAACAACTGAGAACTAGTCAGCATGAAATATGACGTGTACGGCATCGGGAATGCCCTGGTGGATAAAGAATTCGAAATCGACGATGACTTTTTGAAGGAATTTTCGATCGACAAGGGAATAATGACTCTAGTCGATCGTGAACAGCAAGATCGGCTGCTGTCCGAACTTACCCAGCGGTACGGCGTAAAGGCCCGCTCCGGCGGCGGGTCTGCGGCGAATACCCTTTATGCCATCAGCCAGTTTGGCGGCAGTGCATTCTACTCGTGCCGAGTCGCCAACGATGAAACCGGCGATTTTTTCCTGCGGCAGCTGGGTGACCATAATATCCAGACCAACAAAAACAGTCAGCGAGCAGAAGGCGTCAGCGGAAGATGCATTGTAATGGTGACGCCCGATGCTGAGCGAACCATGCACACCTACCTGGGAGTGTCCGACGGCATCTCCATTGCAGAAATGGATTTCGAGGCAGCATCAAACTGCGAGTACGTCTATCTCGAGGGGTATCTGGTGACTTCTGACACCGCCCGGTCTGCCATCATTGAAATGAAGGACTTTGCCAAAAGTAACGGCATCAAAACCGCCTTGACTTTCTCTGACCCCTCTATGCTCGAGTACTTCAATGACAACGTGAATGAAGTCTTGAGTGATGGCGTGGACCTACTTTTTTGCAACCTCCAAGAAGCACAATTATGGTCAGGCGAAGTAGATCTAGATAAAGCTGTCGAAGCGCTGAAATCAATAGCCAAACAGTTTGCTGTGACGACTGGTGCGGACGGTTCTCTATTATGGGATGGCGAACAGTTACTAAATATCGCGCCCCACCGTGTTCCCGTGGTAGACACGAACGGCGCTGGTGATATGTATTCAGGTGCTTTCCTCTACGGGATTACCAACGGCATGGGCTTCGAAGAGGCTGGCTCCCTCGCCAGCATAGCTTCCGCTACCGTCGTCACCCAATATGGTCCGAGGCTCGACCCGAAAGCGCACAAGCAGCTGCTCTCATTGCCCTAGCGGTCGGGTGTATGTGAGGCAGAAACGGTCAGGGGACGGGGCTAAGCATTAGTCGGTGGTTTCCGTGATGACTTGGCCCGCCGTAGCGAACAGACACCAACCAGAATGACTACTGATGACCAGATAACTTGCGACGGTGCTCGGCGCTAGCCAGTTAATCCGTCAACGAATTTTTTTACGCCTTCAAACCAGGAGGATTCCTTCGGTGACTGGTGACGCCCCTCCTCCTTCTGGATAGACTGGAACTCCCCTAGGATTTCTCTTTGCCGTGACGTGAGATTTACCGGCGTCTCAACGACCACGCGACACAGCAAATCACCGGCTCCGCCGCCTCTGATCGACGCCACGCCTTTGCCGCGCAGCCGGAACAGCTTCCCGGTCTGGGTTTCCTTGGGGATTTTCAGTTTGACCTTACCATCAAGGGTTGGCACTTCCAACTCGCCTCCGAGTGCGGCATCGGCAAAGTTGATCGGGATTTCACAATGCAGATTGCGCCCTTCACGCTCAAAGATCTCGTGAGGTTTGATGCGCATTTCAACGTACAGATCCCCGGGAGGTCCGCCATGCACGCCGGCCTGCCCCTCTCCGCTTAAGCGAATTCGATCACCGTTATCAACTCCTGCCGGCACTTTGACGGACAAGGTCTTAGTTTCATCAGTGCTACCGCGCCCATGGCAGATATGACAGGGGTCTGTAATCTGCTTGCCAGCGCCCTGACAGCGCGGGCAAGTCTGTTGCACGGAGAAAAATCCCTGCTGCATACGTACCTGACCATGACCCCCGCAGGTCGAGCAATTAACAGGCTCGGTACCGGGCGCGGCACCGCTGCCATCGCAGTGCTTACAGGATACGGTGGTCGGTATACGAATCTTAACAGTAGTGCCCCCGACGGCACCCTCAAGAGTAAGTTCCAGATTGTAGCGAAGGTCGGCGCCCTGACGCACATGACTGCGACTACCACGGCCACCACGGCCACCACCGAAGATATCGCCAAAGATGTCACCAAAAATGTCGCTAAAATCGGCAGCGCCGCCACTGGTCTGGCCTTCCACACCAGCATGTCCAAACTGATTGTATCGACCGCGCTTTTCCGTATCCGAGAGAACTTCGAAAGCCTCATTAGCTTCTTTGAATCTCTCTTCCGCTTCAGGATTATCGGGATTCCTGTCCGGGTGATTTTTCATGGCTACGCGACGGTAAGCCTTTTTGATGTCGGCTTCCGAGGCCCCACGATCAACGCCGAGTACTTCGTAGTAATCACGCTTAGACATGTCGCTCGCTATTCAGCTCATTCAAAATCATTGGTCCTAATCGCAAAAAACTAAGCCATGGCTCGACGTCTCATGACTTAGTTCATCACAACCGCTAATGCGCCAACAGCGCGCCTGTCTCGTTACTTTTCTTCTTCCTTCACTTCCTCAAACTCGGCGTCGACCGCCTCTTCGCCGGCTTCAGCTCCAGCATCCGCCCCACCGGCGTCTGTAGCTCCGGCGTCTGCGCCCGCCGCGGCCTGTTCCGCATAGAGTTTCTGAGCGAGGTTGGTGGAAGCGTCAGTCAAACCCTTGGTCTTGGCCTCAATATCATCCTTGTCATCAGACTTCAGTGCCTCCTCGAGCGCGCTGATCGCGCCATTAATGGCCTCTTTTTCTTCGTCGGTCGCCTTGTCACCTGCTTCCTCAAGCGTCTTTCTAGTGGCATGAATCAGGCCGTCTGCCGTATTACGTGCCGAAATCAGCTCCTCGAACTTTTGGTCATCCGCTGAGTGGGCCTCGGCGTCTTTGACCATCTGATCGATCTCTTCATCCGACAGGCCGCTTGACGCTTTGATCACAATTGACTGTTCTTTACCGGTTGCTTTGTCCTTGGCCGACACGTTTAGGATGCCGTTTGCATCAAGGTCAAAGGACACTTCAATCTGCGGCATGCCTCGAGGCGCCGGTGGAATGTCAGCCAGATCGAACCTCCCAAGTGACTTGTTCTCGCCGGCCTGCTTACGCTCGCCCTGCACCACGTGAATGGTAACGGCTGTCTGATTATCATCCGCCGTAGAAAATACCTGACTCTTTTTGGTAGGAATCGTCGTGTTCTTCTCGATGAGAGGACTGGCAACACCCCCTAGTGTTTCAATGCCCAGGGTCAGCGGAGTGACATCCAGCAGCAGGACGTCATTGACATCGCCAGACAACACTGCCGCCTGAATTGCGGCGCCCATGGCAACCGCCTCGTCCGGATTGACGTCCTTGCGTGCTTCTTTGCCGAAAAAGTCTGCAACCTTCTGCTGGACCATCGGCATGCGTGTCTGACCACCAACCAGGATCACATCGTCGATGCTGGAAGCATCCAGACCAGCATCCTTCAGTGCGGTTTTCACCGGCCCCAAGGTATTTTCCACCAGCCCTTCGACCAAAGACTCAAACTTGGCCCGTGTCAATTTCTGAACTAGGTGCTTCGGTCCGCTGGCATCGGCAGTAATGTAAGGCAGGTTGACCTCGGTTTGCTGCGACGAAGAAAGTTCGATCTTGGCCTTCTCGGCTGCCTCTTTGAGACGCTGAAGCGCAAGTGGATCGCTGTGCAGGTCCATACCGGACTCTTTCTTGAACTCATCAGCAAGATAGTCGATCAGACGCAAGTCAAAGTCCTCACCCCCGAGAAAAGTATCGCCATTGGTCGAGAGGACCTCGAAGGTGTGCTCGCCATCCGTCTCAGCAATTTCGATGATCGAAATATCGAACGTGCCGCCACCAAGATCGTAAACGGCGATCGTGGAGTCACCGGACTTCTTGTCCATTCCGTAGGCCAGAGCTGCCGCGGTAGGCTCATTAATGATTCGCTTCACGTCGAGTCCGGCGATCTTGCCCGCGTCTTTGGTTGCCTGACGCTGAGAATCGTTAAAATACGCCGGGACTGTGACTACCGCTTCTTTGATCTCTTCGCCGAGATAATCCTCAGCGGTCTTCTTCATCTTTTTAAGAACCTGCGCCGAAATCTGTGGTGGAGACATGGTATCTCCGTTGACTTCGACCCACGCGTCGCCGTTATCGTTAGCCACCACCGAGTAGGGAACCATTTTGATGTCTTTCTGTACTACATCATCTTTAAACTGACGTCCAATCAGTCGCTTGATGGCGAACAGTGTGTTGTTCGGGTTAGTGACGGCCTGACGTTTCGCGGGCTGGCCCACCAAGGTCTCACCCTCACTGGTGTAGGCGATAATAGATGGTGTCGTTCGATCACCCTCTGCGTTTTCAATGACCTTGGACTCGCCGCCGTCCAACACTGCGACGCAGGAGTTGGTGGTCCCCAAGTCGATACCAATTATCTTGCCCATTGTTTCGATCTCCAGTTTTCTGTGCTCGCCGGCCATAGATTCGCCGGATTTTGCATGTGCTCTGAATATTTGGCCAAGTCCCACAAAATCAAGGTGGTGTGGCAAAATATCCTCAATTACTTTAACCCTGCATCAAGGCTGGTATCCCGCGGTTCCAATGTGTGAGACTCGCCGCGCGAGTTGCTTTTCGCCCTCTTCTAGCTGGCCGGGGCATCTGCTTCCTTACTTACCACCACCATGGCGGGCCTGATGACACGACCATGCAAGGTATAACCTTTTTGCATTACCGCAATCACCGTATTGGGTTCCACGTCAGGGTTTTCCTGAATCGTCATCGCTTGGTGAACGGCGGGGTCAAAGGGCTCACCCATTGGGTCCACCGCTTCAATGTTGAATCTGCAGAAGCAGTCGGAAAAACTTTTTAGAGTAAGATCAACGCCCTCATGGATCGCCTTGACGGTCTCATCATCGTGCTTCGCAGCAGCACTCAAAGCACGCTCGAGGTTATCCATCACGGTCAACAGTTCGATACTGAACTTTTCCAGACCGTACTTGTGCGCTTTTTCCACGTCCTGCTCGGTTCTGCGGCGAAGATTCTGCATTTCGGCCTGCACCCGGAGCAGATCGTCACGTGCCTGTCCGGCCGCACGGTCAGCCTCCTCAAGCTTTTCCAGAGCCACCGCTAGTTCATCACTTGCGGAAGTCGGCGACTTGTGGGGCTGGTCATCCTGCTCCTGCTGTTCCTCTGTTGCGGGAGAAATATCCTCACCAGGCTCCTGATGCGGCTCATTACTCATACCCGTCACTACCTCAACCTTTCAATAATATCTTCTAAAACAATTGCTTATAAAACGCACATCGGACAAACAAGGCCCGCTGTCTTGTCGTTTGTTTTACAAAGCGTGATATGGGGTCGCGGTGGTGGGATTCAAGCGCATTTCCGAGAGAATCAGACATTCGCTTGGAAGGAAGCTAAAACACCGGAATTAGTGAAAATCTATCGGGTCATACCCTATACTTTGTGTCATGTTGTCCCATCTAAGCATTAAAAATTACGCCACCGTTGAGTTACTGGAAATCGAATTCCAGCCCGGCATGAGCGTCATCACCGGCGAAACGGGTGCGGGCAAATCGATTATTCTGGGCGCTCTAGGCTTCACCCTCGGGGATCGGGCCGATAAATCCATTGTTCGGCCCGGCGCGAGCCGTGCTGATATCGTAGCGGAATTCTCGATCAGCGACATCAAGTCTGCGCAATCCTGGCTCGCAGACAACGATCTGATACTGGAGTCGAACCCTCACCAATGCATGCTACGCAGAATAGTCAATCACGATGGACGCTCCCGCGGCTATATCAACGGATCCCTAGTCACCCTGACCAATCTGAAAGATTTGGGAGACACGCTGATGGATATCCATGGCCAACATGAACATCATTCCTTGCTGCAACGAGCTACCCATCAGCGCTTGTTGGATGACTTCGGCGTGGATCAGAAGCTTCGCAGTAACCTGCTATCGACCTGGAAACAGTGGCAAACCAATCATCAAAAGCTGACTGCCCTTAGAAATCAGACCAGTGAATCAACTGCCCAGTCGCAACTGCTCGCCTACCAATTGTCAGAAATCGAAGAACTGAACGTCAAGGATGATGAGCTTGAGCAGTTGGACGCTGAATTCAAGGCGCTGAGCCATGCCGATGAAACACTGAGTGTTTTGCATGGAGCACTTGAAGAGTGTGACGGGGACGAGCAGTCTCTAGCCAATAGCATTTCACAGATTACGCAGCGCCTGCGCAGTCTTACGGCAAATGCTGAGGCGCTGAGGCCAGCGATTGCGCTGTTGGAGGCCGCTGAAATACAGCTAAGTGAAGCAGTCAACGAACTGCTGAGTTTTAGCGAAGGATTTCAGGCCGACCCGGAACGCCTCGAAACCGTGAATCGCAGACTCGGCGCTCTGCATGATTTAGCCCGCAAGCACAAAGTTCCGGCCAGTGAACTGGGCCAGCTGGTCATGGATTTGAGGAACCAGCTGTCCAGATTCGAGGATTTCGATGCCGAGCTGGAACAACTGCAGGCCAACGACGGTCTGCTGCGAGAGCAACATTTTAAACTGGCGACTGAAATGTCCAAGCAGCGGCGCCTCGCTGCCAAGCAACTAGAGAAAGCTGTCAACAGCGAGTTGAAACATCTCGGCATGCCTCATGCCGAGATGATCGTCACGCTGGCCGCAAGCGCAGGTGATGTGCCATCACACCAAGGCCACGAGAGCGTTGAGTTTCTGGTTAGCACTAACCCGGGACAAGTTGCTAAGCCCCTGATTAAAGTTGCCTCAGGCGGTGAGCTGTCGCGAATCAGCCTAGCGATTCAGGTCATCACCGCACAGGTCTCAGAAACACCGAGTCTAGTTTTCGATGAGGTCGATGTCGGCATCGGCGGTGGCGTGGCGAAGGTAGTTGGTAAAATGCTGCGTCAACTTGGAAAAAACACGCAAATTATCTGTGTGACTCACCAACCCCAGGTTGCCGGGCAAGGACACCACCACTTTTACGTCAGCAAAAGCGCTCATTTAGATTCAACCGTGACGTCCGTGCTGGAGCTCAAAGACGATCAGATCGTCAGGGAAATTGCCCGCATGCTGGCGGGAAAGGAATTCAGCGAAGAGTCTCTGGCCCACGCTCAACAGTTAGTTGCCAATCTCAACTAGCCTTTTCCCAAGCCGATGTCCTTGTATCAAGCTCGAGCGTAACACGCGCAAAGGAGGCGGCTCCTGACGGTACTGTGAGATGCCCACAACCTGAAGATACTAAGACAATGTGCAGCTGTTGTGCGTCATCCAACTGCCACAAATAGCGGCCAAAGGTCAGTGAGCTTGGTGAGCATGGTGTGCCACCAGTCTACAGAAGCTGTTATTGGAGGAATGCACTGAGAAGCTGAGTCAGACGGCGCTTTGGTCGCCGATGCGACAATGGAGAGCGCGCGCGAGTTACCAACTGCAACTTGACCTTGTTTAGCGCTTTTTACGAACGTATAGAACTAATGAGTGATCGATAATTTCGTAGTCTCGCTCGCCAGCGATCGCATGCTGCCGTGCCTCAATCTCCTCGTCGACGAACTCAATCACTTCGTTGGTATCTACATCGACCATATGGTCATGGTGATCATCGGGCATTAACTCAAAAACCGAATGGCCTCCCTCGAAATGATGCCGTGACACCAGACCTGCTGATTCGAACTGGGTGAGCACACGGTAAACAGTAGCCAGACCTACGTCTTCTTCTGCTTCGATCAACACGTATGGTGCTGTCTTTGTTGTATCATGCGTTGCGTTGTACTTGAGATTACCATTTGAGTCGGTTTATTTCAACTGTCACTTCACGCAAATCAAAGAAATCCGGGA
>PBTW01000123.1 GCA_002729315.1 Gammaproteobacteria bacterium
GCGTTGAGACCTGCGTAGAGCTCCTCACTGAGGGCAATGACATCCTGAAACCCCAGGTTTACGCCCTGGCCGGCCAGGGGATGCATTGTGTGGGCGGCATCGCCGATCAAAACAATTCCGTCGCTGATGTATTCCGTCGCATGTCGCTGCCGCAGGGACACCCGAAATCGCTTATCAGAGCACCTAACGGTACCCAATTTAGATTCAAATGCACTCGTCAGCGCGTCATTAAATTGCGCCCCTGACAAGCCCATCAAGCGTTTGGCTTCGCTGGTCACCACCGACCAGACGATCGAGCAATGACGCTGTTCCTTGTCTCCCGCCAGCGGCAGGAATGCCAATGGCCCGGTATGGATGAAGCGCTGCCAGGCAGTCGCCCGGTGTGGTTTTTCGGTTTGCACTGTAGTAACAATAGCGTCATGTCCATAGTCCCACTCACGGGTCGCAAAGCCCGCCAGCTGACGAATTCTTGAATTTGCACCATCCGCAGCAACCAGTAGCTTTGCTCGGACGGCACTGCCGTCCTCTGAACCGATTAGCAGCGTACCTGATTCATCACGCTTCACGGAGGTTAAATTGAAGGGTGCGAAGTAGGTCAGATTGCTCTGTTCGTTCAGCCCCTGATGTAGGGCCGATGAAATGACCGAATTCTCGACAATAGAACCCAGGTCGGGTTGATGCACTTCATGAGCCCGAAACTGAATCGAGCCGGTCCCCTCGGCATCCCAAACATGCATTTCACCATACGGGCATTGCCGCATGTCGACAATATAACGCCAGACTTTCAGCTCGCTGAACAGCGCCTTTGAGGCCTGCGTCAGCGCGCTAACTCTGGGATCATAGCGCTCCGGTTGCACATGAAATAGCGTCTTGTCTGGCTCAAACGCGACCCGGTCAAGCAGCGCAATCCGACACGGCCTGCTTCCCGTGCCGATGTCAGCCAGAAGTCTAGCCAGGCTCGTGCCCACCATACCTCCCCCGGCAATAACAATGTCAAATTCATGCTCTTGACCCATCGTCTCATTATAGGGGCTCACCAGCGAGCTTGCATATCCTTACTGATTCAACCCACCAGGCCGAATGGCTCTGCGCGCAGCAGTGCACCAATCAAGCGCCCGGGCCTGCTGGCAAATAGGATCTCAAAGTGAATACTGATAGACTGCCGTCATGCTCAGCACGCGCATCGAGGAGATTGCCATGCCACTCACCCTGACCACTGATCAATTGAACGACTACATCGGCAAAGAAGTCGGCGTTTCTGACTGGATGCTGATCGATCAAGAAAGAATCAATCAGTTCGCCGAAGCAACCGGAGACCATCAATATATTCATGTTGACCCTGAGCGGGCGGCGCAAACACCTTTCGGAACCACAATCGCCCACGGCTTTCTTACGATGTCTCTGATGGTCGAGATGGGCTACGAGGGCAGCACGAAACTAGCGAATGCGGTAATGGGTATCAACTACGGTTTCGACAAGCTACGCTTTATCAATCCGGTCAAGGTCAACAACAAAATCAGAGGACGGTTTCAACTTCTGAGCGCGGAGGAAAAAAACCCCAATCAGTGGTTACTCAAACACGCGGTAACAGTGGAAATTGAAGGTGAAGGCAAACCTGCTCTGATTGCGGAATGGCTCGGGATGACCGTTGTCCAGTAATCCCGATGGCAAAAGCATGCGTACTCGCTGACTTCTGTCCGTAGCGAGTAAAAGGCGTCGAAGTGACATGAAAAGATCCCTATTTTCTCTCCTTCCTTTTCTGACGGCCTGTGCCGGGGAGCCGCCGCAAAATATCGGCGTACAGGATGGTCGTCTAACAGCGTGCCCTGAATCGCCCAACTGCGTCTCCAGTTTCGAATCTGACGCCGAACACGGCATCCAGCCCTTGCAAGCGAGCCTGCGCCAAGTCGAACGGGTGCTGCTTCGATTGGACGAGGCCAATATTGTTGAATCAAGGGACGGCTATCTCTACGCGGAATTTACTTCGCGCCTCATGCGCTACGTTGACGACGTAGAGTTTCTTGAGGATTCGACAGCAGGCGTTATCCATGTGCGTTCGGCGTCCCGGCTGGGCTACAGCGATCTCGGCGCCAACAGAAGACGCATCGAGAATATTCGCGGCCTGCTAAAGCAAAATTAAGTCTTTCTGCGAGGGAGAGCCCTGTCAGGGCTTCAGCCCCATAGCGCTTCGAGCAAACCTGCTGCGTATGGATGGCATGAGTTCCAGACCCAGCAGACCCAGTTTGCGGATCGCACTCTGACCCCATTGATTGTTTGAAAACAGTTTCACCGTTTGATCCGTGAACAGCACCGACTCGAACTGATCCTGATTTTGCGATTCTAGATAAGCTTGCAGACTTTTCACCTCGCCGGGATCAACCTGTTGCTCTTTCGCGATGACCAGCTGACGAACCAGGGCCGCAGAGTCGCGCAGGGCGAGGTTCAGACCCTGCCCGGCCACCGGATGTAAGGTGTGCGCCACATTGCCCAACAGGACCAGTCCCGGTCTGACCTGTTCCTTGGCCAGCGTCAAAGACAGCGGATAGGCAGCGCGCTTGCCGACCTGCATGATTCTACCCAGTCGTTCCCCAAAGTACTGCGTCAGCATCGACCTAAAAGTCTCTTCGTGACAGCTGAGTAGTTCTTCTCGGGAAGATTCCGAAACAGTCCAGACGAGCGATCCCCGATTCGACTTCTGAAAATCTGACAGCGGCAGAACCGCAAGCGGACCAGACTCGGTAAAACGCTCGAAGGCAACCCCCGAATGTGGCCTCTCAAAAGCAACATTGGTGATAATCGCATGCTGGCCATAATCGGTTTTGGTCTGGTCGATTCCCAGACCTTCACAAATAGAAGACCTGCCACCATCGGCTAGCACAACCAACTTGGCAGAGAGCTTGGTCAATTGCTCCTCGCGCGCAACCGTTAACTCCATCCCCGACCGACATGGTTTTATTTGAGTGATCGTAGCCGCAGCCAGCAGGCTAACTCCGGACGACGTCTGCATGGCCCTACCCAATACGTCGCCCAGTTCTCTGTTTTCGATCACGTAACCTAGGGCCTCAACGCCCTGCTCCGCACTGCTGAGCGTTGTCCGACCGAAGTGTCCGCGATCACTTACCTGTATCTCAATAATCGGCTCAGCAAGCGGGGTAATCGCCGACCACAACTTCATGGTCTCGAAAATCTGCCTGCTCCCGAAAGATAGTGCAGTAGATCGCGAATCAAAGCTCGGTTGCTGATCGAAATTTGTGCTGTCGACGGCTTCGACAACCAGAATGCTGTAAGCGCTGTCATTGATTTGTTGAGACAGGTTCAAAGCGAAACTGGCGCCAACCAGACCACCGCCAACAACAACGACGTCATACTGGGTTGCCGTGGTCTGGACCTGCATCGCTAGTATGTCGTCTCAGACATTAATGCTTCAATTTCTAAAACGGTTTTGGGCACACCTGTGCTGAGGATTCGATATCCGGACTTGGTTACCAGCACATCATCCTCGATGCGCACTCCGATCCCACGCCATTTTTCAGGCACATCGGTGTTGTCAGGTGCAATATAAATCCCTGGCTCTATTGTGGTCACCATCCCAGCCTCCAGAACACGCCAGGCTCCATCGATTTTATAATTACCAACGTCGTGGACATCCATACCGATCCAGTGGCCAACACGATGCATGTAAAATTCTTTGTAGATCTCGCTCTTGATGCACTGTGACAACTTGCCCTGCAATAGCCCTAACTTAATCAGCCCTTGCGTAATCACCTCCACCGATGCGTTATGGGGTGCATCCCAGAGCGCACCCGGTTTGACTTCTTCAATTGCGGCTTCCTGAGCTTTCAGTACGATTTCGTATATCGCTTTCTGTTCATCGCTGAATTTACCGCTGGCTGGAAAGGTGCGGGTGATGTCAGACGCGTAGTATTCGTATTCACAGCCCGCATCAATGAGAACAAGGTCTCCCTTTTCAATTGCCGCGCTGTTGGTGTTGTAGTGCAGAATGCAGGCGTTATCTCCGGCAGCCACGATTGAACTGTAAGCAGGCGCACGACTGCCATTGCGGGTAAAGGCATAGAGCAGTTCTGCCTCAAGCTCATATTCATGCACTCCGGGTCGACAGAAAGCCATCGCTCGTCGATGCCCCTCCGCTGAAATTTGAGCAGCACGCTCCATCAGTTTGATCTCGGCAGTACTCTTAAACAGCCTCAATTCATGCAGGAGGTGATCAAGCATCAAAAACTCTCCCGGTGAATGCACGCCCATTTTCGCCTTCTGGCGAATCGTCTTCACCCATTCCATAACCTGATCATCGAACTTGTCGTCCTTCCCCATGGAGTAGTAGACGCGGTCTCTGCCCTCGATCAGACCCGGCAGAATGTCATCGATATCTGCAATCGGATAGGCATCATCAATCGCTAGATTCTGAATGGCCGCATCTGGGCCCATCAGGATGCCTGTCCACAATTCTTTCTCCTTGTTTTTTTCTTGGCAGAAGAGAACTACTTCTCCCTGCTTGCGACCGGGGATCAGCGCCAGCAGAGCGTGCTCCTCAGCAAACCCGGTCAGGTAATAAAAGTCACTGCTCTGGCGGTACAAGTACTCCGCATCGTTGTTACGGAAACTCGGCGGGGCAGAGGGAACCAAGCCGATACTGTTAGGCTCCATTTGCGCCATCAACTCCTTCCGCCGGTTTCTCATTTCTTTGTAGGGGTGGGAATTACCTGCCATGGGGACTTCAAGACTCCTGTGTTGGTTTGCAAATCATCAGATCAAACGTGCTCATCTGGATGATAAACCGGGTTGCCGCCGTGCAAGCATATCGGGACGACTGACGGGAACCAAGCCCCATTTTTTTCACTCTTTCATTGACCGGAAAACACCTCAGCTCTATAGTTCATGTATTGCCTAAACAAACGCCGGTAGAGGGTTGCGGAAACATGAATTTGACTCATCTCGACGGGCCGGTGCCCGCGCGATTTGTGCGGTTCCCCAGCAAAAACAACTGACTGCGTATGAGTGAAGAAAGTTTTAACACCCTCAGCGGCAAAGTGGATGATCTGATTGATCTGTGCGCTGAAATGAAGCGTGAGAACCTGGCCCTAAAAGCCGAAAAGTCGAACTTGCAACATGAGCGTCAGCAATTGATGGAAAAGAATCAGCTTGCCAAGACCAAATTGCAGTCGGTACTGGACCGGCTGAAGTCCATGGGCGATCCCTGAGGCGGCTCGCAACGCAAAATCATTTAGGCGACGGAGTATGAGTGAGCAGAGCACCGCGATTCAAGTGACCATTCTGGATAAAGAGTATCAGGTCAGCTGTCCTCCTTCCGATCAGGAGGCATTAATCAAGTCTGCTCGCTATCTTGACGAGAGCATGCGGAAAATAAAGGGTCGCGGAAACATACACGGCGCTGAGAAGATCGCTGTGATGGCAGCTCTTAACATCACTCATGACATGCTACGCAAGAATCTGCTGATTAACGAAACCCGCCAAACCACTTCAGAGCAGGTACAATCCCTCGAGGAGAAAATCGATCTGGCTTTAGCGTCATCACGACAGCTTGAGTTTTAGCGTCAGAAGCCATAACCACAGATGCGGCGGCGACAACAGGCCTCCAAGCCTGACTGACTTCGACCCCCCCCGTTTAACGAGATCAGGATTCCCGCGTGTCGGGAGCTTTCCCTGCGCCCGAAGCCCAAGTTATAATTCGTTTGAGAGTTCCCTAGAACATTTGCCAGTCAAAAGTGTTCTTGAGCCGATATTGTAATACCCGGAGGCAACTCGTTAGATGTTGTTGTGCAAGTCCGCAAGCCGGAAAGCCTTATGCATCGCGGGAGCCACCACCTGAACCTTTCGGTTCAGGGCAACTTTGGTAGCGGTGTTCCGGGGGACTTGATATGACCTTCGCTAGAATGACCATAATCGATGATGGATAAGAACGAACGTCATACCCTGCGCGAGTCGCATCGGACGGCGCGCCAACGTCTGAGTGAAGAGGAGCAAGCAGCGGCAGGGGCGGCCCTTTGCTCATTAATTACCGCTCAGGATTTTTATCAGTCCGCCGCGAAGATTGCGTTTTACCTAGCCGTTGATGGCGAAATCGACCCCCAACCCCTGCTGTCAAAAGCTCTGGCCGAAGGTAAAACCTGCTTTCTGCCAATTGCTGGCCAGCATGATGAACAACTGCTCAGCTTCGCACCCTATGATAGCGCAACGGAACTGATTGAAAACCAATGGGGCATAGCGGAGCCGCATGCGCCCGCCACCAGGGTCTCTCCCACCGGTTTTGATCTGGTTCTAGTGCCACTAGTGGCATTTGATCGGGAATGCTATCGCCTCGGTATGGGAAAGGGACTTTATGACCGAACGTTCAGTTTTAAAATTTCCAATCGAAGTAGCCAGCCTCTGTTGATTGGGCTGGCACATGAGTGCCAGTTAGCCGAGAGGCTTCCCAGCGAAAGTTGGGATGTAAGTCTTGACGCGGTCGTGACCGGAGAAAAAATATACCGCCCCGATACTGCATAGGGCGGTTCATAGCACTCCTCTGCCTATCCCTGACGTCTCTGTCCCTTCTGGCTAGCGTAAATCTGCATCTGACGGTGCGGCTGCTCTAAGGCAGGGCGCTGTGGGCAACGCTGCTGGCAAGCACACTCATCCCGAATACTTTGAAGGCTACGAATGCCATTGCCGATTTCTTATTCATCGGTACTTTCAGGTTGAACTGCCGTTTTAGCTGATGAGAGCCTGATGACAGCCGGCAAATTCATCGTGCATGGGGCTTAACGGCTTATTAACGAGGGCCTTCAGAGAAAAATAAAAAACAATTAATTACTGCCAATATGTAAAAAATACTTAAGCATGCAAAAAGAGTTGCGCTTAAAAAAGCACTGGTTTTATACTGTATATAATTACAGTATATATGGTGTGGATTTAAAAATGACTATTCTCAGAGACTCTGTCACTCAGCCAGAGGCCAATATTGGCAAGGCGTTCAGTGACATCGCCTGCAACAGCAGAGGAACCCCCCGGACAAGAGTAAATCAACTGCTGCACAGCAACCCAAACCTCTGGCGTGGTTGCGATATGGCCGGTCAAGGCTTTCACGGTATCGGCACGGGGTATCATGAGCTGGACGATATTCTGCCGGGCCGCGGCTGGCCTAGCAGCGGCCTGGTTGAAGTGATTGCACGACACTCGGGGATGGGAGAGCTACAGCTGCTCATCCCCCTGATTCAGTCAGTCATCAAGCAGGGGAAATGGATTCTCTGTGTGGCCCCACCTTATCTGCTTAACGCGCCTGCCCTGACTCAAGCTGGTATCGATATCGACCAGATCCTAATAGTGAAGCAAGACACGCCCTGTAAAGACGCGCTATGGAGTATGGAAAAGGCGATGCAAACTGAAACCTGCGGGCTGGTGTTGGCCTGGCAGAACTGGCTACCGGGTAAAGTGCTACGCCGCCTGCAGCTTGCAGCTGAAGTTGGCGACACGCTGGCAGTCTTGTTCAAGCATAATGATAGTAAGTATTCACCATCGTCATTACGCCTGCAGATAAAGGGTTTCGCCACCGATAATCGCGATTTTTCCCGGGCCGAAGTGACTGTCATCAAGGCTCGTGGCAACTTCAGACCATTAAGCGCCCAGTTCAGCCTCTATCCGAAAACACTGTCAGCCTGAGTCCGCAGAGAGAGTCATGGAGGATCCGAATAATTCGGCGCAAAAGCCGGTGGCCACCGCCGGGTCACGTAAATCAAGCGTGATCAAGCTGCCCTTGGCTAACCGCTGCGGGCCTGACAAGCAGCGCCGTACCAATAACGAAAGCAATAAAAACCCTGGGAAATCTCGATCCAAACAGCAAAGCCTCTGGTATGCGATCTATTTTCCGCAGCTAAGCGAACTCAGCGAATCACAACAGACTCAGATTCTCAATGAGTTAGCGGGTCTGGCGGAAAACGTCAGCGCCACCGTGAGCTTCCACTCTCAGGCACTGGTCTGCGAAATTCGCAGCAGCCTCAGATATTTTGGCGGGATAGACAATATCCACAGCAAGCTCCAGAGCCTTATTGTGCCCGCACTGCAAACCAGATCTCTGGGAGACAGCTTTCTCTATGCAGCCAGCCCAACAGTCAGCGGCAGTTTATTGCTGGCACGTTCAGGACATAATGCTCTGGTCTATCAGAAAGAAAACCTGCGCTCTGCCCTTGGAAAGCTATCTGTCGATGTGCTCAATCTGCAGAAGGAGCAGCACCGGCGTTTGCACAACATGGGTGTCAGAAAAATAAGGGACATCTGGCGTTTACCAGTTGAAGGCTTACATAAACGGTTTGGGAGTAATTTTGTCAATTCACTCAGCAAGGCAGCGGGCACAAGCCCTGAGCCAACCCGAAACTATATACCCTCACCTGAATTTTCAACTTCCTATGACCTTCCTTATGAAGTCGAGAATCTACATTATCTGCTGCCTATCATTGATGAAATACTGATAAAACTTCGCGACTTCCTGATACAGAGAGATTTAAGTACCAGCCATCTGCTGCTTTCTATGGTCCATGAAAAGCGCAGCCGCACTGAAATTGAAATAGGTCTGAGACAGGCTACTCGACACCGTGACCATCTTTTATTACTGATAGAGACCCATTTTGCCCAACTTGCTGTACCTGCCCCTGTTGTCGGTTTAAAACTCGAAGTCAAACAGTTCGATGCATTTCTGAGCGAAAGTGATGTCCTGTTAACAGAAAAGCGGGTGGAGTGCAGATCAAAAATTAACAGCAAGAACCTTGATCAATTCATGGAGCAGCTGCATGCACGCCTTGGCGATGATGCACTAAAGAGCATCAATACGGTTGCTGAACATTGCCCGGAACATGCAACTCAACAGCTGAACTACGAAGACAAAAAGGCACAAATGTCGGCTACTGGAGTAACGAATAACCCACGTCCATTTTGGCTTCTGGATGAGCCCATTCAACTAACTCTAAAAGGCAGTAAACTGTATCATCGTCAGGCTATCACTTTGATCAGCGGCCCTGAACGTATCGAAACCTACTGGTGGTCAGGCCTAGATATTCTCCGCGATTACTATATTGCAAGAGAACGAAATGGTAGCCGCCTGTGGGTGTTTCGAGAACGTAGTGGTGAGCGTAATTGGTTCCTGCACGGTTATTTTTCCTGAGCGAACTCACCTGCACTATTAGCGCCCCATAAGCCTCCAGCAGATACTAGAACAAACAGGAATAGATAGTATGAATCCACTTCCTTGAACGCGGACCGAAAGCAAGGAGCAATCGGTCCACACCAAAAAGAAAGTGCGATAGGCAAAAGCCCCGGCAAGCAGCCAAGGCTTTTTGTTAGAGCCCAGTAAAACCTTTAGGAGGGTTTGCGAAACCTGATCGTCATGCGGTCAGATTCACCTATTGCCGCCGTCTCTGGATTGTCAGTGCGCGTAGGTGGCAATCGCCAGACGAGACCATCGGCTGGATCATTGGGATTGGCGTTGATCTCGCTGGCTTCCTCAAAAGTAAAGCCTGCTCTCTCGAACGCAGCAATCACATCACTCTGTTTCAAGTAACCATTGTTACCGCTGGCAAACGCGGAGTCAGCATCTTCTGGTGCACGGTGCTGGACCACACCGACTACGCCACCGGGAGCAAGTGCGTCATAAACTTCGGCTAAAGCAGTATCGATAAGTGGCTCATCAAACCGGAACAGGTGATGCATGGCACGAAAAAATAGAGCCGCATCAACCTGACCATTCTCGGAGTCTGGAATATTGTCGATTGTATACCCTACGATGGGTTGCGAAGGCTCAACTCCCTCTACGCTCAGGTAGCGAGCCATTTGAGTAATATCAGCGCCCATACGCTCAATAGTCTGCTCATTCCATGTGCCCATCATTTGACTAAACAGAGCGTCTGGATAGGTCACACCAATCAAACGACCTTGTTCAGCCGTCAACGGATTCAGTATCTGTGTATACCAGCCACCGTTAGCAGGCAGCACCTCAATAAGGGTCATATCAGGTTCAATTCCAAAGAAAGACAATGTATCCAGGGGGTGGCGCCATTCATCTCTGCCTTGGTTACCTGCCCTGCGTTCATCATTAATGACGTCTTCCAGGCTGGGGCCAGTCGGCATACTCGTTTCTGCCATCGCCGGTGGAGCTGCGCTGGATGGGGAGTCAGCAGTTGAGGTTTCAGAGTCGTTAGAGCAAGCGGCCAACAGCAGGGCCATTGCGCTCATCGTAATTATTACCTTGGCTTTCATGAAGTTCTCCTTAAGAATCGCCTGACTTTTATGCTCTAAATGCGTTTTAGTGCTTCCAGGGCCGATATTGTTGGAAACATAATACTTGGGGCACAGAGAAAGTAACTTCGATGAACGCGGTTGTCCAGCTACGTGAAGTCCCGAGATGAGACGTCCATTGCTCCTAACCAGTGACTAAGGTCGACCAAGTCTCTGGCAATAAGGTGCACAACACCATTGTTCTTCTGAACATGCCCTACTACCCCTATCAGCATTGCTTGACGGACAACCGGCCGCCGCTTTTCTCCAAGAGAAGGCCACACCACCACATTGACAAAACCGCTCTCATCTTCAAGTGTAAGAAAAGTAACCCCTGCCGCCGTCATCGGCCGCTGTCGGCAGGTGACCAGACCACTTATCTTGGCAGAGCCTTCATTGTCGATCAACGCAAGTTCATCAGCACGCTGCACTCTGAAATGATTCAAGTGCGATCTGAACAGCGCGAGTGGATGGCGCCGAAGGGTAAAACCGGTAGATCTGTAGTCTGCGGCAATATTCTGGCTTTCACTGGCTACAGGCAGTAAGACGTCAGCACCAAAATCACTGTCGAAGCCTGGATCGGAAAAAAATAGCATCTGACTCTCTGTATTAGCAGATCTGACATTCTGGCCCGCGGTTTCAATGCCGCTGGCCTGCCAAAAGGCACGATGACGATCGCCGCTTAATTGATACAGGGCATCAGCTGCCGCCAGAGCCTCAAGGTCCTTGCGGTTGATTCCGCTCTGGAAGACCAGGCTCTGGACAGTGTCAAACGCGCCCCCTTGGCGTGCTTCTAAAATGGCTTCTGCGCCGGTCCGGGACAGACCTTTCACCATTCGCAGTCCAATCCGTATTTTTGCTTCCGTATGATCATGACAAGGCGAGTTCGGTTTTACATAGCTACTGTCAAATTCCAGAGTGCTGTCATAATGGCTCTGATTAACATCAACCGTAAGAATAATGACACCATGCCTCTGGGCGTCCTTGATCAGCTGAGCTGGGGCATAGAACCCCATAGGCTGACTATTGAGTAAGGCACAGCAAAACGCCGCAGGGTGATAGCGCTTGAGCCAAGATGAGACATAGGCAATGAGGGCAAAGCTGGCTGAATGAGACTCTGGAAAACCATAATCGCCGAATCCTTTGATCTGGCTAAAAAGCTTCTGTGCAAAATCTGGCTCATAACCACGGGCAAGCATACCGTCGACCAGTTTCTTACGGTAAGGCTCTAAGCCTCCCTTTCGCTTCCAGGCCGCCATAGCCCGACGCAGCTGATCTGCTTCTCCGCCGGTAAATCCAGCTGCCACCATAGCCAGCTGCATAACCTGCTCCTGAAATATAGGCACCCCCAGCGTTCTTTCGAGCGCCTCTTTAACTGCTTTGCTCGGATAACTGATAAGTTCTTTGCCATTACGCCGGTTCAGATAGGGATGAACCATGTCTCCTTGAATAGGACCAGGCCGCACAATCGCAATTTGAATAACCAGATCATAATAATTACGGGGGCGAAGTCGTGGCAACATACTCATCTGAGCCCGCGATTCAATCTGGAATACTCCGATAGTGTCTGCCTCGCACATCATGTCATAGACCTTAGGGTCTTCTGCGGGGATGTTCTGCATGACGAGGGGGTGCTGACTGTAATCACTAACCAAGCGCAAACATTTTTGTATCGCCGTCAGCATTCCCAGCGCTAGCACATCTATCTTAAGCAGCCCCAGTGATTCCAGATCATCCTTCTCCCACTGGATCACAGTCCGCTCTGCCATACTGGCATTCTCAATAGGAACCATATGCGTCAACGATCCTTGGCTGATGACAAACCCTCCCACGTGCTGAGAAAGGTGGCGCGGAAAACCGATTAGCTGACCGGCTAACGTCACCAGCATCCGGATTTTTCTGTCGCTGTAATCAAGGCCGGAGTCAGAAAGCTGTTCTTCGAGAGAA
>PBTW01000124.1 GCA_002729315.1 Gammaproteobacteria bacterium
AAGACATCTGCTTCTCTATCCAATAATCTGATCTCAGAGATTAACTAGTCTGGAGGTAATTTTGCAGAGGAAAGCTATTTTTTATTATCTTTAGCCAGGTTTGCTCTGGTATTATAAAGCTGTTTGCCCCTTCTTACCTGATTCCAGACATCCATGAAAGTGAAGAGAACGTCATAATTATTTAACACGCTTTTGGTTGGACACAGCGTGTTGGGCCACTTTTCGTGAGGCAAGATTTAGATATCATTACAGCTTCTACTCAATTGGATTATATATCAGCATCTTAGGATCTAATAATGATGATCCTCCTGGACAGAACTCTTTCTGATCTTTTTCACAGAGCATTTTACTGATATTCAATGGTTGCAGGCGAAACAGTAAAGGCGCGCCGGCCGTCCGTTGATTCATTGCAAGATTCCGCTTCATCCGTTGAGAGACTTAGTTTTGTTGATTTGTCTGATGCTACAGTCCGAGGATTCAAGCCTATGCCACAACCTACTAAAAAAAGCACCCGCAAGCGTGGCGGTGTCAGCTTCTGTCGTGATCCTTTCTTCAAGCGGGAGGCCGGCAAGTATGAGAAGCCCATACCCAGCAGAGAATTCATACTCGAGAAACTCGAGAAAGCGGGAACACCCGTGCAGCTCGATGAGTTATTTATACTGTTAAAGCTGCGTGATGCAGATCAGCATGAAGCCTTAAGACGACGACTTATTGCGATGTCTCGGGATGGCCAGCTCATCAGAAATCGAAAAGGCGCCTTCGGCTTAACATCTCATATGGATCTGAAAACCGGCAAAGTCGTCGGCAAGAAAGATGGCTATGGCTTTTTTGAACCGGAAGATGGGTCTGAGGATTTTTATTTAAGCGCGAAGGAAATGGCCAGTCTGTTTGATGGAGATCGGGTCATGGCTAGGGTGACGGGCGTTGATAGCCGCGGACGCAAGGAAGGATCCGTTGTTGAAATTCTCGAACGCCGCCATGAGACGATCGTAGGGCGCTATTACGAGGAGTCGGGTTTCGGCATGATCGTGCCTGACAGTAAACGGATTCCGCATGAACTTATCATTCCTGATAAGCACCGGCACGGCGCTACTGACGGGCAATTCGTGGTCGCGCGGATCACCGACTATCCCTCTAAGCGTCGAAAGGCACTAGCCGAGGTCACCGAAATACTCGGTGATGTCGCGACACCGGGGGTCGAGATCGCCATTGCTTTGCGAAGTTTTGAAATTCCTCACCTTTGGTCAGCTGCATTAAAAAAACAAACCAGAGCGCTCAGCCAGGAGGTGTCTGCTGAAGACACTATTGGGCGGTTTGATTTGCGTGATCGTCAGTTCGTTACCATTGATGGGGAGGATGCGAAGGACTTTGATGATGCCGTGTATGCAGAGAGGGCCCGCCACGGAGGCTGGACACTCTATGTCGCGATTGCCGATGTATCCCACTATGTGAAGCCCGGGTCCGCTCTGGATGCTGAAGCGAGCAATCGCGGCGTGTCGGTGTATTTTCCAGGCCATGTGGTTCCCATGCTGCCCGAGAAGCTTTCGAATGGGCTGTGTTCTCTGAAGCCGCAAACAGACCGACTGGCCATGGTCAGTGAAATGCGTATCTCTGCAGACGGGGAATTGGAGGCTTATCGGTTCTATGAGGCTGTCATTTATTCACATGCCAGACTGACGTATACGGATGTGGCGGTGATGCTTCAGCGAGCGGATACCGCATCTGAATTGAGGCTCCAGGACAAACTGCGCCAGCGGCACGCGCGCCTGACTGGACCGCTCGACACGCTTTATGCCCTTTTTCACAGCCTGCGGCTAGGACGGGAGCGCAGTGGTGCAATGGATTTCGATTCCATTGAAACCCGGATGGTTTTCGGGAAAGACAGGAAGATCAGAGAGATTGTGCCGGTAGAGCGAAATGATGCACATCGTCTGGTTGAGGAATGCATGCTGTGCGCAAACGTTGCGGCAGCAGATCTTCTCGAAAATGCTAAGCTGCCGGCGCTTTACCGGATACATGAGGGCCCGAACCAGGACAAATTAGACAGCTTGCGCGATTTTCTGAGCGAAATGGGCCTCTATTTGGGCGGAAGAGACAAGCCGACAACGGGTGATTATCAAAAAGTACTCCAGCAGATCTCGAAGCGGCCTGATCGGCATTTACTGCAGACTCAGTTGATCAGATCCATGATGCAGGCGGTTTACAGCCCGGAGAATTGTGGTCACTTCGGTCTGAATTTCTCCAAATACACACACTTTACCTCTCCGATACGTCGTTATCCTGACTTGCTCGTTCATCGAGCGATTCGGTTCCTCATACACAACATGAAATCCGCGTCGCTGCAGGCCCATCCTGAGCAGAAGACCGTATCGAGAGCGGACGTCTATCCCTATGAGTTTGCCGAACTTGATCGACTGGGAGAGCAGTGTTCATCAGCTGAGAGGCGGGCGGATGCTGCCAGTTACAGCGTTGCGGACTGGCTTAAATGCGAGTACATGCAAAACCGTGTTGGTGACGAATTTAGCGGCACGATAACTTCGGTGGCCAGTTTTGGCTTGTTTATTGAACTCAGTGACTATTATGTGGAGGGTTTGGTTCACATCACCGATTTGAGTAACGACTACTACCACTTCGATCCGGTGCGCCACCTGCTGCAGGGTAAGCGCTCTGGCCTGACCTACCAGCTGGGAGACAGCGTTACGGTTCGCCTTGTCAGAGTGGATTTGGAAGAAAAAAAGATCGACCTGCAGATGGTCGGAAGCAGAAGATCGAGGCCTTCCAAAGGACGATTGCGCGAGGCGCTAAAGGCTGGCAAAGTTGGAGCCAATACAAAAACAAAGTTAAAGATAAAGAAAGATCAGCGTAAACAATGCACAACTTGCAGCAAGGGTTCAGCTGACAAGCGCAACGGACTTCGTAAATCAGTGCGTACAATATCGGAAGAGCCAGCAAAGACCGCTAAGAAAAGAAAAACGAAAAAACAGACAGCTTCGGCGACTGCGCGCAAGAAAGCAGCCACCCGAGGAGCTGCAAAGCGGCAAGCCGGTGACGGTCAAGGTGGCAAAACGGCGAGTAGAAATGCTGCTAACAAGAAAACCCGCACGCGGAAATCGCGCTGAGGCGCACTTGCATGTCTATGTCGGAGAGTAACTGGGTTTCCGGTATCAATGCCGTTTTGGAATTACTGAAACAAAATCCACAGTCCGCCAGACGCGTGGTGCTGAAGCGTAATCGCAAAGACAATCGCCTTAATACAGTGCGCAATCTCGCCAAAGCCAGTGAGATCGAACTTGTCGAGCTGGATGCAAATGAGCTCCATCGCGTATATTCGCAGGTGCATCAGGGTGTTGCGGTCGAACTGGCAGAGGCGGAGCGAAGCCTCGGTGAGGGCGGATGGGAAGAATTCCTGGCGCAGCTTGAGTGGATAGATGCGCCGCCTTTACTGCTGGTACTAGATGGGATCACTGATCCTCACAATCTAGGTGCCTGCCTGCGGTCGGCGGATGCAGCAGGGGTAAGCGCAGTCATCATTCCTAAAGACAAGGCGGTCGGGATCAATGCAACCGTTCGACGAGTGGCCAGCGGTGCTGCCGAAACGGTCGAGCTTTTTGTGGTCTCAAACCTCTCGCGAGCGCTCACGCAGTTAAAAGAACACGGGGTGTGGCTAGTAGGTACGGACGACAATGCCGGCTCGGGCTTGTACGAACAAGATTTACGTGGTGCTGTTGCCTTGGTAATGGGGTCTGAAGGCCTTGGACTGCGGCGCCTCACCAAAGAAAAGTGCGATTTTCTGATCAGTATTCCGATGGCTGGAGCGATAAGCAGCTTGAATGTTTCGGTGGCGACCGGAGTGGTGTTGTTCGAGGCGGTGCGCCAGCGAAGAAATCAACCGTGACGCGCGGAGCGGATGCGCAGCAGTAGCAGCACAGAAGCAGTGACACGGCCTGCAGCGGTGCTTCGTGGGGGCAGCCAGAGAGCCGAAGCAGACACCTATGACTGCAGGCCAGCCTCCGAACTCGTTATTAGACCTGATTTCTTGCATCCAAAGCCCTGTTTCTGTAGGATTCCGTGGCTTTTCACTGGCCAGAGCGCGATCGACTGTTCGCTCCGACCAAACATCACTCCTTGTCTCACCACGCGCGCCGGCGTTAGTTGGGAGGCCTGAACCAGAAGGAGTCTCTATGAGACACTATGAAGTAGTATTTCTGGTGCACCCTGATCAGTCTGAACAGGTGCCCGGAATGATCGAGCGATATACCCAATTGATGGCAGAAAGCGGCGGTCACGTCCATCGCATCGAAGACTGGGGGCGCAGACAACTCGCCTATCCGATCAACAAGATCCACAAAGCACACTATGTGATGATGAACATCGAGTGCGGCGGTGAGGCGCTCGAAGAATTGTCGACACTGTTCCGCTACAACGATGCGGTCCTGCGCAACCTGGTAATCAAGCGCAAGGAAGCCGTAACTGAGGAATCTCTGATTCTCAAGCAGGAGCGCGAGTCCAAAGAGCGCAAGGCGCGTGTTGAGCACAAGCGCAAAGAAGAGGAAGCGGCTGCTGCAGCTGAAGCGGCTGCCCCTGAAATGGAGGCTTCAGCTGAAGAAGCAGTCCCTGAGGCCCCCGCTGAGGCAGACGGCGCTGCCGAAGAGACGTCGACCGAATAGTAAGCACTCAAACATTTTTACAGGAAAAAGTTATGGCCCGTTATTTTCGTCGTCGAAAGTTTTGCAAGTTCACGGCAGAAGGCACAAAAGAAATCGATTACAAAGATCTGGAAACGCTCAAAGCCTACGTCTCTGAGACCGGTAAAATCGTTCCCAGCCGTATTACGGGTACTAAAGCGCGCTACCAGCGACAGCTGGCAACAGCAATTAAGAGAGCAAGATACCTAGCGCTGATTCCCTACACGGACAGCCATCAGGTCTAAGTCAGAAACATGATGCGCGGTCTTGCTGAATACGTCATGACCGGTCGCAGACAGGCCATGATAGCGGTAATGCTGTTGGGCCTTATCCCGCTGGTTAATTTGCTCAACCCGGTTGTGGTTGGTCTGGTAGCGCTGCGGAAAGGCCTGCAGGAAGTGGGTGTTGTTTTTGCCTGGGCCGTTCTGCCAGTTGGAGCATGGGCGGTTGCAGGTGATGTGGTTCCGCTGATTATGCTAATCGGAATCACCGGTCTCGCCCTGTTGCTCAGGGAAACAGAGTCCTGGGAATTTACGCTGTTGGCTGCAATAGCAGTCGGGATCAGCGTTGAGATGTATTTTCGTGTCCAGCCAGCGGCCATAGATGCGTTGATTGCCCAGCTGGAATTGTACGTTCAGTCTGGCAGTGCGCAAGATTTGCAGCTGGACGCGCTTCGCAGTGTGATGCTAAGCGTGATTGGCGCCGTGTACATGTTCCTCGCAATCTTGCTGCTAATGACGGCGCGATGGATGCAGGCGCTACTCTTCAATCCGGGTGGTTTCCGGACGGAGTTTCATGGCCTGAAGATCGAGCGACATGTCGCACTAGGATTGATTGTGGGCGTGCTGCTCTCCGGTTCGGGAGCGATTGTTCCGGAAGCCTGGACGTTATATTTTTTAATGCCACTGGTGTTTAGCGGTATCGCGCTGATTCACGCGGTGGTAGCCATGCGTAAGTTGCCTGTCATGTTGCTGGTGACTTTCTACATCCTGCTGATGCTGCCGGCTGCTGTCCAGCTCGTCGTGCTGCTTGCGCTGCTGGATAGCTGGTTTGATTTTCGCTCACGGCTGCAAGGTGGCACGTGAAGCCATAAAGAAGATGAGGAAAATGACATGAACGTTATCTTGCTTGAAAAAATCGGCAAACTAGGAGAGATTGGTGATACTGCTAGCGTTAAAGCGGGCTATGCTCGCAACTTCCTCTTTCCGAAGGGCAAGGCAATTCCGGCGACCAAGGCAAACCTAGCGGAATTTGAAGTGCGCAGGGCCGATCTGCTGGCGGCTCACAATGAAAAGGTTGCTGCGTCGCAAGCTCGTGCCGCAAAGGTTGACGGAACAAACCTGATCATCGAAGTGAATGCCAGTGACGAGGGCAAGCTGTTCGGTTCTGTCGGTACGCGCGAGATTGCTGATGCCCTCAATACCGAGGCCGGCAGTGATGTATCCAAGGCCGAAGTCCTGATGCCGCATGGCGTAATTCGGGAGCTTGGCATAAAAGAGCTCACTATTGATTTAGGGAACGATGTGGCTGCACAGATCTCCGTCAACGTGGTGGGCCTTCAGTCGGCAGCTGACATATCCGCTGATGGCAGTATCATAGAAGAGATTGATGAATCAGAATCTGAGGGCTCAGACGAAGACAGCAGTGAAGAGGCGAACGAAGCTGAATCATGATGCTGCAGCAGGCGGCCTGAAGTGGTTTGCTTTCGGAAATTAAATAAAGCACCATTCTGGAGAACCAGATTGGTGCTTTTTTTTTCTTTGCCAACTAAGTCCGGGTGACATGTCTGAATCCAGCGATTCCATTGCGTCTGCAAGTCAGCAGTCAAATCTGACAACTCTGAAAGTCCCGCCGCATTCGGTGGAGGCGGAGCAGGCGGTCCTTGGTGGTTTGATGTTGGACCGCGCTGAATGGGACAACGTGGCTGATAAGCTGCTGCCTGCGGATTTTTACCGGACGGAGCATCAACTCATCTATCAGGTTATGGTCAGTCAGGCGGAAGCCAACCGTCCCATTGATGTCGTGACTCTGGTGGATGCGCTTAACAGTCTGGGCAAACTGGATGCTGCCGGAGGCCTCGATTATCTCGGTGAGCTTGCTGGCAACGCGCGGGGCACCGCCAACATGCTTGCTTATGCCGACATTATCCGCGAGCGCGCTATTCTGAGGCGCCTTATCACGGTGGCCAATGGGATCGCTAATTCTGGATACAACACTGGAGGGAGGTCCGCCGGTGAGGTCGTAGATGCCGCGGAGCAGCAGGTGTTCAACATCGCTGATGAGCGTCCAAACAGTTCCGGGCCGGAATTTGTCAATCCCCTGCTGAGCGCCGTTGTAGAGCGTATTGATGAGCTATCCAGTGCAGAGGGCGAAGTGACTGGTCTGCCGAGTGGTTATGCAGACCTAGATGCAATGACGTCAGGATGGCAGAAATCTGATCTGGTAATCGTGGCGGGCCGGCCCTCCATGGGAAAAACTACTTTCGCTATGAATCTCGTCGAACACGCGGTGCTGGCGGGTGATAAGCCGGTGTTGGTTTTCAGCCTTGAGATGCCGGCAGAGAGCCTGATATTCAGAATGCTTTCTTCTATTGGTCGCATAGACCAGGGAAAACTCCGAACCGGCAAGCTGGGCGACGAGGACTGGCGCAAGCTGAACAATGCTATCGCCAAACTGAAGGACCGCCCCCTGTTCATTGACGACAGCGCCAGTGTCAGCCCCATGGAGATGCGCTCCAGAGCGCGTCGTGTAGTGCGCGAACATAGCTCGCCACTGGGTATGATTGTCGTAGACTACTTACAGCTCATGCAGATCAAGGGCACCACGGAAAACCGGGTCAATGAAATCTCTGAAATCTCACGTTCTCTTAAACTGCTCGCCAGAGAATTTCAGTGCCCGGTGGTTGCGCTTTCGCAGCTCAATCGCGGTCTGGAGCAGAGGCCCAACAAGCGTCCGGTCATGTCAGACCTACGTGAATCCGGCGCGATTGAACAAGATGCTGATGTGATTGCTTTTATTTATCGCGACGAAGTTTACAACGAAGATACAGTAGACAAAGGTATCGCTGAGGTCATAATTGGCAAACAGCGCAACGGTCCAATTGGTTCGGTAAGACTGAGTTTTCTTGGACAATACACTCGGTTTGAGAATCATACGCAAGCGCGTTATGACGACAGCTACACCCATGATCTGTAATTCATCATGGCTGACTGTCAATCCCTGATCCGGAAATTCGCTCCATGACACTCATTAGCAGGCGCGCTTGGGCTACGATAGATCTTGCCGCGCTGAAAAAAAACCTGGCACTGGTTAGAATGCACAGCCCCAACTCGGGGATTTATCCGGTAATTAAATCCAACGCTTACGGTCACGGCATGGCGGAAGCTGCTGCTGCCTTGAGCAGCACGCATATCAAGCTCAGCGGGCTTGCGGTCGCGACCATGTCTGAAGCGGTACTCCTGCGCGAACTGGAGCCAGATTTACCTATACTGTTGCTTAACGGCTTTGTGACCCGAGAAGAGTTGCGTGAGTGTCTGGCCAGGCGCATTGAAACTGTTGTCCACGCAGACTATCAGCTTCCAATTCTCGATCAGGTACTGGCAGAAGAGGCGTTTGAAGGCAGTCGGAAGCTATGGGTTAAGTACAATACCGGCATGAACCGCTTGGGTCTGGGGCAGCAACAGGTGATTGATGCCTACCTAAAATTACGCGCTTATCCGGGCACGCAGCTGGTGTTGATGTCTCATCTTGCCTGTGCTGATGCTCCGAATACGCCAAAATTTGCACAGTTTACCGAAGACCAGCGATCAAGGTTGGCTCAAACGAAAGGTGAGTTGCTCAGTAAAGGTCCGGAGAAAGTCGAGACCAGTCTGGCGGCTTCAGCCGGCATCTTGCAGTGGCCTGAAACACATCTCGATTACGTGCGTCCCGGTGTGATGCTCTACGGTAGCTCGCCGATGGCTGATCAGACGGGAGAGGAACTCGGTCTGCAACCGGTGATGACACTGCAATCAAGAATTATTGCAATTCGTGATTTGAAAGCGGGCGATGCGATTGGTTATGGAGCAACCTATGTGTGCGAGCGGGATATCCGGATGGCGACTGTATCGATTGGCTATGGAGACGGCTATCCGCGCAGCGCTGGTAACGGCACGCCGGTTATTGTTCACACTGCCAGTGGCAAAGTCAGAACCCGTCTCATCGGTCGCGTGTCCATGGATATGATCACACTGGATCTGACTGGCATTGATGATGCACAGATCGACGATGAAGTGACTTTATGGGGAGAGGATTTGTGTGCCGATGAGGTTGCCAGTGCAGCCGGCACAATTTCTTACGAGCTGTTCTGCAAAGTGACTTCCCGGGTGAGTCTGTCATATTCAGAATAAGACCCAGAGTCTCGCAATTGCATCTAGCGGACTAAAAGCACAAATGGCTAAAACCAAAAATGGCTAAAACCAAAATCGCATTTGTTTGCTCTGATTGTGGCGCAGAACATGGCCAATGGCAGGGACAATGCTCGGCCTGTAAAGCCTGGAACACACTCACCCAGATTAACCTAGGCGGCCCCAGCTCGCCCGCCGCTAAGGCCGATTTTCGGCAGCGGGGTTATGCAGGGGAGAAATCTGACGTCCAGACTCTCGCAGATATCGATCTGGAAGCCCTGCACAGATTTAGTTCAAGCATAGGAGAACTCGATCGGGTGCTGGGTGGAGGGCTTGTCCCGGGATCAGTCATTTTGGTGGGGGGTAATCCTGGGGCAGGTAAAAGCACCCTCTTGCTGCAAATCATGTGCATGCTAGCCGATCAGGAAAAGGTTTCGCTTTATGTAACCGGCGAAGAATCCCTGCAGCAAGTCGGAATGCGAGCGCAGCGCCTGAGCCTGCCAAAGCAAGCGCTGAAGATTCTGGCTGAAACCAACGTCGAGCAAATCTGCCACGCCGCTCAGGAACACAAGCCTTCGCTGCTGGTAGTGGATTCGATCCAGGTGATGCACAGCAGCGAGGTGCCTTCCGCGCCTGGCAGTGTCAGTCAGGTTCGTGAATGCGCCGCGTACTTGATTCAATATGCTAAACAAACCAACACAGTTTTGTTCTTGGTTGGGCACGTCACTAAGGAAGGGAATCTTGCGGGTCCGAAAGTCTTGGAGCATATGATCGACTGTTTCGTAATGCTGGAAGGCGGCACTGACAACAAATATCGTATCTTGCGAAGTCAGAAAAACCGCTTTGGTGCTGTGAATGAACTGGGCGTATTCGCCATGACTGAGCAGGGCATGAAAGAGGTGAAGAATCCGTCCGCTATTTTTTTGGCTCGAACAGAGGAAGATAGTGCCGGCTCTCTGGTGGTGGTTCTCTGGGAGGGCACCCGCCCAATGCTGGTTGAGATTCAGGCGCTGGTGGATACCAGCCCGCTGGGTAATCCCCGCCGGGTCGCGGTGGGCCTAGAGCAGAATCGCATGGCCATGCTGCTGGCCGTGCTGCACCGGCATGGTGGGCTGTACATGGCAGATCAGGATGTCTTCGTGAACGTAGTGGGTGGTGTCAAAGTGAGCGAAACCAGTGCGGATCTGGCGCTTTTGCTGGCAATAGTCTCCAGCTTCAAAAACCGGTCTATTGATCGCCAAACGGTTGCCTTCGGAGAAGTGGGGCTGGCTGGCGAAATCAGGCCTGTGCAAGGCGGGCAGGAGCGACTGCAAGAGGCTTCTAAGCACGGCTTCAAGCGCGCTATTGTCCCGAGCGCCAATGTGCCAAAATCTCCGATCGAAGGCGTTGAGGTGGTTGGGGTCAGCAAGATTGAACAGGCGCTGGCTGCTCTCTGACAGCGAGTGATCTCAGTCCGGGGCTTTTGCGATATCTTTTCTGATCGTCTCAGCCGCCATAAAGTAATGAAATGCGCACCAGAAATTAAACATGACTGCGATGGACATGGCATAGCGCAGGGAATCAACACCGAACTGGGGCGTTAACCAGTCGCTCATAAATCCCGTCATCATCGGGCCCAGACCTAGCCCGATCAAATTCAGCATAAACAGCAGGATGGCTGATGCCATCGCGCGCATGCGAATACCAACCAGAAAATGTGTCGCAGCAATGCAGGGGGCTAGATACCAGCCTCCGGCAAATACCGGCAGCAGGTAGGAGTACACAGCAACATAGCCATCCGGCATGAGGAGAAAGGTATTAAGGGCAAGTGGGACGGCAACGACTGTAGAAATGAAAGGAACCCATATATACCACGTGCTGTCGCCGGTCCGTTTTATCATCCGGTCGGTTACCCATCCACCGAAGAAGGTGTCGGCCATGCCACCCATGCCTGCTATCATGCCATAGTACCAGCCAACATCAAGAATCGGCATGCCGTGTACCCTGCCGAGGAAGAGCGGCATAAAGTTTCCCATGCCGTAGGTGACAAAGGCGTGCAGGGCGCAGGCAAAAGACAGATGGCGAAATGATTTTCGTTCCCACAGAAAACCCATCACCTCGAAAAAGCCGGGTGGCGAGACGTCTGTGCGCGCCTCTGCCATGCCGCGAGGCGGCTCTTTGACTACGAAGCGAACCAGCAGCGCCAGTAGGATGCCGGGCATGCCCACTACTACGAATGCCGTGCGCCAGTCAAAGTACTGTACGAGATAGGCGCCGCCCACTGTGCCAACTAGGATGCCGCCGTAGACGCCGAGCGAATAGATAGAAAGGGCGGTAGCCCGCTGCTCGGCAGGGAAAATATCCGACACGATGGAATGGGAAGGTGGAGAGCCGCCGGCTTCCCCTACCCCGACCCCGAAGCGTGCCAGAAACAATTGGGCGAAACTTTGCGCGCCACCGCAAAGGGCCGTCATCACGCTCCAGATCGCAACCGAAGCAGCGACAATATTGCGCCGGTTGCTGATATCCGCCCACCGGGCGATGGGCACAGCCAGCGTCGTGTAGATGAAGGCGAATGCCAGACCCGACAGCATTCCGAATTGGCCGTCTGAGATGTTTAGATCGCCGATGATCGGCTGAGCCAGGACATTGATCACCTGCCGGTCGACAAAATTTGAGACATACACCGTGGTCAGGATGCCTAGGACCAGATATCGGTAAGAGGGCTTCTGATAGGCCTCCGGAATGGCCGCATGTTTCTCTGATGCTGGGACCGAATGCGGGTCTTCTTTGGCAGTCGCCGTTGACAATCTGCGTCCCTCCTCGATTGTTATTTTTGTGGCGGAGTCTTTTAGCTCGGATTCATTGTCTCTGACTC
>PBTW01000125.1 GCA_002729315.1 Gammaproteobacteria bacterium
TAATCGCAAGCTGATCTACGACAGGTGTATTCCAAGACTCTTCGAGTAGATCTTGAAAGGTAAGAAAGCTGCTGCGCGGTAAGCTAGCACCCCTCGTGTAAACAACGAATAAATCCGATAGAGGCGCAATTTCCCAACGATAGCGCGCCTGAAAGGTCATGCGACTGATTACAAAGTCGTCAGGGGTTGTATCCGGATTAGGAACCGGGATTAATGCTTCGCGAGCATCGGCATTAACCTCATAGAACATATCTTCAAATGCCTTCAACCCAGTCCATTGTAGAGAAAATCTCAACCTTTGACGCGCAGTGATGAAGTAGTTAAGGTCGAACCGCGGTGACCACTGGTGAGACTCGAAGCTTGTATATCTGCCCGCTCCACGATGCACAAGCAGAGCTTCACGATCTTGGTACCGCAGCTGCAGGTCGGCTGAGAATCTATCATTAGGTCGCCATGTAATTCCGGCGCTACCAGAAATATCAGAGGCGCCGAGATCTTCTTGACTTAGATCGATTCCTGCATTGTACGCAATCGCGTCTGCCTTGTTCGACTCATAGCCAGCTGATAGGCTGTACCTTTCAGGTATCTTGAAATCGCCTGTTCCTCTTCCTAACCTATCATCAGTCCTGGGCGGGAAATAACCGACCCGGTAATTAATCGAATCAAAGTTATTAAACTGGTAGTCCCTTCCAAAAAATATTCCGTTTTGAACCGGCTGGCCTTGTGTATTGAATTGGTTAACTACCGACAAGTTAGTAGTACGCTGCCTGAAACTCTCGAGGTCTGACTCAACTTTAAAGTATGTGTAGTCCAGATTTGCCTGATCGTTTCGAGTCAGAAAGCCCATCCCATTCATGTCAAATGTATCATCGATATACGTTGCACGTAGACTATGATTGACACCTCTGATTGGACGATACCCAATATCCCCGGTAAAGCCTAAGCCACTCTCACCGCGGTTGTTACTATGCAAAAACTGCGTGTCGAGCACCCAGCGATTGTCTGCTGAAAAGTAGTGCATATCGACGACATTGACGACCGATTCTTCCTCAGTGTGATCTAGCATGGTCCCCATCCAGCCGACTTGACGACGGCCTCCTCCGCTCGTGTCTTCGTAGAGGACCCTGCCAACGAAAAAATCACGACCAGTGGCCTTGACACCTACAACCGTGCCATCCGCAAGTGTCCCTTCAATTTCGGGATCGTCTTCCATTGCGAGCAAAGTACCGTAGCGGAAATTGCCGCTCTGGCCCACAACCTTGGCAGCGCCTAAGAGATCGGTAGGTCTGCTCAAGTCTGTGGGCACTACGCTCATTCCGTTTGGTAAATCGTAACGCGGCGCACCGCCAATACGTCTTGTATTGAGGACTTGAATGGGTCCTCCTGGACCTCTTCTTCCCGAAGTTCGGGGAGACGTATTGTTAAAAACATCCTGGCCTTCGAGGAAAAACACACGACGTTCCGGAAAGAACTGTTCAAACGCAGTAAGGTTTACAATCACATCATCCGCTTCTACCGTCCCAAAGTCAGGATTGAGTGTCGCGGATACCAAGGTGTTTGTAGTGGGGCGCCAATATATGTCGGTTCCTACTCGGGGCTTATTGTCGCCGCGAATATTGTCGAAGACAGAGGAAGCGAATGGATAATATGTTAACTGCCTGCGGGGTTCGATATCTCGAAGCTCAAACTTCATAAATGCAGAGAGGTATTCATTGACTGTCCTCGGCAGGGGCGGATTGGACCATGCCTCACCACCAATTGATCCAACTTGCCGCTCAAAATAAAAGCCGATCTGTCTCGTGGCCCCCGCTACAGGCAACGGCATCATAGACCAAGGAACGAAGTATTCTACGCTCCAGCCATCGTCGAGCGCCTGAGTCCTTCCATTCCAGGAACCATCCCAATTCATATTCATCTGCCGCTCTGGTAGCAAAGAAGCATCTGTCATAGAGTCGCCAAGATTAATACGAAGAAAAAATCCATATAATCCAGTACCTGAAGCATCGATACCCACGACAAAACCATCCCTGTCCAATCGGGTGTCCCTAGGAGTCATTCTTGCTACGAGGGTATCTGCAGGCTGATGATTCTTTACACCTATGTAAATACCTCGCTCCGTATAGAACAGGCGAATATCCGTCTTGTACGGTGTTTTAGCTAGTGTATCGGGATTGATCACTCGCATGCCGTCAAAAGCCGGAATCACTTTCCAAACAGCCTCATCCAAAAAGCCATCTAGCTGAATGGATGCCTCTGCTTCATCAAGTCGGACAAGCCGATCAGTGAAAAGAGGCTGCGCTGAAACGACCGAATGAATCAGACAGAATGAAATAAGAAGAAGTAACTGCAATCTAGATAAAAACACGCGCTGGCCCTGGAACCTATTTCTAACCAAATCGGAACTGATTGCAGGACAGTATTTCCGCAAGATGTGTCGGCCGTGACGCATTTAAGCACCTTAAGCCCGAATTGAGGCTAATCTGGGGCTGATTATTTTTTGTACTATAAACGAATTTCCACAGAGGTTTTGCAGAGGAAACAATTAATTGCAATTCAGTGTATGCCCCTTGAGCCTCTCTTAAATGACAATTACACCTGTCTCTAGGCCATTCTAAAGTTATTCTGAGCCGTCCCGTCATTGGCCGGGCGGTTCGTCCTCCGTCAAGCCCTTGCCGTGGCTTTATGTTTGAGCATTAGCCAAGCGAAAAAAGACTGCAAAGCCTCTTCTTTCAACTTCTACGTATAGTACGCAAGCGCGAGACCTTATTGTTAAATTAGACACCCGCGGTTATTGAAGGCGGAGGCACAGCCTTAACAGCGTTATAACTAAAAAGAATACCGAGGATTGAAACTACAACACCTATAACAAGGAGCGTCAGAGGGCCAAAACCTATACCAAGCATTGCTGATGCAGGGAGAGCTATGATTCCGCCTCCTATTCCAAGAAGCAACCGCCCCAAGATACCTCGTGCTCCATCCCTGTCCACGTGTCCAACTCCGAAAAGGTAGCTTTGCAATGAGCCAGCGATCAGAACTATTCCCATACCAACTTTCACGGTCGCAAAAAATGTTTCCCACCATGTCCCCGATAGAATTAAGGCTGGTTCAAGCACAAAAAAGAATGGTATGAAGTAAATCACACTACCCAATCTCATCGCTTTAAACCCCGTAGCCAGAGCAGAGGATCCGGCTATACTCGCAGCAGCAAAAGCACCCAAGGCAACCGGAGGCGTGATAAACGAGAGCATGCCCCAATACAAGATAAAAAGATGAACGCTCATTGGCTCTAATCCGCCCTGTATTAAAGCCGGTGCAAGCACGATTGCCAAAAACACATATGCCGCTGTGACTGTCATTCCTATGCCTAATATAAAACTGCAGAATGCCCCCATAAATAAAAGAGTCAGTGGAGAGTCTCCAGCCAAATACAGAAGGTCGTTTACTAACGTGCCAGATAACCCAGTTATAGATAATGCGCCCACAATCAAACCCACACCAGCCATAATAGTGAGCAACTCCATAAGTAGCTTTCCAGTAGCGAAAAGAAAATCACCAGCCTGGCTAAGATTCCAGCGAAACTCAGAAGAAAGCTGATTTAAAAGAAGCAGAAGCCCTGTGGCAATAAATGGAGCTACGGCCTCTCTCTGTAAGTAAACTAAAAGAAAAATCAAAACCAAGAAAGCCAATATGTAGTACCAACCTTGCTTCATTGTCTCGGCCAGACCCGGTAATTCTTCCTTGGGTGTGCCCACTAGACCTTTTCGAGCCGCATAGGCGTCGATTTGAATGAAGAGCCCGAAGAAATATAGGAGAGCTGGAATCGCTGCCGCTAAAGCCACCGTGGTATACGCAACGTTTAGAAATGTTGCCATAACAAAAGCTGTTGAACCCATGATCGGTGGCAGTAGTACTCCACCTGTTGACGCACATGACTCCACCCCTGCAGCGTACTCCTTTTCCATGCCATTTTTTTCCATGGCGGGAATCGTCATTTGACCAGTTGTCAATACATTTGTAATCACACTCCCACTCATCGAACCCATCAGGCCGCTGGAGACAATAGCGACTTTAGCTGAACCGCCACGAACGTGCCCGAAAACAGCGAATGCCAAGTTAATGAAAAAACGCCCTCCCCCAGTTTTCTGCAAGGCTATACCGAAGATTAAGAAGCCAATTACAAGTTGCGCGAAGGCCCTAAAAGGCAGACCGAGAATGCTTTCAATGCTCATGACATGATAGGAGGCTGTATCTGCTGGCGTAGATGCCATGCCTGAAATTGGCCCCGGTAAGCTCTCTGCAAAAATTGGATAGAGAGAAAAAACCAGTACCAGAACAAAAAGAATCCAACCTCCCGTTCGCCTGACTCCTTCTAAAATCAGCGCCCACAATACATAGCTCATCCATATCGCATAGTCTGGCGCCGAAAATTCCCATCCATAGTCGAGCATAGTTTCTGCATTGGCGAAAAAGAAACCGCAAACACTGAGCGAAACCAGGCCCAAGAGACCATCAAACCAATAGGACTTCTTATTCGAAAAAGAAGGATTGAGGAGGAAACAAAGGGGTAATAGCAGCCCAATCAACGCATAGTAATAATGATTCTGCAGCGTGATTGCAAAATCTAGCAACGGATTTTCGGAAAAAATCCTAAGAGAATCCATTGCCAAAAAAGCACTGCATAAGGCCGCAATTCCTGTAAGCCAACGCAGCGGTATCGGTAATGTGTCGCTATTTTTTGACACTAGCGCCAGACTGGGTTGAAACCAGCTTCCTCCAATCGCAACGCTCTCATTTGGCCCCAAGCCTTGACAAATTCCTGCTGGTCGAAGGTTTCTTCCTCAATGAACTCGGACCAGGCCCTTGCAAGAACCCCCTGTCTTTCGACTAATGAATTGTTATGTTGCTCTAATTCATCCGTCCAAACCCCTATCTCTCGCCAGTACTGAACTGCACCCTCATGATAGGGTACGACCCACTGGAACACTTGCCGGTCAAGCGCCCAGCCTATAGCCCCTGGGTCGGAGTCCTTAAAATCATCGTAGTTTTCATGTATCGCCTGAGTCAGCGCGCGAACCAAGTTTTCATCCTGATTAGATAGGGCGGTTAACATCGGATAGGGATATGTGCCAGCCTCATGTGGATTGTCTGGGTCGATTCCGGCTCCGCGAGTAGCGTAGTGCTTTGTAAAGTATGGGCCTATGGCTAACATACGTTCCCAGCAACCCTGATCATTATGAGGCGCTGGAGGCCAATAGATACCTCGGGGAGATGCTTCAACTCGATACATCGGCCCTGACACAGTCGTTCCAAATCCAGCATCAACATTACCGTTGATGACACCATTCCACGCAGCATCGTATCCAGGAAAATCTACTCTCACCACATCGTCCCAAGTTAAGTTACCACAGGCGAGATAAGCTTCCATGGAGACGTTCAAGGCAGGCGCGCCGCGTACATAGGGAATTCTGCGACCCCTTAAATCGGCAATCTTTTCCACACCAATGTCTGCCGCAACTCCCACTGTCTGATTACTGAGTCCATTAGAGGTCATCAGCAATCTCACTGGCTGTGGGCCCCACTGATCATTAGCAAATTGGAACATCCCTTCTTGGGCGAAATAGGTTGAAACTCCATTAACGGTAAAGTCCACTCTGCCGGTCTTCAATGGCAAAAGTCGAGAGACATCATTTTGTCCTGGAATCACTCGCAAGGTCACACCAAACTTTTCTCGTAACATTGCCCCCATCGCGACAGCTTGGTTGTATCCTGTAGAACCGAGATTATAAGCCGTCCACGCCATTTGTCGCGGGAAGGGCGATTTTCCTGTCTGCGAAAAAGAGTTTTTAGAAGTTGCTAGACTTAAAACTGAAATTACAACCAGAAATAATTTAAGCGATGGTAAATTCAAACTTCGGTGATGCTTAAAAAACATTCTTATTCTTCTCCAGGAAAAATTAAGGCTCAAAAGCGAGAGAATACTAATAAATCCGCTGACAAGCACCCCATATTTTTTACACCTGCAGTACCAACAGCGTTTAATAAAGTTTACAAACCTAGGGCCAATCGCCTTTCATCCGCAAGGCAGAGACAGTGAAAAAAAGTTCTTAAAGACTTCTTCGCAGCGGGCAGGCAGAGCGCAAAATGTCCGCATCAATTCCTGTAATTTTCCGAATAAAGCACAAACTATCATTGGTGTGGAATGGAACAGCGCGTTTGGCGACGTGCACTTACTATCTTAGATTTGTGATGGATGAGGAGCGAAGCTAACTCAAGCCGAATGACCCAGATTTTAATCTGGTGCACCCGGTACTAGAATTTTTAGTTGTCTGAAGCGAACGCTTTTGAATATCAGGGTCTTCTCGAGACCATGAAAACCATTATACGGAGGGCTTTCCGTCTGTCGTTAGAACCAAGCTTACGCTGCACCGATTATGATGGCACAAGTGTCACCAACTGCGGGACTATCTACTAATCTGATCGCCGCCCTTGGCTATGCAGAACCACTTATTGTCCGTTAGGAATCAATTCCATTAGGCTTAGAACCATATTTCGCAAGGCCCTGCTTCCCTCAGCGGCCCCCGTATATTTTCCAATGCGGACAATTACTAACTCACGATCAGGAAAAATGGTGGTTGATTGCCCACCGGCGCCGCTCATACGGAACGACCTATCCACGCCAGCTTCTCGCATTTCATCATCCACCCAGAAGAAAGCGCCTCCGTAGATTGGCCGACCGTCGCTGATCCATGCGGGCGCCGCAGTACTTGCGTACTCCACATATCCTTCTGGCAAAATTCGCTCGCCCCCCCATACCCCATCTTGCAAGTATAAATTCCCTAATCTTGCCCAATCTCTCGCAGACATGAACGCCAGTCCTTGACCAAGAAAGTTCCCGTAAGTATCGGTTTCAACCAAGGCATTACGTATGCCGATTTTGTCGAATAGATTACGTTGAGGAAAGCTATGGTAGTCCTCTCCACGCCCCTCAACCGCAAGGCGAATCAAGTAACTCGTCAGCACAGGATCAGTATTTCGATACCTTCCAACGGTATTCGGAGGATATTCGAGGGGACGGGTCGCGGCGTAATGGAAATTATTGGCACCGCTGGTGTAGAGATAGAAATGATCAGCGTAAGTACCATTCTCATAGTCCGGATCCGAGGGGGCATTTATCATAATGCCACTGGACATGCGCATTATATCTCCAATCCGTATGTGCCGACGAGGATCGTCAGGGATTTCTTGCCATTCTGGGATAGGAGCAGGTTGCCAGAGCTCATACTCACCTTGTTGGATTAATATACCCATAAGCGTTCCAGTCAGACTTTTGGTCATAGACCAACTCTCCAATGGAGTATGTAAATCTATTTCGTTGCTATAACGCTCGCCGATGATTTGTCCTTTGTGGGTTACAACTAGGCCCAGCGTTTTCGCTTCCGGCGGCCCAAATCCAACATCTAGTGCCTGCTCAATCAGACTTGCATCGAGATCTTTAGGCCAAACTTGCGTATCCAACACATCACCCATAGGCCAAGGGGTCTCATGCGCCAACGAGAGTTCTGATTCAACCACCGAGGGCATGAATTGGATATCCTCTTCCCCAAGCGCGTGAGAGACACAGCCTTGACTTCCGTATCGCCGTGCTGATCGCTCAACACCATCAGGAAGAGTAAGTGTTACCTCCTGTCGAACTCTGTCAATAGTGGTGCTCGTGACATAAGCTCGCTGGTCAAATGGGGAAATAAACCCACCCACGTTAGCCGCAGCATCTTTTGGGTCCAGCCCGGTTACAAATATCGCTGAACATAAAATTTTTGCGTAACCGCTCGTATAATGATGTAAAGCTTCACCTGGAGGCGGAACGTACTCGCGGTTTATCCGGAGGTAATCGGCGCGAGCATTGATACTGTCTCGTGAGCCATCGCTCGCCGGAGCCTGTGCAGCTGCGCTAGGGTATCCAACAGTTAACTGCAAACAGATTGAAGCAGTAATCACATGCAACAGTCTTTCCATCTCTCTCTCCGAGGTGCGAATTTAAAATGTGGAACAAATCAGAGTTTTTCCCTCATTTTGTCCTTTTTAGTATCCAGAAGCCGAGCCAAGTAGACGCTACTGCCTTGAATGAGGTGTGTAAAATTATCGGCAAAGAAAACACCCAGTCAAGAAGGGGATTCGAAAACCATGTATATGCCACATGAACGAGAGGAATAAGATAACTAAGGTAATTTTCTATCAATTCGATAGTCGATAGCGAAATTATATTATAGTCGGTGCCGGTAACAATGCCGATGCACCAGAATATAAACGCTATTTGAAAAGGGGTTGTCCAAATGCAGGCATAAGCAAAAATTCTCAAAAAAGAAATCATATCTACGCCAAAAAGCTACAACGGATTGTTTCGCATGAATTCGGCAATTACTTCTGCTAATTCCTCGCCCTTTTGCTCCTGTAAAAAATGGCCAGCGCCCTTGATGGTCAAATGGTTTTGATCCTGTGCCCCAGGCACCTCCCTCTGAAATATTACGTCGCCACCAGCCGTTACCGGATCGCTGTCGCTGAAAGCGGTGAGAAAAGGTTTTTCCCAACGCCGAAATATTTCCCAAGCTGCAGCATTGGCTACCGCGCCAGGATAGTTAACAGATACCGGCACACGCTGGGGCATTATTAGGGCGCCGGCTTTGTAGGATGGATCAGGAAAAGGCGCATCATAGGCTACCTGCACTGAAGGATCACCAGTAAGATTCGCAATCATCCTACCGGTGGGTATATCTCCGGCGTCAATCATGCGTTGATTCAGAGCTTTCCAGTTCATGAATGCAGGAGTCGTCGGCGATTGAGTGCTGGTAGGTGCCGGTAAGCCTGTATTCCCAATTGCGACCCGCGCAAACCTCTCTTCATTCTCCGCCACAACCCTAAGCCCAATGAGTCCACCCCAGTCTTGCCCAAAAAAAGTGACATCATTCAAGTTAAGCTGCTCAACTAACTCCGTCATAGCATCGACATGGAATAAATATGTATGCGTCTCCATGCTGATTGGCTTGTCAGACCTCCCAAAACCAATGAGATCAGGAACAATAGTTCGAAACCCCGCTCTATTAAGAATGGGAATCATCTTCCGGTAGAGAAAAGACCAAGAGGGTTCCCCGTGCAGCATAAATACTACTTCGCCATCGCTCGGACCTTCGTCTAAGTAGTGCACTCGGTAGCCTCTAATGTTGAGGTAATTAGGCTCAAAATCATAGCCGGGGAGATTTTCGAAGCGACTGTCGGGCGTGCGAAGCACACCGGGGCGAATTTCATCAGCAATTAATTTGACCGGCAGACTCATTATGAATACCAGCTGTAACAAGCGGAGTAAACTCATTGCTGTTCTCCTCTGACAAAATAAGAAAAGAGAGTAATAGTCAAAATACCTTAATTTTAAAAAATTTGTTGAAAATTTCATTGACTCTCCCATTTAGATGTTTTTATACCTTTTTTTGCTCATCTTTAGCTTCGCGTAGGAGCATAAACTGCGCTAGCGTTCAGACGCTGGCCAAGCCAAAAAAAAGGCTGTTACTTAGATTCGTCTCAAGACATAGTCATAAGAATCAAAACTGAAAGGTGATAGAGCGATGAAGAAAATAGCAATTGAGGATTTTATACAAATGTTGGGCATGGTGGGGATTATTTGCTCGCTCATGTTCGTGGTCTTGAAATGAGACAATCTCAAAGAATCGCTATGGCAGGTCAACAAATGGAACGTACCGCATTGTTAATGTAGGCCAACTCTGTCTTCACGGAAGCCGGACTCGATTGGCATTCAATAGCATTCTTGGATCAACCGGAATTGGCTGACATGTATCCAAGCGGAGTAGCAGGCGGTCGTAATAATTACCACCAAGCTCTTTTTAACTATGAGAATGAATATTTTCAATTCTCTCAAGGACTGATGCCTATTGAGGTTTGGGAAGCCAAGAAGGAAGCGTTATCGTTTTTTTACAATCAATGTAGATATAGAGAGATCTTGAATATCCGTAAGACATTTTTCCCAGATGGCTTAGTTAAACTTATTGATTCACTGCAAGATGATTGCGCGGAGTGAGCCGCCTTTTTGAAATCCGCTGAAGCAAATTTGGGTTGGTAAGACTGTTATCAAAACGATGCCTCAGAGGATAAAGAATTTGTGTGCGGCACTGTCGTTGCACTCAAACCAGAACCAGTCCAATCTGATACCCGCGACTTTGCGGGCGGCGTTTCTGCCTTATTTCTAAATATCGAGCAGTCAGGATCTCGTTGGTGTTTGTATCGATATTCGGTTCATGGGAAGCCTCAATGAACGACGGGCTTTGACTTTTACCCAGGAATCAATCTCACCAAGGCGAGAGAACCGGTGAAACATTCAATGTCTCGAGCTGCCGACATGTTGGGTGCCCTTGGTAGGGAAGTATATTTCGA
>PBTW01000126.1 GCA_002729315.1 Gammaproteobacteria bacterium
CCTCAACAACCAATGCTCTGATTAATACTGGCGACGGAGTCGGCATGGCGATGCGCGCAGGCTATCCTATGCAGGACATGGAGATGTGGCAGTTCCACCCAACAGGGATTTACGGTGCGGGGACCTTAGTCACCGAGGGTTGCCGGGGCGAGGGTGGATACCTAATCAACAAGGACGGTGAACGGTTTATGGAGCGCTACGCGCCGAACGCCAAGGATCTTGCGGGACGAGATGTTGTTGCCCGATCAATGGTGCTCGAAATACTTGAAGGGCGAGGCTGTGGTGAGCATGGAGATCATGTCAAACTCAAGCTCGATCATCTCGGTGAGGAAGTGCTAAATGCTAAATTGCCCGGCATTCTTGAGTTGTCTCGAACTTTTGCTCACGTGGACCCGGTAAAGGAGCCCATTCCAGTTGTTCCGACATGCCATTACATGATGGGCGGTATTCCGACTAATGTCCACGGTCAGGCACTTACGCAGAACGACTACGGAGGAGACCAAATTATCCCTGGGCTTTTTGCTGTCGGAGAAGTCGCTTGTGTATCAGTGCACGGAGCCAACCGTTTAGGCGGAAATAGCCTTCTTGATCTTGTGGTCTTTGGTCGAGCGGCAGGTAAATACATTGAAGAGATGCTGTCGCAAGGTATTGAGCAGCGCCAGGTGGCACAGACCGATATTGAGGAAGCCTCTCAGCGTCTTGTTAGGCTCAATGAGTCTGCCTCCGGTGAAAGTATTCCAGCACTGAAAGCGGAGTTGCAGCAGGTGATGCAGAACCATTTTGGTGTCTTCCGTAGAGGCGACTTCATGAAAGAGGGGGTACAAAAGCTGGAAGCCCTGAGAGAGCGCTTAGGTAATCTTCACTTGGCAGATAAAAGCGCAACGTTCAACACCGCGCGCATTGAGGCGTTAGAGCTACAGAACCTCTTCGAGGTCGCCGAGGCGACGGCTATTGCCGCTGAGGGAAGGACTGAAAGTCGCGGAGCGCATGCCCGGGATGATTTCCGTGAGCGTGATGATGAAAATTGGCTGTGCCATTCCATGTATTTTCCTCGAGACAAGCGGATCGGCAAGCGCGGTGTGAATTTTGCCCCGCGTACGGTCGAAACGTTTCAGCCGAAAGTTCGTACTTATTAGCCAATTGCTGGAAACTGAAATGAAACCGCTGTTCAAATTTACAAGAGAGCTATTGATACCGTGTTAGTCAGCATCTACCGATACAATCCCGAAGTTGATACTAAACCCAGCATGCAAGAGTACGAAGTGGGACTACCGGAGGGCCGGGACCTCATGGTTCTCGACGTGCTAGCGCTAGTTAAGGAGCAGGACTCCTCTGTGGCGTATCGCCGTTCTTGCCGTGAGGGTGTCTGTGGCTCGGATGGTATGAATATTAACGGAACCAACGGGTTAGCGTGCATTACGCCTCTGTCGGCTGTTGGTGGTCCCGCTAACAAACTGGTTCTTCGTCCGCTGCCGGGCTTGCCCGTAATTCGCGACCTGGTGGTCGATATGGCTATTTTTTATCAGCAATTTGAGAAGGTTCAGCCATACCTGATCAACGATACACCTGCGCCCACTACAGAACGGCTGCAAACTCCAGAAGATAGAGCGAAGCTAGATGGTTTATACGAGTGTATCCTTTGTGCATGCTGCAGCACGAGTTGCCCCTCATTCTGGTGGAATCCAGATAAGTTCATCGGGCCTGCTGGGCTTTTGCAGGCGTATCGTTTCCTGGCAGACAGTCGAGATACGGCAAAAGACGAACGACTCTCTGATTTGGGCGACCCGTTCAGTGTTTTTCGCTGCAGGGGGATCATGAACTGTGTGGCAGTGTGTCCCAAGGGGCTTAACCCCACGCGAGCTATAGGCCACATTAGGAGTATGCTGATTTCTGAGGGTGCCTGAGTACGCGGTTGATGGAACTGATGCCTAGAGTATCAGTCAGAGCTAGTTAATGCTCGTTTAAGGATTATACAGTGATGCATGAGAACATCATGGAATTAATGTGGAGTACGGGCCATCTGTCTGGCTCCAATGCCGAGTACGTCGAAGAACTGTACGAAGATTACCTATCGGATCCAAAATCCGTGCCCGAGCAGTGGTGCACGTTCTTTGATTCTCTTGCCTCCGCGGTCATGGAAAGCGCCGACCCTGATGTGTCTCACGCGTGCATACGGCGAGACTTTAAAGCTCTCAGTAAAGTAAGTCGTTATGCGCCGGTTCTTAGTAATGAAGCGGTCGTCAATTCGGATCACGAAAGCAAACAGGTTCACGTTCTGCAGCTGATCAGTTCCTACCGAGTAAGAGGGCATCAAAAGGCCAAACTGGACCCGCTTGGTATCATGCACCGAGAGCGAGTGCCTGATCTAGAGCTCGAATTTCATGATCTCTCGCCGGTCGATTTCTCCACCGTTTTCCAGACCGGATCGCTATTTGTCAGCAAGCAAAAGGCAACTCTGAGAGAGATGGTGGATACGCTGGAGAGGATTTACTGCGGTTCAGTTGGCTATGAATTCATGCATATCGTCAATCTTGAAGAAAAGCAGTGGATCCAGCAAAGAATTGAGAGTAATGACGGCTATCCGACGTTTGAAAACGAAGTTAAACGGCATCTTCTTGAGCGTCTGACAGCAGCAGAAGGCCTTGAGAAGCATCTTGATTCCAAGTACCCGGGCACTAAACGTTTCGGTCTAGAGGGCGGTGAGAGCCTGATTCCTGCTCTGGATGAGCTGGTCCAGCGGTCGGGCAGATACGGTGCGAAGGAGATCGTGCTGGGTATGGCCCATCGCGGTCGTTTGAATGTGTTGGTGAATATCCTTGGGAAGAATCCAGCAGATCTGTTTGATGAATTTGAGGGTCGAGCTGTATATCAGAGCTCTGGTGACGTGAAATACCATCAGGGCATTTCGTCGAATATCATGACGGCGGGTGGCGAACTCCACATGGCGATGGCATTCAACCCCTCCCATCTCGAAATTGTGGCTCCTGTTGTAGAAGGCTCAGTAAGAGCCCGTCAGTCCAGAAGAAACGATCACTCTGGTGATCTGGTAGTTCCTGTAATCTGTCATGGGGACGCTGCGTTCGCTGGGCAGGGTGTGGTAATGGAAACTTTCCAGATGTCTAATACGCGCGCCTATTCCACCGGCGGTACGGTGCACATCATTGTGAATAATCAGGTCGGGTTTACGACCAGTCGTCAGGATGATGCACGCTCGACAGAGTATGCCACCGACGTAGCGAAAATGGTTCAGGCTCCGATATTCCACGTCAATGCAGATGATCCCGAGGCTGTCCTGTTCGTTACGCAGTTGGCTCTGGATTTTCGTTACGCCTTCAAAAAAGATGTAGTAATAGATTTGGTGTGCTACCGGAGACGGGGGCACAATGAAACAGACGAACCTTCCGGTACACAGCCACTAATGTATGCGGCGATCAAGCGGCACCGCTCAACTCGGGCCTTGTATGCAGAAAGTCTTATCGCTCAGGGGATACTCTCTGAAAGCGAAGCAAACGCACTGAGCGCGAATTTTCGAAAAGAGCTCGACACTGGTCAGCACGTCGTTAAGAGTCTTGTCAAAGAGCCTTCTGTTGAGCTCTTTGTCGACTGGAGCCCTTACCTTGGACATGACTGGAGCCCATACTTCAACACCTCAATACCACTAGCGCAATTGAGCGCACTGGCGAAGAAGTTGGTCGAATTTCCTTCCGGATTCACACTACAGAGGCAGGTCCAGAAGGTTTACCAAGATCGCTCGGCGATGGCAGCCGGAGATGTGAGCGTGGACTGGGGTTTTGCTGAAACTCTGGCTTATGCAAGTATCCTTACTAGTGGGAATAAAGTGAGGATCACAGGACAAGATGTGCGTCGAGGCACGTTTTCGCACAGGCATGCAGTTATACATGATAACAAAACTGGGGATGCTTACGTTCCGCTCGAAGAGATAGCGAAAGGCCAGAGCGACTTCTCTATCTACGATTCCTTGCTGTCTGAAGAGGCGGTGCTGGCGTTCGAATATGGGTATTCAACCACTACTCCGAATGCGTTGATAATCTGGGAGGCGCAGTTCGGAGACTTTGCGAATTCGGCACAGGTTGTCATCGATCAGTTTATTACCAGCGGGGAGCAAAAATGGAACAGGCTGTGCGGTTTGACCCTGTTGTTGCCGCATGGATACGAAGGACAGGGACCGGAACACAGTTCGGCGCGCCTTGAGCGCTTTTTGCAACTTTCGGCGGAACACAACATTCAAGTCTGCCTTCCTACTACAGCGTCGCAGGTATTTCACATGCTGCGCAAGCAAGTTCTGTGTCCGCTTCGGAAGCCGCTCATTGTCATGTCCCCAAAGAGTCTACTTCGACATAAAGAGACCGTTTGTACCCTAGAAGAGCTTGCTGAGGGCAGCTTTCAGGTCGTCATTAACGAAACCGATGAACTCGACAAAGCCAGCGTCAGAAAGCTGATCTTCTGCAGTGGTAAGGTTTACTACGATCTGAGGAGCGAGCGGCGAAAGCGAGAAATCAAGGATATTGCAATAATTCGCTTGGAGCAGTTGTATCCCTTTCCACATGAAGATTTCGAAAGCTGTCTCTTGGGCTATAAGAACATCAAAGAAATAACCTGGTGTCAGGAAGAGCCGATGAATCAGGGCGCCTGGTATTCCAGCCAGCACCACTTAAGGCGAGCAATTCATCGATTATTTCCCGAAATTTGGCTTGAGTATGCGGGGCGAGAAGCTTCTGCTGCGGCTGCGGCAGGCTATCCGGCTCTGCATTTGAGTCAGCAAGAACATTTTATCAATGACGCCTTGAGCTAGAGTGCTGGCATCTGAAATTTTTGTAATGGGCCTGTAGCCCCTCAGTTAGGAAAAATAATGACAACCGAGATAAAAGCCCCGCAGCTTCCAGAATCAGTGCCAGATGGCACGATCGCCACGTGGTACAAAAATGTTGGTGAGCAAGTTTCACGGGATGATCTGCTCGTGGATATCGAGACAGACAAGGTCGTAATTGAAGTCGTTGCGCCAGAGGATGGGGTTCTTGCGGATATTCTTAAAGTGTCTGGTGAGACAATCACTAGTAACGAAGCTATCGCCAAATTTGAGGTCGGAACAGAAGGTGCAGACAGCGCCGGCGCTCCCGTGCAAGTTGATACTGGCTTGAATGAAATTGTGAGCGCTCCGAAGGGTGTTGAAAGTGCTGCGCTTTCTCCAGCTGCACGAAAACTCATCGACGAAAATAACCTAGCGGTAAATGAAATCTCCGGGACCGGGAAAGACGGTCGCATTACCAAGGAAGACGTTCTGAATCACATTTCTGCTCAGAGTTCGCCGGCTTTCAAACCAATTGAAAACGAGCCAGCGCAACAGGTTTCAATCAGCTCGGAAGGTCGGATTGAAGAACGCGTCCCCATGAGCAGGCTGCGGGCGAGGGTGGCCGAACGCTTGCTGACGGCAACCCAAACTACGGCGATGCTCACTACATTCAATGAAGTGAATATGCAACCGGTGATGGATATTCGGGCAAGGTATAAAGACGAGTTCGAGAAAGCTCATGACGGGGTGCGGCTCGGATTTATGTCTTTTTTCGTGCGAGCTTCCATTGAAGCTTTGAAACGATTCCCTGCGGTCAACGCCTCTATTGACGGTAACGATGTTGTCTACCATGGTTATCAGGATATTGGCGTCGCCGTGTCTTCTCCTCGGGGGCTTGTGGTTCCTGTGTTGCGGAATGCTGACAACATGGGTCTCGCTGGGATCGAAAAAGAGATACGAAGCTTTGGTGAGAAGGCGAGAGACGGTAAGTTAGCCATCGAAGAAATGACAGGTGGTACCTTTACAATTTCCAATGGTGGAGTGTTCGGATCGTTGTTATCTACTCCGATTTTAAATCCGCCCCAAACTGCGATTCTGGGAATGCATAAAATTCAGGATAGGGCGATGGCTGTGAGCGGGGAGGTTAGGGTGCTGCCGATGATGTATCTCGCGCTGTCTTATGACCACCGCATGATCGACGGGAAAGAAGCGGTCCAGTTTCTGGTTACCGTGAAGGATCTACTCGAAGATCCTACCAGACTTATTTTGGAAATTTGATTGGCAGGGCGGTAAGAAAAATTATGACCAAAGAATACGACGTGGTTGTCATAGGCTCCGGGCCAGCAGGCTATCATGCAGCTATCCGGTGCGGGCAGCTGGGATTCAGTACAGCGTGTATCGAAAAATGGCAAAACAAGGACAAGAAAACTGTCTTTGGTGGGACTTGCCTAAACGTTGGTTGCATTCCTTCAAAAGCTCTGTTGGATACTTCTCACAAATACATTGAAGCGCAGCAGGATTTTGAGACGCACGGGATCAAAGTGCCTGCAGTAAATATTGATGTGCCGGCGATGATTGACCGGAAAGATCAGGTGGTCGCGAATCTGACGTCAGGTGTTGCCGGCTTGCTTTCAGGCAATAAGGTCGACACCTACAGCGGCTCAGGTAAGGTGACCTCACCGGAGACAATTGTAGTGAGTGGTTCCGAGGGCAAAACACTGGAACTGAAAGCCAAGCACATCATCATTGCTGCCGGATCAGTTCCCATTGAGATACCGCCAACACCAATCGACCAGAACACGATCGTTGACAGTACCGGTGCTCTGGAGTTTCAGGACGTGCCAAAGAGACTCGGGGTGATTGGCGCCGGGGTTATTGGCCTGGAGCTTGGTAGTGTGTGGGCTCGTCTCGGCGCTGACGTGGTTGTTCTTGAAGCGATGGAGAATTTTCTGCCGGCAGTCGATCGTCAAATTGCCAAAGAAGCGGCCAAGATTTTCACCAAGCAGGGCCTCCAGATCAAGTTGGGTGCCCGGGTTACCGCTAGCAAGCTCAGTGGGGAGGAAGCCAAAAGATCGGTCACCATTGAGTATACAGACAGTGATGGGAAGCAAAAGGCAACTTTTGACAAGCTGATCGTTGCTGTTGGAAGGAAACCCTACACACATGATCTTTTTGAATCTTCGCTTGGCATCGAACTTGACGAGCGCGGATTTATTCGGGTCGACGATCAGTGCGCTACTTCCATTCCTTCGATTTACGCCTGTGGGGATGTAGTGAGAGGTCCTATGCTGGCCCACAAGGGCATGGAGGAGGGCATTATGGTAGCTGAGCGTCTCGCCGGGAAGAAAGCTCAGGTTAACTATGAATTGGTTCCTTCTGTAATTTACACGCATCCTGAAATTGCCTGGGTGGGCAAAAATGAAGAAGAGCTCAAGGCGACCGGCATCGACTATAATGTGGGTGTCTTTCCGTTTTCAGCCAGTGGCCGAGCGCTTGCAGCTAACGATTCGGAAGGCATGGTAAAAATTATTGCCGATGCGGCGACGGACAGGATTCTGGGCTGTCATATTATCGGCCCTAGCGCTGCTGATTTGATGCAGCAGGTTGTGATCGCAATGGAGTTTAGTGCAAGCGCTGAAGATCTCGGTTTGACGATGTTTTCTCATCCCACGCTTTCAGAAGCGGTACACGAGGCGGCTCTTGCTTCTCTCGGTCACGCAATACACATTGGAAATCGAAGGCGCCGAGCCTAAATGAAGCACGTTCAAGTATGGAGATTCGATGAACCTACACGAATATCAGGCGAAAGCACTATTCGCTGAGTACGGTCTTCCCGTATCACAAGGTCTAGCGGTTGACTCCCCTGAACAGGCAGCCGCTGCGACTTCGGATATTGGCGGGGACCAATGGGTAGTGAAAGCTCAAGTGCACGCGGGCGGACGGGGTAAAGCCGGAGGAGTCAAGCTGGTAAATTCCGCCGAGGAAGCGGCGGCGTTCGCGAAGCAGTGGCTTGGCATGAACCTGGTGACCTACCAAACGGACGCGGGAGGCCAGCCGGTCAGCAAGATTCTTGTTGAATCGTGTACCGATATTGATCAGGAGCTTTACCTAGGAGTTGTTCTGGACCGCGCTACTCGGCGGGTAGTATTCATGGCTTCGACTGAGGGTGGCGTTGAGATTGAAAAAGTTGCAGAAGAAACTCCTGAAAAAATTATTAAGGCCAGCATCGATCCGCTTACGGGTGCGCAAACCTTTCAGGGGCGTGATCTAGCCTTCCGTTTGGGATTGCAGGGTGAGCAGATCAAGCAGTTTACTCACCTTTTTATGGGGCTTGCTGCTCTGTTCCAGGACCTTGACCTGGCCCTTCTTGAGATCAACCCTCTGGTCATAACCAGCGAAGGAAACCTGCACTGTCTGGATGGCAAAATCAACATCGATAGCAATGCGCTCTATCGGCAGCCAAAACTCCAGGCCATGCATGACCCTTCTCAGGAAGACGAGCGCGAAGCTCTGGCTGCCAAATGGGAGCTGAACTATGTCGCGCTAGACGGCAGTATCGGATGTATGGTCAACGGCGCTGGACTTGCTATGGGTACCATGGATATTGTGCAGCTTCACGGTGGCAGGCCGGCTAATTTCCTTGATGTTGGCGGCGGCGCGACCCGTGAAAGGGTTTCAGAGGCATTTAAAATTATCCTCTCTGATGAGAACGTTGCGGCCGTGCTCGTCAATATTTTCGGCGGCATTGTGCGATGTGATCTTATCGCTGAGGGAGTGATCGGCGCCGTTGAAGAGGTTGGAGTGAAAGTGCCTGTAGTTGTTCGCCTTGAGGGCAACAATGCTGAACTTGGGCGGGAGGCTTTGGCCAGTAGTGGGTTGAACATTATTGCGGCAGATTCGCTGTCGGACGCTGCTCAGAAAGTGGTTGTCGCAGCATCAGGAGAGTCATAATGAGCATCTTGGTAACCAAGGATACAAGAGTCTTATGCCAAGGCTTTACCGGCTCTCAGGGCACTTTTCATTCGGAGCAAGCGATCGCCTACGGCACCAAAATGGTCGGAGGTGTAACACCCGGGAAGGGTGGTCAGACGCATCTGGATCTCCCGGTTTTCAACACGGTTCAAGAGGCATTTGAAGCGACAGAAGCAGATGCCTCCGTTATTTATGTGCCGGCTCCCTTCTGTAAAGATTCAATACTGGAAGCAGCCGACGCTGGTATCAAGCTAATCGTGTGTATCACGGAGGGTATTCCCACGCTGGACATGCTTGTTGCCAAGGAGAAATGCGATCAGCTGGGCATACGGCTAATTGGTCCGAATTGTCCGGGGGTGATCACGCCTGGTGAGTGTAAGATTGGCATCATGCCCGGTTATATTCATCTGCCAGGGAAGGTAGGTATCGTTTCCCGATCGGGGACGTTGACCTACGAAGCTGTAAAGCAGACGACAGATCACGGTTTTGGTCAGTCCTCCTGTGTTGGCATCGGTGGGGATCCAATACCGGGTTCAAATTTCATAGACATTTTAGGGATGTTCGAGTCGGATCTGGCGACGGAAGCAATTGTGATGATTGGAGAAATTGGCGGCACAGCAGAGGAAGAAGCAGCCGCATTCATCAAGCAACACGTCAGCAAACCAGTGGTCGCTTATATCGCAGGTGTTACCGCGCCGCCGGGGAAACGCATGGGGCACGCCGGTGCGATAATTTCGGGCGGTAAAGGTACAGCCAATGAGAAATTTGCCGCCCTCAATGACGCGGGTGTAAAAACCGTACGGAGCCTTGCTGATATCGGTGCTGGGCTTTCTGAGATTACCGGCTGGACGGCCTCTTGACTGAACTCGGTTTGTGGATAAATCCGGCATCTTTGGGCGACATTTCCAGCCAATAATTTTATCCGGCAAAAGGTTCTAAATTCGCAGGCTAGTGTGATAGGCTTGCTGCGTGAACAGGGGTAACGCCCTGTATTTCAGGGACAATCAGGCATGAGAAAGGGTCTGCTCAGATCTCGATAAGCCTGTCCGACGCGACGGTTACCATACTTCTCCATTTGAAAATCAGATCGAGAAATTTAGTAACGTACTCGGGTTGTTTTCAGGGAGGACTGTCACCCGGAGAGATGCGAGTGCTCGTGTAGGTCTCCGGCTCTTTTAGGAAGGAAAGGACGAAAAACAATAGTTTCTGTGTCTGAACAGATACGCTTCATGCAGCATCTACTCGTATCCCTGCTTCGATACAAAGCTAAAATTACAAATAATAGGATGGCACATGAAAAACCGTCACACTAACCGATTGAGTATGTCTGGTTTGGTACTAGTCGCGTCTAGCCTTGTTGGAGTTGCGCAAGCCCAGGATATTTTGGTCGACAGCAGTATTCTTGATCAGGCTATGGATGTTATCGGTGATAAATACGCTGAATCCGCAGTAGCCCAAGAAGAAATTACCCGTCTTGCCAATGAGGCGAGCTCAACTTTTGAAGAATTTAAGCGGGCTAACGATAACCTTGAGTCGTTGCTGGTTTTGAACGCAGGCTATCGTCGGCAGATTGCCGCTCAGGAAGAGCAGATTGCGACACTGGATGAATCTATCGCTAGTGTGGAGGAAGTGACCAGAGAAATTCCGTTGCTGATGGAGAAAATGCTGTCAGCGTTGGATCAGTTTATTTCCCTCGATTATCCATTTCGAATGGATGAGCGGATGGCGCGACTCCAATTCGCGCGTGACGCCATAGACAACCCCGATGTTTCCATCGCCGAGAAATTCCGTCAGGTTCTTGTAATGTATCAGACCGAAGCCGCCTTCGGTCGCACCAATGAAACCTACCCAGACACAATCGAAATAGGTGGTGTAGAGCGGGACGTGAATGTCGTACGCATAGGTCGGGTATCGTTGATGTATCAAACCACCGATCGACAAGTTACTGGCGCTTGGGACAATAGTGCCCGCCAGTGGGTAGAGTTACCCGCGAGTGATTTTCGGCAAGAAGTTCAACAGGCGTCCAGAGTGGTCTCCAATCTTGACGCGCCGAGTATTCTCTTCCTTCCAGTTTCTGCACCGGAGGCTCAGTAATGAAAATGTTGAAAGAAGTTACAGGCCTGCTAGCCGCATTCATTCTGATGGTTGTTGGCTCTCCCGCAGGCTACGCGCAGGGTTCGTTGAGCGAACTGTTGAATGCGGTTGAAAACGATCGAGTTGCTGAGTCTGAGGAATATCAGCAGCGCCTTGGGGAATTCGAGCAGAACGCTGCACGGCAGACTGAAATTCTTGAGATCACCGAAGGCAGAATTACCGAACAGGAATCTGAGCAAGTACAGCTCAGCGACCAGTTTGAAGCTAACGAGGTGGTCATTGCGGATAAGCGCGAGGTCCTAAGAAATCGACGAGGTGATTTGAACGAACTGTTCGGTACCCTGCAAGGCGTTGCCGGCGATTTTCTTAGTAATTTCCAGGACTCGCTGATCAGTGCACAATATCCGGGCAGAACCGGTGAGCTCGAAGTCATTATCGAGCGCGCTGGCAGCTCAATTGAGCAGCTCAACATCTCTGAGATGGAGCGCTTTTGGTACTTCATGCACCAAGAAGTAACCGAATCAGGCCGTGTCGTAACCTATAACGGGGAAGTAGCCCTGCCAAGCGGTGAAACGTCGAATCGCTCGGTGACTCGGATTGGTTCATTCAACGCGATTTCAGACGGTGAGTATCTGAGCTATCAAGGAGAGGTCGGTCATTTGCAGGTGTTGCCGCGCCAGCCAGCTTCTGATGTGCTGAGTGCAGCCAATGATCTGACTGCCTCTACCAGCGGCTTTACTAGAGCCGGTATTGATCCAACCGGTGGAGTTGGCGGTCAGGTTATGGCTAACTTGGTGAACTTCCCAAGTGCCTCGGAGCAAGTAGAGGCGAATGCCGGTGTCATTGGTTTCATTATCATCGGAGTGGGCATTATAGGCATTATCTTGGGATTCTTCCGGTTGCTGATGCTGACCTTAGTTTCTGTCAAGGTCCGTTCGCAGTTAAAGAGCAACAAGGCATCTAATAACAACCCGCTGGGGCGCGTTCTGATGGTAGCTGAATCCAATCCAAGTGCGGATACAGAAACCTTGGAGCTGAAACTCGGTGAGGCGATATTAAAGGAAACACCCTCTCTGGAGAGCCTGCTCACGCTGATCAAGATGATCGCTACGATTGCCCCGCTTGGGGGGTTGTTGGGAACGGTTACCGGTATGATTCAGGTGTTCCAGCAAATTACCGTTTACGGTGCGGGTGACCCTACCATCATGGCCGGCGGTATTTCGCAAGCGCTCATGACAACAGTGCTAGGTATTGTGGTTGCTATCCCCACAATCTTTATGCACACAGTCGTTAAGAGCCGAAGTGACAACATCATTCATATCCTTGAGGAGCAGGCTACAGGCATGATCGCGCAGAAAGCCGAACGTGCTGCAGGCGGTTCTTAACATCCCGGTCAAGCAGAGGGCATTTTATGTACCTAGCAATACTGGATATACTGGATGCGATTGAAGCGTTCATGAACAGAGGCGGGCCCGTGTTGACGATCATCATGGGCCTGCTTCTGATCAAATGGTCTCTAGTTTTTGAGCGCGTTTGGTATATCAATACAACACATAAGAAGAACGTCAAAAATACGCTGGCAGAGTGGAATTCGCGTGCTGACAAGTCCTCTTGGAGTGCCCATCAGATTCGCAGCATGATGATCTCCAAAATCTCACTTGATGTTCGAAACACCCTTCCGATTATCGAGGTTCTAGTCACAATCTGTCCTTTACTAGGATTGATTGGAACGGTGACAGGCATGATTGAGGTTTTCTTTGTAATGTCTTTTAGTGGGGGAGGCGATGCGAAATCCATGGCCGGAGGCGTTTCTAAGGCTACGATACCAACTATGGCCGGAATGGTTGGTGCCATTTCCGGAATTTTTGCCTTCAACTATCTGAAATCCACTATCGACAGAGATCTTGAGTTTCTGGAAGATCACCTTCCTATTAACCAATAGATTACCTGCAGACGGGCATAGGTCAACAACATGAAATCAGGTTTAATGAAGAAGAAAGATCAGGAAGAAGCGGGTGAGATTGATCTCACTCCGATGCTGGACGTGGTCTTTATTCTTTTGATTTTTTTTATTGTCACTTCTGTATTCGTCACTGAGGCGGGCATTGAAGTAAGCAAGCCTGAAGCGTCTACTGCTGACGACACTTCGGGGGACATGATCCTCATCGCCGTTGGGCAGGCAGGTGATATATGGATCGATGGAGACCAGATAGATCCCAGATTTATCCGGTCTCGCTTTGAACTGAGGCTGGCTGATGCACCAAATTCTTCAGTGATAATTCAGGCTGACGAGAACGCGAACAATGAACAGGTAATGCTGATACTCGAAGCGGCACGAGAAGCCAATATAGAGGATGTCAGTATCTCGGCGGAGGCTTAACATGATCTTTGTTAGATGGTTGGTTTCAATGGGTATGGCCACCGGCATTACGCTTGGTTTGTTTTATTTTATGCAAGCCCTGATCGCGACTGGTGAGCGTTTTGATCAGCGGGTCAACGTGGTCAAAATTGTTGACGCCACGATGCCGGACATAGAGTTGGAAGTTATTGAGGAAATCGACAAACCTGAATTGATCGATGAGGTTGTTCAGGACACGCCTGATACACCGGAAAAGCAGATCACCCTAGATTCAGGCCCTTCTCTGAATATCGAGCGAGCGTCTGTTGATATCGACACCAATCTGTCACTTGACAATGCTTCGATCTCTGCCACGGACGGAGACTATCTGCCACTGGTAGCCATAGCTCCTCAGTATCCTACACGAGCCGCGCAGCGCGGCATCCAGGGATGGTGCCTTGTATCATTTACTGTGGACGGTATGGGTAATGTTGTCGAAGACACCATCACTGTCGTGGACGCTGAGCCGGCGAGTATATTCGATAGATCGTCTATAAGGGCTGCCACGCGCTTCAAGTTTCAGCCTAGGGTGGTAGATGGGCAGGGCGTGGAAGTGCCTGGTGTGCAATATCTATTTAGATATCAGCTTGAGGAATAAGGCAGGATGAAAAAGCTTTACAAAATCACTGTATCGGTTCTTCTTACCAGCCTTGTTGGTCCCTTTGGACCGTTCAATCCTGTGCTTGCTGGAGAAGATGAGCAAAGGGCACCGCCAGAAGCGCGTACTTCAGGGACCCTGAGTCAGCAGGTCATGCGAGCGATCACCGAAATTCAGGAACTCATGTCTCCGGAGGACCCGGAAGACGAGCCGAATTTTACAGAAGCTAAGATCCAGCTCGACGAATTGCGAGAGCGACGCTACGAACGCATGAACGATTTTGAGAAGTCAACATTGTTGAGCTTCTACACTAATTACTACTTAGGTATTGAAGACTACGTCGGTGCAATCGGTATCTTCGAAGAGACCTTGACGATCGAAGAGCTTAGGGTCGATGTTAGATTGAGGACACTCAGATCGCTGGGCCAGCTTTACGCAGCTGAAGAAAACTGGAACAAGTCGATTGAAAATTATCAGGCTTGGCGTGAGATCTCGGAAGTAGAGGATGTGGTGGTGTTCAAGGGGCTCTCCTACGCCTTTTATCAGCAGGAGCTCTATTCAGATGCCCTGCCTTTCTGGCTGGACTACATGAATTTATCTCTGGATGAAGGCGACATACTGGATCGTGACGACTACGCCTACCTGAACGGAATCTACTTTGTCCTCGAGGACTTCGAAAAAGCGCTCGAGCTCACAAAAACAATGATTGTGAAGTTTAACGATGAGACCGACTGGTTAAATCTAAACGCCGTCTATGCGAGTCTGGACATGGAGGATCGGCGTGTTCAGTCACTTAACCTTGCATATCTAAACGGGGTTATTGATGATGAGGCGCGTTATCTGAATTTAGGGCAGTCTCTTGCAGGGATGGATATCCCCCTGACAGGGTCAAAGATCATCGAAGAGGGTTTGCAAGCGAGTATAATTGAAGTCAACGAGGACAATCTGAAGATTGCCTCACAGATGTATTTGATTGCCAGCGATTATGCTAAGTCCCTGCCGCATGCGCTGGAATTGGCTGAAATCACGGACAGTGGGGATGCTTGGGATAGTGTAGGTTATATTCACTATGTCATGGCGAATTATGATGACGCTGCCGAAGCGTTCCGAGCCGCCGTCGACAAAGGTGATCTGAGTGAACGCTCAGATACTCTAATCTTTTTAGCGCGAGCGCTCCTGGAACTGGATGACTTTGATGGGGCTAAATCGGCTGCACGGCAGGCCGCCGATGCCGGTGACGCTGATGATCGAGAATCGGCGAATCAATACTTAACATTTATCGAAAACACCGAGCAGCGATATAACATTATTGAGCAACGTAAACAGGAAGCCATCGACTTCTATGAGTCTTACCCCCCATTGATCGACTAGGTCTGCACTTGAACTAGCGGAAGTTGACCCCATTAAAAACCCGGTTCTAATAGAACCGGGTTTTTTGTATTTCAGAATCGACGAGACAAGATATGACCACTAAGCGAAAGGCAGAAACCTTAGGTTTTGAGACCGAAGCTAAGCAACTGCTCCATCTGATGATTCATTCTCTTTATTCAAATAAAGAGATCTTTCTGCGTGAATTGATTTCTAATGCTTCGGATGCGGCTGATAAGCTGCGATTTGAAGCTCTGTCAAATGGTTCGCTCCTTGAACAAGATTCTGAATTAAGCATTCAGATAGATTCTGATAAGGAAAGTAAAATAGTCACGATTTCCGATAACGGGATCGGTATGTCTCGCGAAGAAGTTATCGCTAACCTTGGCACCATTGCGAAATCGGGGACAGCACAATTTTTAGAATCGTTAACCGGCGATCAGAAAAAGGACTCCAAATTAATTGGGCAGTTCGGGGTTGGGTTCTATTCGGCCTTTATCGTGGCAGAGACAGTTGAGGTCCGGACTCGACGGGCTGGTGATACGCCAGACTCGGCCACACTTTGGCGTTCTACTGGGGAATCCGAATATTCAATTGAAACAATCAGTAAGGCTGACAAGGGAACATCAGTAACACTTTTTCTGAAGGATGATGAAGCTGAGTTCGCAGAATCTTTTCGCCTGAAAAGCATCGTGAAGCGTTATGCAGAACACTTGTCGTTGCCTGTAATGATGCTAAAGGAAAACCACGACTCTTCTGAGAAAGAAAATGAAGACGCCGAGCCACCGTCTCCCGAATATGAAGCAGTGAATGATGCAAAGGCACTGTGGACGAAGTCGCGCTCAGAAGTGAAGGACGACGAATATATAGAATTCTACAAGGCGATATGCCACGATTTTGAAGACCCGCTGGAGTGGAGTCACAACAAAGTTGAAGGGAAGTTGGAATATACCAGTCTTCTTTATATTCCCGGCAGAGCCCCTTTTGATCTTTGGAACCGAGATTCGGCGAAAGGTTTAAAGCTTTATGTCCAGCGCGTGTTTATTATGGAAGAAGCGGAGCAATTCTTGCCTCTTTATCTGCGGTTTATCAAAGGCGTTGTGGATTCTAACGATATTTCGCTAAACGTATCGCGAGAAATTCTGCAAAAAGACCCAGCCGTTGATACGATGCGAAGCGCCCTGACCAAGCGATGTCTCGACATGCTCAGCAAGTTGCGCAAAAAAGATGCTGAGAAATATCAATCATTCTGGGATCAGTTCGGACAGGTACTCAAGGAAGGTCCGGCAGAAGACTTTGGCAACCGAGAGAAGGTGGCTGATCTATTGCAATTTTCAACTACCCACAGCGAAGGCGTTTCTCAGGATCAGAGTCTGAAAGACTACATCAGCCGCATGAGCAGTGAGCAGGATAAGATTTACTATCTGGTCGCAGACTCGCTCAATGCTGGAAAAACGAACCCTCACCTAGAAATATTTAAAAAGAAAGGCATTGAAGTCATTCTGATGTATGACCGCATAGATGAGTGGTTAATGGGTCATCTTCGAGAGTTTGATGGCAAGCCGTTTCAGGATATCGTGCGGGGCGAGTTAGACCTCGGCGGTCTTGAGGATGTTGAAGATAAGAAGTTGCAGGCAGAATCTGAAAAAGCCCTGGAAGGCTTGACTGACCGAATCAAGACGGTGCTGGGCGACCGAGTGAGCGAGGTCAGACTCACGCACCGTCTAACCGATTCCGCGGCCTGTCTCGCAATTGACGAGAATGATATGGGCGCGCAAATGAGAAAAATCATGGAGGCATCAGGTCAGTCGCTACCTGATTCGAGCCCCAACTTTGAACTCAATCCCAAACATGGTCTGATCGAGAAACTCAACGACGAGCAGGACGAAGAGCGTTTTGAAGATCTTGTAGAGATTATCTTCGGCCAGGCCAGTCTTGCCGAGGGAGGGCAGCTGAAAGATCCTGGGGGATTTTCGGAAAGTTTGAATAAGGTTCTCATGCAGATTTAGTGACCGTCCAGCTGATTTAAAGACCCAACGGGATATATGCCTCTCGCGCTATCGCGCACAGGAAAGTCTACTTGCATCGACATAGATGAAATGAACTTGTCATGATGAGAATGCAGTTCAGAGACGGGAGAAATCGCTACATCCGCTCGAGTGGTGTGATCCCGAGGAGCCCCAACCCCTTCTTCAGCGTTTCGGCAGTAAGCCGGCAAAGCGCCAGACGAGATTCCGTCTGTGAACCCTCGGCCTTGAGAATAGGGCAATTCTCGTAAAATTTCATGAAAAGCCCTGAGAGCTCATACAGATAGTTACACAGCTGGTTCGGCATGCAGTCCCGGTCCACGGCTTCGATGATTTCCCCCAGCTGGAGTATTTTCAAACACAGCGCACGCTCTTCGGGCTCCGACAAGCTTTGGATAGCATCGTAGTTTTTCTCGGGTGCTTTTCTAAGAATACTTTTTATTCGGGCATACGCGTATAGAAGATAGGGCGCGGTGTTGCCATCAAACGACAGCATTGTGCTCCAGTCAAAAATGTAGTCGCTGGTCCGGTTCTTGGACAGGTCAGCGTACTTAACTGCACCTATCCCGACGCTCTGCGCTATTTCTCGTCGTTGACTGTTTGGCAACATTGGGTTTTTCTTGGTCACCAAGTCATAGGCTCTCTGTTTAGCTTCCTCGAGCAGTTCGGCCAGCTTAACTGTGTCGCCCGAGCGGGTTCTAAAGGGACGACCGTCTTTCCCCATCATTGTGCCATAGGATATATGCTCCAGACTTAAGTCCTGATCAGAAAAACCTGCTGCACGGGCCACAGCAAACACCTGTTGGAAGTGAAGGGACTGACGCGCGTCCACGACATAAAGTGCTCGCTGTATTTTCATTTTTTGTCGTAGTCTGATTGCGGCGAGGTCAGTAGTTGAATAAAGGTAGCCACCATCTGATTTCTGGACAATTAAAGGCAAAGGCTCGCCCTCTTTTCCGCTAAATTCTGGCAAAAATACACACTTGGCGCCTTTTGATTCGGCCAATAAATCCGTTTTCTGGAGATCCTCGATGATGATTCTCAGGTCGTCGTTATATCGGCTTTCTGCGTCGAGATCATTCCGAGTTAGGGTGACATCCAACGCCTCGTAAACGGCCTCGCAGTGTCGAAGAGATTCGTCTATGAACATTTCCCAAGCGCTGAGGTAATCTTTATCACCGTTCTGTAATTTAACCACACTAA
>PBTW01000127.1 GCA_002729315.1 Gammaproteobacteria bacterium
AAGTCGGCTATTTCTTTTGGGGCTGTTCAAAACACTCTTAAATACAGTTACATCGAGGAGGATCTGTCGTTCCGCGTTTCGTCGATACCCTTCAGTAAGCAAGTTAGGCCAAGTGAATTCCGGATTTTAATTTTCGATGATCAAACTGACCTGATTGACGCTCTAGAAGGCGCCCAAAAACTGACGCTTATTATATTTTTGAGCCTTTCATTGCTGATATTTGGCTTAGTATTTTCGGTGACATCGAAGTCCTTCAATAGAATATTGGAGTCAATCAAGGCCCTCGAGCGAATTAGAGAGGGCGATCTTTCCACGTCGGAGGGGGAGGCCAACAATTACAACGGTTCGCGGACGGATGAGGTGAGCAGGCTGCAAACGACGATCAACGATTACCGACAACATAGAATTGAAGCCGAGCGGGAGAATGCATCCAGGGCCGAGAGGCGCGAAAAAAGAGATCAAATAATTTTTGAGAAAATGTCCCTTTTATCAGAGCAGCTAGAGGGTGGCGCTCGTCGCATGCTTCGACGGGAGATAACGGAAATGAGACGCGCCCTTTCGGCAGGAAATGATGAGCAAATGGAGAACGTGTCTATTGAGCTAATGTCTCGTGCGTTTTCGACGATGTCCGATGAAGTGGCTAATCTGATAGAAGCGCGAACTCACGAATTGGTGGCGGCAAGAGATGAAATCGGCAGTTCCATAAGATACGCAGCAAAACTTCAGAACGCTTTGTTGCCGTCCGCGTTGCCCACCGAAATGGAAATGGAAGTTTGGTGGCGGCCTAGAGACATTGTCGGTGGCGATATTTACTTCATCAAGGAGTACCCGCAAAAAGTTTATATCGCAGTTATTGATTGTACTGGCCATGGCGTACCCGGAGCGTTTTTGTCCATCATCGCTCGAGGCCATTTAGAAAGCGCTATAGAGGTCGAGTCAGAGCAGACTGCAGGCGAGTATTTATCGAAGGTGAATCGCGCATTGAGAGCCACACTTACCAGGACTGATCAAAAAAATACGAGTGATGAGGGCTTCGACGGGGGAGTGTGTATTTATGACAGGCAAAGTCGCCGTTTGAGCTTTGCGGGCGCCAAGTCGTCGCTTTTTAAAATCACAGATACGGGCACTCTTGAAACCAAAGGAGATCGTAAATCAGTGGGTAGCAGCCGTTTCAGCTCTGATTTCACCTTTACTACAAATAACGTGCCAGACTGTGATGGAACCTTCGTGATGCTCACGGACGGCATAACCGATGTTATGGGTCCCGGCGAGCAGCCCGTTGCCTTTGGTCGCAGGCGGGCAATTAAACTTATGAGCGATACGCTAGATTCTTCCCCTTCGGCCATAGTGTCTGGCGTTATGGACGGTGTAGATGCTTATCGGGGGGAGTCACCGTACAGAGATGATTTGACATTATTAGCATTCACCTTCCGGACCTCGGAGGGGTAGCATTGCGTGAAGGTTTTGGAGAATGACAATGATTTTTGAGGCTACTCAGAGAACGCCCCTAGTGGAAATAGAATCTGATCGGTGTTTGGTGCGTGGGGAATGCTATCCCGAAAATATCTCAGAATGGGCTGATCCGGTGATGCAAGCATTGGACGAAGGGCTGAATCAGAGTGAAGGAGCTTTCACGGTCGATGTTGAACTTTATTACTTCAATAGTTCTTCAGCGAAGTTCCTGTTTGATTTTTTCGACTTTCTTGAGGGCGCCTCGGAGGGCGGTCGAAAGATCACGATCAACTGGAGATACCGCAGTGACGATGACACCATGCAAGAGGCTGGAGAAGATTTTGAGGAAGATCTGAGTCACTGTTTTTACAACTTAGTTGTGATCTAGTGGGCGGAAGCCTACTTAGTCGATTGTGGTTATTTACCACTGGAGCGCGGCCGATATGACTAAAAATACTCGAAGTGACGAAACCGTTGCATTACACAGCTATATGCAGGATAGGCAGACGTTATTTTGCTACTCGGGGCCCATGAACGAGGAATTGCTGACAACAATGTCTAACCCGGTAAAGCACCAGATCTCCGATAAGGAAACGCAAGAAGCCTTATCGCGAAGGGTTTTTGGGGTTTTTATAGAGCAAGCGCAGAACATAATTAGATACTCGCATCATAAAACAAAGTCATCAGGAGACAGCATTGGCACTATTGCGATTAGCGTGATCGAGGACGGGTTCCTGATTGAGGCGGTAAATGTAATAGCACCAGAAAAGAGAGTGAGTTTAGAGAATACGTTGAGTGAGCTCAGCACGAAGGATCAAGAAGAATTAAGAGCGCTTTATAAGCAAAGACTCCGTGATGGTCCTCCTGACGATTCAGTCGGTGCGGGCCTTGGGTTTATAGATATGGCCAGAAGAGTTTCAAGGTTTGAGTTTGACTTTAAAAATACCGAAGAGGGCGATCTGTTCATCTATCGGGGCTGGGTGACTTGAAAAATTAAGATCCCTGTTCTTCAGAGTATTTGTTCAGCTGTTTGAGCGCTGATTCTAGAGAAGATTGCATTTTATAAAGTTCTTCTGCTGACATTTGCTCTGGTACCAAGGAAAAGTTCCTCGTGCCTACGGAGACGGTAATTGCATCTGAATTTACCTCGCCGACGACCTTCCTTGCGTTGAAATCGCCAATTCCTTTGAGGTTCAGGGGGGGTAGCGCAGTAGCTTCGATGTATTCTTCAATCAAGCTATAAGTTTCCTCAGAAATATATATAGTGCCGTTTTCAGCTGCAGACTCCAGCCTAGATGCCCGGTTTACTGCTGATCCAATAGCGGTGTAATCGAGCCGAGATTCAGATCCAAAGTTGCCCACTGTGGCGAACCCTGTATCGATTCCTATCCGCATCTTGAGCGGTTCTCTCAAACCATACTGAGACCACTCGTCGGAAAGCTCTTCAAGCCCTCTCTGCATTTCCATCGCCATTTTCACGCAGCTAAGGGCGTCTTCTTTAATTCCTTTACTTTCTGGGTCGCCGAAAAAAAGCATAATTCCATCACCGATATATTTATCGATGGTTGCGCCATAGTTGAGAGCTATGTTGGTCATAGTCTCCAAATATAGATTTAAGACGTGCGTCACGTCCTCCGATTCCACGCTCTCCACGAAATCCGTGAAACCACAAAGGTCAGAAAAAAATACTGTCAGCTTCTTACGTCTAGTGGCTCTAGTCCCAGCTCGAGAACCAGAGAATATAGAGTCGTAGAGTTGTGGAGATAGGAATTTGGAGAGTTGAGAGGAGATGCTCTGTAGTTTTGCGCTGCTTTCCACTGCTTCACTTTTTAGCTCATTTAGTTTGTCCTCGTTTTTATCACTAAGCTTGATAATTTTTTTTGTAGTTCGTAACAGTTTTCCGTAATTAGAGACCAGTTCAGCATAGATTTCAGACCGAATGGGCTCATCGCTGATATGTGTCTTTGCTTCCGACAGAATCTTTGATTCTTGAGCGAATATATCTTTACTCACTGCCTCTGCTCCAAAAACCGCACCACTTGAGGGCTGCTACCCCAAGATAACCTTCGCATGATTGGTTCTATCAAAGCTCACCTAACACGTGTTTTTAGCTAAAAATGCGTCCTTTGGAGCCTACCACTTGGTCCTCGATGCGGTTTTGTGGCGGCTATTAGAGGGAGTCTAGCTGCCACTTTTTCCTCCACGGCAGAACGCACCATCGCCGAGTTGTGACTCTTAGGGTGGCCCATACTACAGGGGCAAAGCCAAGAATCACCCATCCATTCATTTGGAACAGATCGAAGGCGTAATAGTCGTATATCAATTCGGATGCGAGGGTTATCGGATTGTTGTCGTCTAAATCTACAATGCCCCACAAAATAAATGTTAGAACCATCCAAATGACGTGCAAGAACGCCCACCAGCAAAAAAAAGTCGCAAATAAATTTTTCATGTGTCGGTTGCCGCAGATGTTGCTAGAGAATGCCGTAACTTGTGTGCCAAAGTCTAATCTTTAAGCTTGGCGAAATTAGCATGAAATTCGTCCTCTGGGTTTTGATCAATACATGGTCGCGATATTGTCCACACTCAGAAACAGGTTAAGACGTGCGATTGTGAAACAATTAAGGCGAGTGAAAAATTCTGATACTAGTGTTCAAGCTTCGCGCAATATCAATCACTACCTTTATAAGGTAGCAACAACCGGTATTTATCAGCAGGCAATGGCAGGGTGATAGTCAGTAGTTTAGAGTTCTTAACAGGGTTTAAGACCACAGCGGGCCAGGCGGCAGTAGGCCTGCCTTTCGCAGTCGCGGTATTTCGATCGCCGGGCAACGGTCTATCACCACTTGCAAACCCGCCGCGGACGCGGTGCGCTCCGCCTCGCCATGCATTACGCCCAATTGTGTCCATATCGCGGGTATCCCGGCAGCCACGACATCCTGTGTGACCTCGGGTAATGACGCGGCGTCGCGGAAAATGTCTGCCATGTCTACTTTGGTCGGAAGGTCTGCCAGAGAGGCATACACTGTTTGCCCGAGCAGTGATTGCCCCGACAAGCCCGGATTAATGGGAAGCACTTCGTAGCTCTCTTCGAGCAGGAATTGCATCACCCGATGGCTCGGTCGCTCGGGCTTAGCGCTGGCACCTACTAAAGCGACCCGTTTTGCCTGCACGAGCAGCCGTGCAATGGCCTCGTCGGACTCAAGACGCATGGATGATTAACCCCACTCGGGGTCGCGTTTTTCCAGAAATGCGCCGATACCCTCTTTTGCATCGCCCTCAGAGGTGAGGTTGTCGCGCATCACCTGATTGGCCAGCTCGAACGCCTTATCAAGGGGCATCTCAACCTGGCGATAAAAAGCCGATTTTCCGCGGGCGATACTGTCTGCTGAGCGAGACGCAATCTTGACCGCTAACTCCTGAGTTGCCTGCTCCAGTTCGGAGGCGGGGACAGACCGGTTGATGAGTCCAAAGCGTTCGGCAGTGGCGGAATCAAACTGATCACCGGTGAGCGCCATTTCCAGTGCGTGCTTTCTCGAGAGATTCCGGCCTATACCCACTAATGGCGTGGTGCAGAAGGCGCCAATGTTGACCCCGGGTGTGCAGAATGTGGCGTCCTCAGAGGCAATAGCCAGATCGCAGGCAGAGACCAGCTGGCAGCCCGCGGCGCTGGCGATCCCCTGCACGCTGGCAATGACGGGTTTGTGAGCGTGCAGGATGCTCGTCATCATCGCGGCGCAATCCTGCAATAACTGATCAATTCGCGCCTGCCAGTCGGTCTGATCCTCGCCATCGCGGCGCCGTGTTTCTCGCAGGTCATGTCCCGCGCTAAACGCGGGACCGGCCGCCTTGATCACAATCACCCTTGTTTCGGGGTCTTCGTTACCTGCCTCAATGGCTGCGGAGAGCGCGGCAATCATGTCGCTGGACAGGGGATTGCGGCGCTCGGGTCGGTTCAGCGTGACAAACAGCACCGCATCTTTTTCGCTTGTGGTCACTAGCGAGTCAATCATGAGAAGCGTCCCGGGCAATAAGACATGTCTTGGCGCTGAAAGCGCTCATGCGTTAATTCATTGTACGCGATAGTTCTTGATATCGATGGGCGCTACCCCTCTTTCTGATCGCGGTGCACCCGCAGGGACCCAGTCATACGGAATGGGCTGCGCGCGGAAAACCCAGTTGGTGGAAACGGTTCGGTTTTCATTGTTCAAGGAGGTGTAGGTTTGCGAGCCAAAGTGAGGTCAGCAGGGGCCGAAAATGGCGGTATGCATCTGGTGGAGTGGGATGTGGCTGCTGAATCCGTGCGCGCAGAGGCGCAGGTTTTTGATCTCTGCCCCAAAAATCTCGATATCTACGTCGACGATCTGCCGGTGCGTATGGCCCAGCTAACCGAACAAGGTGTGGTGTTCCGCAATGAGCACTATAGCGAGGCGGTTTCGCCCGACGGGGTGCACTTTCGTGAAATCCATTTGGCCGGTCATGATGATATCAATATTGTGTTGCTTTAGGTGATCGGTAGTGACAGGCCAATTCCCAAATCAGGCCTTTATATACTCGTTCCATTGGTATGTATTGTGTGTGACCCCGCAGCAGAGAAACATTTTATTGATATGGTACTAGGCCTTTCGCTGTCTCATAACAATGTACTTGAAGGGCCCGAGATTGAGGAAATGGTTGGCCTGCCGACGGGTTGCGCGTCCGAGGTGAGTATCTGGGCTGAGCCCGGTCAGCCGCTGGGAGAGGTGGAGTTGGTGACGTACCAAGGCACCGATGGCGCAACCCGCTATCCGCGGTCCCAGCCGGGGGCTAGGGGAATCACGCATCTAAACTGGTGGAGAGATGATCTTGAGGCCTTTGCCGCGCATCTGAGGGCACAGGGTGTCCCGCACGAGTCATCCAAAGTGGAGAGCAGCCTGTTTCAGTCGTCATTCAGCCTGATATTCCATTCGCCCGCGGGCCTGAGGCTGGAAGTCCACGGGCGGGGCTGATGCCTAAATCCCTTGATTGGAGCATCTGAACGGAGCTAGCAACTCCGGCAGCTTCGGCATACCCCCTCTGGAGTTGCTGAAATGATTTCAATTGCAGGCCCATATCGGTAGCATCGGCCGCGATCTCACGGATCCTGGAGCGCCGTCATGGCGGAGCAAAAAGCCCTATATATCGACGGTAACTGGGTGACCACTTTTGACACCGTCCTGAACACCAATCCCTCTGACACCAATGATGTGATCGGTGAATACGCGCAGGCGAGTTCGGAGCATGTGAACAGCGCGCTGGCGGCCGCCAACCGCGCAGTTGGTGAATGGGGCGTGTCTTCAATGGAGACCCGCTACCAGGTTCTGATGGCCATCGGTAACGAGTTAATTGAGCGCAGTGCTGAGCTCGGTGAGCTACTGGCCCGTGAAGAGGGAAAAACCCGGGCAGAAGGGGTCGGAGAGGTCTATCGCTCCGGGCAGTTTTTTCATTATTTTGCCGCTGAGGTGCATCGCCAGATCGATGACCGGGCGGATTCAGTGCGTCCGGGGGTGGAGATCGAAACACGGCGCGAGCCCGTGGGTGTGGTAGCGATTATCAGCCCGTGGAACTTTCCCATGGCGACCGCGGTCTGGAAAATCGCGCCGGCGCTGGCCTTTGGTAACGCAGTTATCTTCAAGCCGGCGAACCTGGTACCTG
>PBTW01000128.1 GCA_002729315.1 Gammaproteobacteria bacterium
ATTGGCTCAGTTTGTGAGTTACCGTGAGTCAGCGCGCTAGAACGAGTGTCGACTGAGATGAACATTTTCGGATTATCACTGAATTTCCGCCGTCTCGGTCATGCTGGTCGCTGGGCGTTATGTGTGTGTTGCTCCTGTTTGGCAGCAAGCAGCGGGTATGCGCAGGGCCCTCCCCTGCAGGAGATGCATGACGACCTTGCGCTTTTTTCCGGAATACTGGGGGAGGCGCTGAAACTGAACGACTCTGATGGTTTGTTTGGTCGCAGTCTTGGTGGGATTTCCAGCACGTATCTGGTGAATCAGGGAGCCGTATTTGAGGTTAGGTCGCCGCTGGCCAATCGACGTAACCGGATGGGGCTTGCTTCTCTAAGTTCAGCAATGCAGGCACTACAGCTTCAGGAGAATCCCTTTCTCGCCATGCGCAGATCTATGCCGACAGTCTCTCTCCAGAGCCCGTCTCTGGCCGCTGAGAGCACCATCCCGGATTACCGATACCAGTTGCTCAGGGATCAGATCGCGAACATCGATTTTTCTCTAGTGGTGAACACAGCTGTGCAGCAGGCGACTCATTCGGTGCGGGCTTTGCGGGCCCTCGGGAGCGTCGATGAGGCGACCTACAATGCCTTGTTTGCTGAAATTGAGAACCTGCGTGCGCAGGTCGGTGAGCACGTTGACGAGTTGCGGCTGCTTGAGGCAGAACTGCGCAACAGTTCAAACGTGGGCTCGGGTGCCGGCTCCTCTGATGACGCGCGGGAGGCGCTCGCCGCCAGGCTGGAGCCGCTAATTCAGCAGCTGACTCCCATCAGGGAAGAAGCGCTGACTCTGGCAGCAGACCTGAAAGAGAAAGCAGCGCAGGCAGAAACTGAATTTGCTGCGCAATGGCAGCGGGATTTAACGAGCCTCGAGGAGGACCTGTATGCAAGCCTTTGCGCCTACGGTGAAATGCTTGAGCGAATCCCGGCCAATCAATCATTGTCCTTTATCCTGCAGGGACTTGGTGACGAGCCGACCGGTGCCCGCCGTACTGATAAGGTGCACATCGTATCGCGGACAGATCTGTCCCGGTGTGTCGAAGGGGCGATCGAATGGCCTAAATTGCGGTCAGTTTCTGTGAGTTACAGTTACTAGAAACAGAATAAGATGGAGTGAAGTCTTTTTATCGTCGTGTGCACCGGTGGGTCGTTTTTGGTGAAGTCGTTACAAATTATTTGGTTTAAACTGACGAGTGGAATGTACTTGGTATTGTGCTTGCAAGGTTTATAGTGTAGTTGCTAAGTTCCATAACCGTTTGGATGGGTGACCTTGCCCATTTAGGTGCGATAAAGAACAACGAAACAACGTTTTCTAGAAGAACAAAAATGGACTGCCCGAAGTGCAACTCCGCGATGAATGAACTCAAGATTGAAACCCTTCACGGTCAAGTTGTGATCGACAAATGCCAGAGCTGCAGCGGTTTGTGGTTCGATAATGGTGAAGCGGAACAACTGAAAGGTGACTGGATGGCGGAATTCGCCGACAGCGGTGATCCGGAAGTAGGCAAGTCTTACAATGTTGTCCGGGATATCCAGTGTCCTCGCTGCGGGAAAACCATGAAAAAACTCAATGACCCTAAACAGAAGCATCTCGAATACGAGGCCTGCGAAGAGCACGGCATGTTTTTGGATGCAGGAGAATTTACCGACTACAAATATGAAACCCTCTTGGATATCTTCCGTGATGTGGTTGCCTCGCTTAAACGCGGCAAATAGGAAAGTGAGAATCGCTGCCTGCTATGCTGCGTAACTCCGAAAGTTATAAAAAATGCCATCTTGGGTGAGCCCAGATGGCATTTTTTATGGCCGCTGACCCGAGCGCCGGGAACTTACCAATGTCGGTCCACTGCCGCTCTGCCGAATGAAAATCTGATCCTGCTGAGGCATACAGGCCTCGCTCTTGAGTCATCGTTATCAGTGAGGTCCGCTGAACGTAATTGATACTGCCATATGAGACTTCAACGGCGTCTCCACCGTCTTGTTGAAAGTCGTCCATGAGTCTGCCCAGTTTTGACCGTGTAAGCCCGTAGCGGCCGGGGTGCGCCAGTACTGCGATCCCCGAGGCTTGCTGAATTGCTGCGATCGCTTCACCGATCTCAGGCCACTGAGCTGCCACATGAGCGGACCCGCCCGGACGCAGGAACCTCTTGAATGCCCTCTGCATATCTTTGCCATGACCTTTGGACACTAGAAATTCTGCGACATGGCCGCGGGTCCAGGAAATACAGGGTTTGGATTGCAGGTAGTCGAGCAGGCCAGAAATGTTTTGCCCACTGAGCTTTTTATCCATTGCGCTGATTCGGTCGCGGCGCAGCTGTTGTTGTCGGCTAACAAAATCTTGAAGAGGTTTCGACTCGGCATCGATGCTGAGGCCGACAATATGAATTTCCATGGCGCGCCAGCTCGCGGAAATCTCAAGCCCAGGAACCAGAGTCAGTCCGGGGGGGACCTTCAATTCTGAACAATTCAGTAAACAGTCGTGGTCGGTAATGGCTAGATGGGTCACATTGTTAGCGACGGCACGGTCCAGTAAAAATTGCGGCGGGTGCTGACCGTCAGAGAAATGGCTGTGGCAGTGGAGATCAACGTTCATTTCAAGTCTCAAAACGGATTAATCGTGACTTTTCAGCAATGCACACCGAAGGCTGAGAGAGCGGCGGTCAGGGGGGGTGTCCGCGTGACAGGCGCTTTTCTCGGGCTCGGAGCTGCACAGTGGCAGCGTTCGTGTGGAATACCGTCCGCTCATAGATGTATTCTGGTGATTCGTAAAAGCTGAGTCGTTAACAGCGATGCGGCTCACTGTTGCCGAAATGAGCCCTGATATGCTGAGATGGGAACGATCAGCCGGGTATTATTTACTACGCTGTTCGTTGGAGGAGTGGATTGGTATGTCAGACAACGGTCTGATCGCTCGCTGCCAAACAACGTTGGAGCGATTTTCTCGGTCGGATGTACCGCTTAACGTGTGGTAAGAGCAAGAGTGATCCGGGCAGTGCTTCCTTGCGCTTTTGTGACGCGGGCACTTCTTGCCGCGATCCGCTCTGTTCGGCGCAAATAGTTGACTGTTCTGCATGGTGATTGAATACTAGGGCTTCGGTCTCAATCGCGGCAGGAGAATCCATGCGTCTCACCACTAAAGGTCGTTATGCGGTCACCGCCATGCTCGATCTGGCCATTCACCGTGAACAGGGGCCGATCAGTCTGGCAGACATTTCCCAGCGCCAGGGTATCTCGCTGTCATATCTGGAGCAGCTGTTTGGGCGCCTGCGTAAAGGCATGCTTGTCAGAAGTGTGCGCGGCCCGGGAGGAGGTTATGAGCTTGATGGAACGCCCGACTACATCAAAATTTCTCACATCATCGATGCGGTCAATGAGTCCGTCGACACGACCAAATGCCAGGGTGCCGGTAACTGTCAGGGTGGGGAGACCTGTTTGACTCATCACCTGTGGGAGGATCTGAGCGAGCAGATTCACGATTTTTTGCAAGGGGTCAGTCTGGCTGATTTGGTGATAAAAAATGAAGTCAGGCAAATCGCCCGCAACCAGGATAAGAAACAGAGCCGGGCGCATTCGTCCATCAGCGACGATGACTCCCGTGTAAACGGTTCATATATTCCAGAAACAGCCCTTTGAAGTCAGGAGAATTGGGTCCCGATGCAGCTTCCTATTTATCTGGATTATTCCTCGACCAATCCGGTCGATCCCAGAGTAGCGGCCAAGATGATGGAGTGTCTTACCTTGGACGGAAATTTTGGAAACCCGGCTTCGCGGTCACATATGTCTGGCTGGAAAGCAGAAGAGGCAGTAGAGACGGCTCGTCGTCAGGTAGCCGACGTGATCCATTGCGACCCCAGAGAGATTGTTTGGACCTCGGGCGCAACGGAATCGGACAATCTTGCAATTAAGGGTGCGGCGCAGTTTTATCAGCATAAAGGCAGGCATCTGGTAACTTCGGCGATAGAGCACAAAGCCGTGCTGGACAGCTGTCAGCAGCTTGAGCGAGAAGGCTTTTCAGTGACCTATTTGACCCCCGATTCCCGAGGAATAATCATCCCCGAGCAGGTTGCCGCTGCAATCCGCCCGGACACGACGCTGGTGTCTCTCATGCATGTTAACAATGAAATTGGCGTGGTCAACGATATCCAGGCAATAGGCGAAGTCACGAGGCAGCACGGAGTCTTGCTGCATGTTGACGCGGCCCAGAGTGCAGGTAAGATCGCGATTGATTTGTCACATATGCAGGTCGATCTGATGTCGCTGACGGCCCACAAAATCTATGGACCAAAAGGTATTGGGGCCCTGTACGTGCGACGCCAGCCAAAAGTCAGAATTGAACCGCAGGTGCACGGAGGAGGGCACGAGCAGGGCATGCGCTCGGGTACGCTGCCAACGCATCAGATCGTCGGCATGGGAGAAGCATTCGCACTAGCTATGAATGAGATGGCTGCTGAGAATTCGCGGATTCTTGCCCTGCGCAATCGCCTGCTGAATGGTCTCAAAGCCATCCCGGCGATGAGCGTCAACGGAGATCTAGAGCAGCGCGTGCCCGGCAATCTCAACGTCAGCTTCGGCTACGTTGAGGGTGAATCACTAATGCTGGCTCTGAGAGATCTGGAGATTTCATCCGGATCTGCTTGTACTTCCGCCAGTTTCGAACCGTCCTACGTCTTGCGTGCCCTCGGCTTGTCAGATCAGCTTGCTCACAGTTCGGTGCGAATCACAGTCGGACGATTCAGCACGGAAGAGGAGGTTGACTATGCGGTGTCAGTAATTAAGAAGGCGGTGGCCAAGCTGCGGGAGGGCTCCGCGCAATGGCTAGCCCGGGATTCTGCGACCGGATAAAACGCTCACATGCTGCGTGCTAATCGTCTGAATTGCCGAGTCTTTTCGCTGAAATTGCTGCGCCAAAATCGTGCAAAATCACGGAGATCCCGCGTATAATGCGCGAACTTTAGCGACTACCAGACAGATTGGAGTAACCATGTCGATCGAACGAACCCTTTCCATAATCAAGCCTGATGCTGTTGCCAAGAACGTGATTGGCGAGATCTATACACGTTTTGAACAGGCGGGGCTCAAAATCGTGGCATCTAAAATGATGCAGCTGACCGATGGGACCGCTGGTGGCTTTTATGCCGAACATCAGGGCAAAGCTTTCTACGGCGACCTGATCGAGTTCATGACTTCAGGCCCGGTGGTGGTTCAGGTGCTCGAGGGCGAGAATGCTGTCCTGCTAAACCGCGAGCTGATGGGTGCCACTAATCCCGCCGAGGCAGCATCCGGCACGATTCGGTCCGACTTTGCTCAGTCGATCGATGCCAATGCGGTGCATGGTTCCGATTCCGCAGCTTCTGCGGCGCGGGAAGTCAGTTATTTCTTTACGCAGGACGAAATCTGTCCTCGCAGCTAAGCGCCCGAAGAATCCGGAGACTCGCAGGTAGCGATCATGAAACCAAATCTGCTCGGCTTGAGTCGAGATAAGATGAAAGCGTTATTCTTCGAACTAGGAGAGAAGCCTTTCCGCGCCCAGCAGGTCATGCGGTGGATCCATCAGCGTGGGGTGCTCGATCTTAATGATATGACGGATATCTCCAAGGTTCTGCGCGGCAAATTGGAACAACTGGTTGAAATCAAAGCGCCGAATGTTGTGGCTGATTATCCTTCGGAGGACGGCAGCCATAAATGGGTTATTGAAGTAGCCTCTGGCTCGCGCGTCGAAATGGTGTTTATACCGGAAGGCAGCAGAGGGACGCTGTGTGTTTCCTCCCAAGCGGGTTGCTCCCTTGATTGCGGTTTTTGCGCGACTGGTAAGCAGGGATGGAACAGTAATCTGACGGTTGCCGAGATCGCCGGGCAGGTTTGGCTGGCGCGGGCGCAGATTGACGGCTTCAATGCCGCAGCGCAGCGCCGGATCTCCAACGTAGTCATGATGGGTATGGGAGAGCCGCTCATGAACTTCGAGCCCGTCATGGATGCGGTCAGTCTCATGATGGATGATTGGGCCTATGGGCTTTCCAAGCGAAAGGTCACGATCAGTACTTCAGGAGTGGTGCCAGCCATACGGCGAATGAAAGAATATACCGATGCTTCTCTTGCCGTTTCCCTGCATGCGCCCAACGATGAGCTGCGCAGCCGCATCATGCCAATCAACAAAAAATATCCGATCGCTGACCTGATCGATGCCGTGAAAGAGTATATGGCGAGCCTTAAGGACAAACGCGTTCCGGTCATTGAATATACGGTAATCAAAGGCGTTAATGATCACCGCCAGCATGCCAGAGAGCTCGCAGAGTTATTGAGAACCCTGCCTTGCAAGATTAATCTGATCCCGTTCAATCCGTTTTCTCTGAGCGACTACAGACGTCCCAGTGATTCAGTGATCCGCAATTTTCGCGTGATACTCCAGCGAGCGGGTTTTACGGTAACTGTTCGCACCACGCGGGCTGATGACATTGGGGCGGCTTGCGGTCAGTTGGTCGGAGATGTTGAGGACCTTACCCGTCGTCAGGAGCGGTACGCTCGGCGCGCTGAAGCCATGCAGAATGAAGTGCCTGAATATTACGGTCAGATTGGCATTGAGCGCGCTCAAATTTTGGCCAGCACCGGCAAGGCTGCTACTTCCGCTGACGACACACTTGTTTTGGGGTCATAAACCATGTTGAGCGCCGCCGTCTTCCACTACGTTCGGTTCGCCAGACATCTGTTTCGGGCTTCTGTCCTTGGGGGGATTGCTGCCTGTGTGACGATTATAACCGACGGGTTCGACGCGGAGCCGTCGGATGAAGAATTCCCGGGCAATTTTATCCAGCTGGCTGTAGCTTACTTTGATGCCGGCGACATGCCTTATGCGCTTCGACATCGCAACAAAGCACTGGAGATAGGCCCACGAAACTCCGAGGCATTCAAAATTTTGGCGCAGGTATCTCCGCGTGAAGGTAATCTCAAGCTGGCGACAGAAAAGCTTCAGCGTGCGGTGCGTCTCAATCAAGAAAATTTGGGGGCGCGTAACAATTATGCTGCCCTGCCGTTTTTAATGGAGGATTATGAGGACGCCTATTTTATGCGAGCACTGACGCTGAATAGCATTATGTCCGCCTTATCTATCGAGCTTGCCTTGCTGGACATGCAGCGCGGTTCCTGGCCAGGGGCGCGGCAGGTGTCTCGACAGTTTCTGACGACCACCGAATTCTACAGCCTGCCTCATATCCCAAGGGCCTTGCTCGCAGGTATTCCCAAAGAAAGCCGATTCAACAATCACAAACTGGTTGATGACTTTACTCGTATACCCACTAGCCGTTCCCAGGAGTTTTCGGAATACGCGGAGCTATAGCAGAGAATGACCGATGCCCATTGAAGCGTCATCAGAAACTGCCCTAGAAAAGTCGCCTGCCTGCAGAGCCGCTGAAGAAATCAGCTCGCTCTCGCCTGGCGAGATGCTGAGTGATGCCCGAGCGCAGCGAAACCTGACGCAGCGTGAAGTTGCGGAAACGCTCCACATCACCATGCATTATGTGAACGCGATAGAAAATGATGATCTTGACAAATTGCCGGGATCCGTTTTCGCCAAGGGGTACATTAAGCGCTATGCGGAGATTATGGCACTTGACGAAATGACGGTGATGACTGCCTACGAAGGTCTCGCTCGTGCTAAGTCGGTCGCGAGTGCGGCCGCCGTCAGAAAATCAGGAAAAGCGCGGCGCGGCGGTAATTCATCCTGGGCGGTGGCCGCATCAGCTATGGTTTTAGTCATTCTCTTTCTATGGTTGTTGGCCTGGAATGGTCAAGATTCCGACCCGCCCCGAGACTCAGTTGAGCAGGGTCTCAGCGAGTTGCCACAGGCTACCAGCCCAGCGCAACCGTTAACCTCTATGCCGGCCGCTCCGGCAGATAATGACTCGGCGTCACGTCGTGCTATGACAGTGGTGCGGGATGCTCAGTCTTTGCCATTGGCAAGCCCGCAGCAGGGAACGGTAGATTGCCGGGCGGTTTCCGGATCGGTCAATCGAATTGAGACCAATGAGGAATACGCTCGCGGAGCGGACCTCACCGGGCCGGCGACAGTGATTGAGGGCGAAGAAAAATATACGCTCCAGCTGAGCTTTAGCGGAACGAGCTGGATCGAAGGCAGAGACAGTGGCGATAATTCTGTTCAATTGACTGTAGGCCTCTGAATATAATGAGACACGCACAAGCGCCTGTTCGCAGACAATCCAGACAGATCAAGGTCGGCAGTGTCCTGATTGGTGGTGATGCTCCTATTTCCGTGCAGACGATGACGAATACGGAAACCACCGACGTTGATGCCACGCTTGAGCAGATCAGGCGAATGCAGGCAGCGGGTGTCGATATCGTCCGGGTCTCAGTCCCGAGTCAGGATGCCGCAGCAGCATTCAAGCAAATCCGTTCGCAAGTCGACGTGCCTTTGGTAGCAGATATCCATTTTGACTATCGGATTGCACTGAGCGTCTTAGAAGACGGTGTGGACTGCTTGCGTATTAATCCGGGTAACATCGGCAGCGAAGAGCGCATCAGAGCAGTCATTGACAGCGCGAAAGATAAGGGAGTACCGCTGCGCATCGGGGTCAATGCTGGTTCGCTTGGCAAGTCTCTGCTGCGCAAATACAAAGAGCCGACGGCTGAAGCCATGGTCGAGTCGGCACTGACTCAGCTAGACATTCTCGATAGACTGAATTTCCAGAATTTTAAAATCAGTCTTAAGGCCTCTGAGGTCTACATGACCCTCGCAGCCTACCGCGCTCTGGCGAGCCAGATTGATAATCCTTTTCATCTGGGCATTACCGAAGCAGGCGGGCAGAGATCGGGCACCGTGAAGTCCGCTGTTGGTCTGGGCGCGCTGCTGATGGAAGGTATTGGCGACACGATCCGGGTTTCGCTCGCCGCAGATCCTGTTGAGGAAGTTAAAGTGGGTTTCGACATTCTTAAGAGTCTCGGACTTCGACACAAAGGGGTTAACCTGGTGGCCTGCCCAAGTTGTTCGCGACAGAATTTTGATGTCATCGGGATAGTCAACGAGCTCGAACGTAGACTGGAAGATATTATTACGCCCATCGACGTTGCGGTAATCGGCTGCATTGTCAACGGGCCGGGCGAGGCGAAAGTCGCAGAAATCGGATTGACCGGGGCGACGCCCAATAACCTTGCTTACGTGGATGGGCAACCGCACCATAAAATTCGGAACGAACAGTTGCTCGATGAGCTTGAAAGTATGGTGCGTGAAAAAGTAGCTGCCAAACAAAAAGTACAAGCTGACCTCATCGCCACAGATTAAGGCCGACAGTCCGTGTCTAAGACAAGAATACAAGCCATCAGAGGCATGAATGATATCCTGCCAGAGGAGTCGCCCGCGTGGCACTTTCTGGAAGCGCAATTCCATGCGGTGGTCAAACGCTATGGATACCGCGAGATACGCTTTCCGATTCTTGAACAGACCCAATTGTTCAAGCGCTCAATTGGTGAAGCGACTGACATCGTCGAAAAAGAAATGTACAGCTTCGACGATCGTAACGGAGACAATCTCAGCCTCAGACCAGAGGGCACGGCAGGTTGCGTCCGTGCCGCGGATCAACATGGTCTGTTGTATAACCAGCAGCAGCGGCTCTGGTATCAGGGCCCGATGTTCCGCCATGAGCGGCCGCAAAAAGGCAGATATCGACAGTTCCATCAATTCGGCGTAGAAGCATTCGGTATGCCTGGTCCGGACATCGATGCTGAACTCATTCAGATCTCGGCTACGCTCTGGCACGAGCTGGGCCTTGTCGAGTTCGTCAGTCTGGAGTTAAACAACATTGGCAGCGCTGTTGACCGCAGTGCCTACGGACAGGCGCTGACTGAGTTTTTAGAAGCCCATGCCAGCGAGCTTGACGACGATGCACGACGACGCATGCACAGTAATCCGATGCGTGTGCTGGACAGCAAGAATGTGGCCGTGCAGTCGGTGCTCGCGGATGCGCCGGCTCTGGCAGACTTCGTCAGTCGGGAAAGCTGTGAGCATTTTGAGGCGCTACTGCAGCTTCTTAAGTCACTCGGCATCGAATTTGCTATCAATCCTAAACTGGTGCGTGGGCTGGATTATTACAATAACTGTGTTTTCGAGTGGACTACTGATCAGCTCGGTGCGCAGAGTGCTGTTTGCGGCGGGGGGCGCTACGACGGACTGGTTGCGCAGCTGGGAGGCAGACCTACAGTGGCGGCAGGCTTTGCCATGGGCGTTGAGCGTTTGATCCTGATGCTTGAAACGCTAGAACGAATTCCGGAATCCTATCGGCGGCCGGTTGATGTTTATGTGTTGACGGCCAGTGAAGGCCTATCCTCGCAGGCTTTGCGCCTGGCAGAAGCCATTCGAGCCCTGTGCCCCAGCCGGAGTGTCGTCTGCCACGGTGGGGGAGGCAAATACAGCAGGCAGGTCAAACGGGCATTTGCCGCAGGCGCAAGCCTTGCCGTGGTGCTCGAAGCAGCAGGTGACAACGCCCCGCTTCGCGTTAAGATCAGAAACCTGATTGATTCAGATGATGTCTTCACCGGAGAGTTGAGCGCAATACCCGCCGAAGTCTCACGTTTATTGGGGGCTTAGTTTGAAAATCCGTCAGACATTAGTGCGTCGCATAGACTAAACGGTTAATATTTGGCGTTTTTCCAGGTTCCGGTGCTGCCGGAACCCTCAACAGGGTCTCTTCGGTGCGCCAGTCGCACTCGAGGCAGGTCAAGAAGGCAAAGAAGGAGAGTGCCGTGGCGTTGCATGCCGCAGAAGAAGAAAGTATTGAAGCCCTCAAGAAGTGGTGGCAGGACAATGGTAAGGGGCTGATTTATACCGCAGTTGCCTTATCTGCTGGCGTGGCGGGCTGGTTATTCTGGAACAATTCAACCGCTAGTCAGGCGGAAGCGGCTTCCGATCTGTATGAAGAAATTCTTAGCGTTACCCTCGTTGAAGAAGGTGAACGCGTTTCCGATGCTGACAGCCTACGCGTGGTCGAGCTGGCAGAAAGCCTGCGGTCTGATCACGGATCGTCGATTTACGCCAAATTTGCCTCATTATTTTCTGCTCAGCAGGCAGTGCAGAACGATAATCTGTCAGCTGCCGAGAGGGACTTGCAGTGGATTCTGGACAATCGAAGTCAGGGCCTCATTGGCGAAGTGGATGAAGGCCTTATACTCACCGCTAGTCTGCGTCTGGGGCGAGTGATTCTGGCGCAGGGAGATGCAGAGCGGGCGCTGGACCTATTGAATGCGCTTGATCCGAGCGCATTCGAAGGGGGCTTTGGCGAGTTGCGTGGTGATATTTATCTCGCCCTTGGCCGTTTTGTGGATGCCCGTGATGCCTATACGGCTGCGCAGCAAGCGGGGTCTAGCAGCGATGGCTTGCGCATGAAACTGGACAACCTGCCTGATGACGGTTGACGGTAGAATCTCGGGAGCACGCAAAATGAGAGAGATTCAGGCGAAAAGAGCCGGACTGAAGACACTGACGATGCTGGGAATTTTGCTGCTTCATAGCGGGTGTGCCGGCGTGAATCTCAATCCATTGGAATGGTTCAATTCTGACGAAGAGGTCAATCCGCCGAAAGAACTGGTGGACATCTCGGCCGAAGTTAGTCTCGACCGGCTCTGGAATGTGGACGTCGGCAATGGGCAGGGGAATAACTACACTGAAATAACGCCTACCATTGCGGGCAGGGTTATTTTTGCAGCAAGCGAGAATGGCACCGTGCTGGCAGTTAATCTTGATTCGGGAGACGTGCTGTGGCGCAGCCGGCTTGATGAGCGTTTGATCACCGGTGGTGTTGGTGTCGGTGGAGGCCTGGTCATTGTAGGCAGCCGGGATGCCGAAGTCATCGCTCTGGATCAGTCTACCGGTGAAACAGCCTGGATTGGCCAGGTGACCTCTGAAGTGGTCGCTCAGCCCATCGTCAATGAAGACATCGTGGTAGTACAAACCGTTGATGACAAAATAACGGCTCTCGATAATGCGTCCGGTGAACAGCGCTGGATTTATGAATCTACCCAGCCACCGCTGACGCTCAGGGGTACCAGTCGGCCTGTTTTTACCCCAGCAGATACCGTGGTAGCCGGCTTCAGCAATGGCACTTTAGTGTCGGTCTCGGCAGATGACGGAGTGTGGCGTTGGGAAGAGCGGGTGGCGGTTCCTGAAGGGCGCTACGACATTGATCGGGTAATTGATATTGACGGCGATCTTGTGCTCGATGGCAACCGTATCTTCGCATCCAGCTACCAAGGGAATCTGATCGCGCTGGATGTTTCCACGGGTCGTATTGTCTGGGGCCTGCAGGACGCATCGAGCTATCACGGGATTACACAGGGGTTTGGTAACCTGTACTACTGTAACGATGAGAGCCACGTGGTGGCTGTGCGGGACGAGAGCGAAGACATCGTGTGGCGCAATGAAGACTTGCAGCATCGCAGCATCACTGCCCCGACAGCCATCAGTAACTATGTTGCGGTCGCCGATTTTGAAGGCTATGTCCATCTGATTTCACAAATTGACGGGCGGATTGTGGGCCGCTCCCGAGTGGATGACGATGGCGTCAGAGCCAATCTGCTCGCCGACCGAGGTCGCCTGATCACCTACGGAAACAGCGGCACCCTGGCAGCCTACAGCTTGCAGTAGCAGGAACCCGCTTTCGAATACCGAGAACCCAGCTTCAGGTCAGATGCATGAAACCTGTCATTGCTCTTGTTGGCCGTCCAAACGTCGGTAAATCTACCCTCTTCAACCGTCTTACCCGGAGCCGGGATGCGCTGGTCGCCGACGTCCCGGGCCTGACCCGCGATCGCCAGTACGGGGAGGGCAGGTTTGACCAAATGAGCTTTCTGGTCATCGATACCGGGGGCATTACGGGCTACGAGGAGGGTATTGACTCCGAGATGGCTGCGCAGTCTCTGAGGGCTATTGAGGAAGCGAGCCTCTGTCTGTTCATGGTGGATGCCAGGGACGGTGCAGCGCCTGACGATTCAAAGATTCTGGAATATCTGCGCAAAGGCTCGAAACCCTTCTATCTGGTGGTGAATAAGGTTGACGGTCTTGATCCCGATCAGGCTGCTGCTGAATTTGCAGGCTTCGGGGTGAAGCAGCTTTTCACCATTGCCGCGTCTCAGGGTAAGGGTGTCAAGCAACTGCTGCTTGAGGTGCTGGCTGAACATGATGCGCAGGGGGAAGTTGATGAGGTCAAACCCCGCGGCATCAAGATTGCCCTAGCTGGTCGGCCAAATGTCGGAAAATCGACCCTCGTCAACAGAATGCTCGGAGAGGAGCGGGTGGTGGTTTATGACCAGCCCGGTACGACAAGGGACAGCGTTTATATTCACTTCGAACGGCGAGGCAAAGCCTACACGTTGATTGATACCGCCGGCATTCGCAGGCGGGGTAAAACCCAGGAAACCGTCGAAAAATTTTCCGTTGTGAAGTCTCTACAGGCGATCGAAGATGCTCATGTGGTAATTTTGATCATCGATGCGAAGCAAGGTATTGTCGAACAGGATCTGCATTTGCTCGGCTATGTGATCGAAACGGGCAGAGCCCTAGTGATCGGTTTCAATAAATGGGACGGGATGGACGAGGCTGGGAAGGATAAGGTCCGTCTTGATATTAGGCGACGTTTTGCGTTTGTGGATTTTGCGAACATTCATTTTATTTCGGCTCTGCACGGCTCGGGCGTGGGTGATCTGTACAAGTCGGTGAACAAAGCCTATGCCTCAGCGCGAAAAGATCTGGGGACCAACCAGTTAACCACGATTCTGCAAAGCGCTGTCGCTGATCATGCCCCCCCCAGTGTAAACGGCAGAAGAATCAAGCTACGCTATGCGCATGCGGGCGGTCAGAACCCGCCCACGATTGTGATCCATGGTAAGCAGACTAGTAGGCTGCCCGCGAGTTACAGCCGCTATCTTGAGAAAACGTTCCGTAAAGCGCTAACGCTGGAAGGTACCCCTGTGAGAATTGAACTGCGAAGCGATGAAAATCCCTTTACCAAAAAAGAGCGTGGCCTCAGTGCGCAGCAGATCGTCAGAAAACGGCGTTTGGATAAGAACAGAAAGTCGATAAAACGATGACGGTCTCGCTGACGGACATTGAGCAGGCTCTAGAACGCCTCAGCTGGGCAGCTCTACGGACTCCTTTGCTGCGCTGTGCAGAGCTTTCGGAGCGAACCGGGGCGAGCGTCTTAATCAAGCCCGAGAATCTTCAGCATATCGGTGCGTTCAAATTTCGAGGAGCCTACAACCGTCTTGCACAACTGGATCAGGACGAACAACGGGCGGGCGTTGTCGCTTTTTCTTCCGGGAACCATGCGCAAGGCGTGGCTTATGCCGCAAAGCTGCTTGGTATACCTGCGACAATCGTCATGCCGACAGATGCCCCTCGAATCAAGCTTGACAACACCCGCCGACTGGGTGCAGAGGTCCGGCTCTATGAACGACAGAGTGAATCGAGGGAACAGATTGCCAGCGCAATTGCTGCAAAGTATGGTGCGGTGCTGGTGCCTTCCTATGATGATCCGGATATAATTGCTGGTCAGGGTACCTGTGGTTATGAACTGGTCGAGCAGGCGGCCGCTCTTGGCATGAGGCCGGCTGCGCTTCTTGTGCCCTGTGGTGGTGGCGGCCTGCTGGCTGGCGTATCCACAGCGGTCAGGGCGTTGCTGCCGGAGACCGCGATTTACGGAGTGGAGCCTGAAAACTTTGACGATCATGCCCGGTCTCGGAAATCAGGTACCCGAGAAAGTGTGTCCGGCACCCACCCTACTTTGTGTGACTCGCTGATGACACCGACTCCGGGCGCCCTTACCTGGTCAATTAATCAAACAACTGTAAGTGATTTTCTGATCGTTAATGAAGAAGAGGTTCGTCATGCAGTCAGCTTTGCGTTTCGGTATCTAAAGTTGGTTGTTGAGCCCGGAGGTGCCGTCGCCCTGGCGGCGCTGCTGTCAAAAAAACTGAATCTTGAAGGTCAAGAGCTCGCTCTGATTCTTTCTGGGGGGAATATTGATCCTATTGTTCTCGAAAATTGCCTGAGACAGTTTCCAGATCCTTAACGGATCCGGATAATGCTATTGTAAGCCTGAATGGAGTTATCCTCATGAGAAATTGTAATGCACGATCAGCATGTTCATTGATTTGTTGAGCATGAAGCCTCCTTTGTCGATTTTTTTTGGTTTTGTCGCAGTCTATTTGTTTTCTGTCCAGACGTTACTATCTTCCGTACTCTGATAATGCTTAGGATCAATTATGCACTCAAATAAATCTGTTCAGATTATCGAAATCGGAGCGACTAAGCCAGAGCTAAAGGCGCCAGGTCAGTGCTTTACCGACTAGCTGTTTGCCGGCCTCTTGGAGCGATTTCATATGCAGGCATCCAACCAGCAGTGCGTACTGCATCCGGCTCCATGTACAGGCAGGCTTGCCGGAAATCAATTTGATTGCAACCACTCGCTGGGCGACAGCGCCTGGGGCGTCTAGTTCCACCCTGATTTTGATGCAGCAACTACCCGAAGTTGTATCCGGTCCCGTTCTGATCAGATCATGGCGAAGGGCCAGCATTTTGAATAGCTGGGTGCACAAATTTGGATAACGCGCTATTCTTCTGGACTGCTTGCCCGCTATCTCAATGTTGTCAAAGACAAGGTTTAAGCGCCAGCGGAGGTGTACTCTTCCGTCACCACCTCTAGGATGCGCTGTCGAGTGGGCCTGGCTAGTTGTCGGCCATTAATGAAAACCGTGGGTGTTCCCCGAACCCCCGCTGCGTTGCCACCGCGTTGGTCATTGCGGATCTTAGCGACGACCTCGTCGGATGCCATATCAGCATGCAAGCGATCGATGTCCAGATTGAGCTCAAGCGCGTAGCTGTCGAATTCGGATTCGGCGTCGGGCAGAGCGGACCACAGACGTTGCGTGGCGAACAGGTAGTCGTGCATCTCCCAGAACCTTCCCTGTCTGGCAGCAGCTTCGGCATAAAGCGATGCTTCCCACGTGTTCTGATGCGTTGAGGTCACGGGGAAATGCCGGAATATGAGATGGGCCTTTTCGCTAAGCTGAGGCCACAGTCGCGCTATGGTCTCATTCTCAACCGCGCAGGCGGGGCATTGAAAATCGGCATAGACCACGATGCTAACGGGATGCTCACGCTCTCCCCGGATGTGATCGCTGTCAGCAATTTCGACCGGTGAGAAAGTTGGCCCCTGATTAAGCAGGGTATACAGGACAAACAAAGCCAGCACCGGTGTTATGCCAAACAGGGCGACCTTGGAGGCGAGTGCTTTGGACTGTGCCTTTCGCTGCGCAGCCTGCTGTTTCTCTTGTTTAATTTTTCGCTGTTGTTCTCTTTTATTCATTACTTCACCCTGATGACATCTTCAGTTGCTGATCATGGCGCAGCTGTTTTCACCGTCAGGGCGTAATATACAAAAATTCCAGGTTCTCGGCACTGAAGCAAGGCGGTATTTGATACTCTCGATTGCCGATGTGGGTGTGCTGGTAATTTTGGTCGCCATATCGCGTCGGAGATGGCGCGACAAGAGGGCTGATTTATTCTTCGCTGGGGTTCGGGTGTGTCTCCGTGACGCTCGAATGGATAGTGCCGTCGGCAAGTCTGGTGACAAGAGTTTGCCTGGGCTCAACATCAGCCGTTTGTCTGACTACCTGATTGCTGTCCGTCAGGGTGATACTGAACCCGCGGCTCAGCACGGCCAGTGGACTGACTGCATTGAGATTTCTGCTGAGGGAAACAAGCTGCTCCTGACTTTGATCAAGATGTCTGCGGCCTGAATTAGCTATGCGCTGACAGAGGGCAGTAAGCTGCTTTCGCTGTTGCGACAGCTTTTGCGCTGGGCTGAGCGCGACAAGTGCTCGCTGCTGCAAGGCCAACTGCGCCGTGGCCTGCTGAAGTCGATTGCGCAGAACGCGTTTTAGCCGAAGCTCCAGTCTGTCGAGTGTCTGGGCATGGTCCTGCAGCCGTTTGTCCGGCCGGCGCAATCGCTTGACCATCCAGATCATTCTCTCCTTGCGCCGCGTGAGGGATTGCCCGGCCAAGTTGCTGAAACGCTGCAGCAGGCCCTGCACCTGCTCAAGATAGTCCAGCTGGTTCGGACTCAACAGTTCGGCTGCCGCAGACGGTGTCGGCGCCCTCAGATCTGCGACCAGATCGGTGATGGTGAAGTCGACTTCATGACCGACTGCCGAGACGACAGGTAGCTCGCTGGCAAAAATAGCTCTGGCGACGGATTCCTCGTTAAATGCTTGCAGGTCTTCGAGAGAGCCACCGCCCCGGCCAATGATTAAAGCCTGTAAACCCAGCGCGTCTGTGAGCGCGTTGGCCAGCGCCAGTGCTGAACTGATCTCATCCGGGGCTTCCGGACCCTGAACCGCCACCGGGAAGACGGTGAGTCGCGTCGCGGGGAATCGGCGTCCAAAAACGCTCACCATGTCACGGATCGCTGCGCCGGTAGCTGAGGTGATCAGCCCGACGTGGTGGTAACCCTCCAGAATTTCCTGTTTGTGTCTCTGGTCAAACAGACCTTCAGCCTGCAAGCGTTGTTTGAGCTCCTCAAAGGCGCGCCGCAAAGCCCCGTCGCCAGCTTCCTCCATCTGGCTCA
>PBTW01000129.1 GCA_002729315.1 Gammaproteobacteria bacterium
CAGTCTTCCAGACACCACCGCCAGATGCGCCTAAGTAGAAAGTAGAGGGAGCGGCTGTAGTTCCTGCCACCGCAGTTACCCGACCACCGCGGGTAGGGCCTACATTGCGATACTGCATGCCGTCAAAGGATTGGGCATAGGTTAGGAAAGCCGATATTGTGAGACATAGTGAGAACAAAGAGCGTGTCAGCGTTTTCATTAGCAATTATCTTAAGGATGATTTTGACTTTACAAACTAGCATGGACGATTGTGCAGAACAATTTACTATTTGCCGTGGCTACTATTACTTGCAATATTTCATTGTGGGACGTTTGAAGTAGTAGAACTTGAGGCATATACAACGCAGTAGGGAGGATAGTGTTGAGAATAAATTGGAAAGCTATGACCCGTAAGATTCATTATTGGGCTTCGCTTATTATTTTTTTGCCAGCCTTCATCATTATCGCCAGTGGCACGGTACTGCAACTGAAAAAAGATGTGCAATGGATTCAACCGGCGACTCAGCGAGGAATCGGTACCCTGCCGCAGATTTCTTTTGGTGATATTCTGGCAGCTGCCCAGTCCGTAGAAGCAGCCGCTATCACTGGTTGGCAAGATATTGATCGACTAGATGTGCGGCCGTCCCGCGGTATGTTAAAAATCAGGAGCTTGAATCAATGGGAAATTCAAATCGACGCTGCAACAGCTGAGATTCTTCAGGTTGCCTATCGCCGCAGCGATCTTATCGAAACTATTCACGACGGATCTTTCTTCCATGACAATATCAAGTTATGGATTTTCTTTCCTACTGCGGTCATCCTGTTTGTTATGTGGCTGACAGGGAGTTGTCTCTTTGTGTTGCCTCTATTATCGCGGAGGAGAAAACGTGAGCGACTGAAAATAAAGGCAGGATTAATAGTCTAATTTTTGGCTGCCACGACGAAAAATGAAAAAGTGAGAATTCGTAATATAGATTGGATATCAGAAAGCTACAAATCAAGAGAGACTACCGGATACCATACGAAGTCTTGCTTATATGCTCTTAATAAAAGATACACCCTACGTGATCTACAAGGCGTAAATTCGCCAGTCTGCCGAGAGGGGCAGAATCTTCCGTCACTTTCCTACTACCGTATTCTATGGCTTACCGCGATGCTAGCACCGCCTACTACAGCAATAGTTTTGCACAGAATTTGGCAAAATCAGAATAGCGAACAAACACTCCTAATACCCCTCTGAAGGGAGTGCAGAAGCCAATACTATCCGTGCTTTGATGTACAGCCCCCAAAACTTTTTAAAGATTTTGGTGTAAAGGGTTTGCGGTGAAGTTCTAGATAGTGGTCCGATAGCTATACCTAAGTTGTGAACTGATAATTTAAATCAGCAGTTCCCGGGATTGAGAGCTTAGATTTAAGTAACAACAGACAAGAATGCCCTTTCTATCTAGCCGCTTTTGGCGGGTGTTTACTTGTGATGTGTCATATCCAAGTACCCACTTAATTGGATTTGAATCGATTGTGAATAGGCGGGTTTTTCTGTCCGACACGTGTAAGTCTCAGCCATTGCCGCCCTAACGTAACGAAAGCATTAATAAAATGGTCAGTATGCTTATTGCTGATCTAATTCCTGCAACCCTTCGACTATTCAATCGTCGTTGGCAATGTTCATGATCCGATGTAGTTTTCCGCTTCGTTTACTTCGGAAGTATTGGTCCATCCTCGGATTGCTTCAAAGGCTTTGTAGCTATCCTTCGCTTTATCGACTTCCCCCATGCCGGCATAACTTCTAGCCGCTCCCAAAATCGCTTTTGGCCGATTGGGCATACGACCTAGCGAAGTTTCATATAAGTCTGCTGCCGCTTCATAATCACCAGATTTCAGTAATAATTCGCCCGCTAGCTCATGCACAGGCTGAAGCGGACTCGCCGCCCCCCTTGGCGGTGACTGACTTTCTGCGATTGCGACTGCTTCCATAATCAAAGCTATGGCACCTTTTTTATCGCCTTTTTCAAACTTCAGCAACGATGAGATCTCCATATCGATTAACTTGAGGTTTACGTCGTTCGGATTGTCGGCCACAAGATCATGCAGCCTATCCGCAACTGATTCGGCAAGAGTCATATCTCTCAGGTTTACGGCACTCATACCGAGGGCAAGCAACTCATCATTGCTCATCGATACGTCGAGCTCTTGAGTCAACCATTCTTCAGTCTCAATGATATGCCTAGATTTCATGGTTTTTAGAGTGCTGCGCGACCTTGAATCTGAGTTCTTCGCCAAAACCTGTTCTGCTCGGCTTATCCACAGCTTAGACCGTTCAACGTTCCCCTGTTGCAAATCTCCATATTGGCCCCAGTCGGACGAATGATTTTGATCGCCGGCAGAATCACCCTCTTCCCATAAGTCCCAAGCTGCTTGGAATGCAGAATCATTCCATTCGGACACTTTGTTCCACATACCATGCTGGATAAAAATATGAGTAGGCATATGTTGGGCATGCGACACTGCAGGGGCTATGCTCGCGTATTTTTCGGCAGCAACCAGCGCAAGGGGCGCATAAGTTGGATGGTCAAATGAGTGGATAATGTAGTGGGCGGCTCCCGGGTGATTCGGATTCTCCCTAAACAGCTCCATTGCTATCGCGCCGGCCTGCATGCTTAGGTCGGTGCCCGATTCAGTGAGGAAGTTATTCAGCACTCGTCCATCCTTTGCCGCCGTAGCGCCACTCAGCATCGCAACAGCGGTGAATGCCGAAACCTCCCTATCCTCGGGAAATTCATCATGCAAATCTAACATCGCTTGCATCCAAGCTAACCTTTTTTCACCAAGGGATCCGTTCGTGAAAGCGAACGCCTCCGCCGCTTTCAGAAAGCCTTTCTCTCGACGAGTAGGTGCTTTGGCCAACCTCTCCTCGCTGTTTCTGCCCAGCCTTAAAAGGGTTTCCTGTGGAGAATCTGGGTCCTGTAACACTGGTATCAGGGGGTGGTTGTAGGTAAGCGATTCGCCCCAATAGGCAAGCGCGAAGTCAGGCTCGATATCCTGCGCTTTTCGGAACTCTACTCGCGCCTGCTTCCAGCCAAAGCTATGAAGGTAGCCAACGCCAAGCAAGAAATGCTCTTGTGCGGCGCCTGAGGCAGAGGTTGGGAAGTCAAAACTGCCAATCCTGTCAAACTCTGCAGCGGAAATAAAATTGGACAGGAATACTGATACGACACCGATTAGTGTTTTTACATATACGCCCATGATCGAGCCCTCATTTCGTATTTGGATCTTAAAGATACTATAGTTTTCGGCAAACAAAAAAGTAGGTTTGGACTAAAATCGCTGGGATAGCGTGAAATACTTCCGCGATCCAGAACTGACTCAAACGAAGATATTGCCCCATATCGTTGTCAAAGTGCTGTTCCTCGCATCATAAACAGATTTGACTGAGCTCAGGATATAATTTTTTAGGGAATGCTCATTGGGTTTTTCGACTGAATTAAATCCTTCAATACCGCGCAAATGCAGACCAATTTGGATATACCAAAAGAAATAAACTTGTGGGGGAGTTATTTTGAGCCCCCTGCGTTCGCGCTGTATGCGGATCAGGATTTCGCTAGACGGCATAGTACTGAAGCTGAGTCGGCATCTACCAGAACCGGTTCTCAACCATCAACATCAAAGCCATTCCGGCTGCAGCTCCAGAAACAAACACATTCCAATCTCGAAATCTAACTCGTATAACATTGAGAAACAGAAAAGCGGTGCCGACGATGACTAAGACTACAAGTAGTTGGCCCAGCTCGATACCCAGGTTAAATCCAAGAAGGGGTGCGAAAATATTTGATTCACCCATTAATAGCGCCCGAAAGTAATTCGAGAAACCCATTCCGTGGATGAACCCGAAAAACAGCGCCAGAGCATAGTTCCGCAACATCTTCGAATGTCGCCCTGTAGATGAACGACCGAGCACATTCTGAAAGGCCGTGAACATTATCGTAGTGGGTATAAGAAATTCGATGACGTCCGAAGGAATGGAAAGGGTTTCGAGAGCAGCAAGCGCTAGGGTGATACTGTGGCCGACAGTAAAAGCTGTGACCAGGATACTAATGATCCTCCATTGTTCAATTCTGTAAACAGCGCACAGAGCAACAAGAAAAAGTATGTGATCGTAGCTAGCAAGATCAGATATATGTACGAAACCCAACTGGATGAAAAACGGGAACGATTGCATATCAGAACTTCAGTGTATGAATGGGCGTTTTTTTGTTTAGCATGAAAGATCTGGAATCGCCGTTAACGTGCACATAGACAATATTATTTTGATCAAAAAACAGGTCGGTGAAGACAGCGTTCTTGATTTCGAGGGATATGAGAGGCTGTTCTTGTCGATGTTCGAAGAGCACGCCGAGGGCAGTGTTGTCACCTTCTCCACTAAGTCTCTTGCGTTTTATTTGGAGTTCGATTTTCCCTCCATTCGCCTTTACGTAGAAGAGCCGGTTTACATAGTTCAACAACAGTCGTTCCGCGGCTGGCGACTCATTGGGAAGGGTGAAGGCCAGCTCCGTGCTCTGCGGATCGAAAATTAGGGCTTCACGCACGTCCATTAGGAAAAGTCTGAGACTGATACTTATCAATTGTTGATCGGAGTCGTATTCGATCTCACTCAATGACAGCCTCAAGGGGTGGGCATAAGCGGAGGTGCAATGGCCTAATAAAACAAGTGCGACAAAGAGCTTAATGGGTCGCTTCGGGTTCACCACTGGGGAAAACTTCAAGCCTGCAGTCGCTCTGCTGTAGCTTTAACCTCCCTGAATACGCGCATTAGATTGCCACTCCAAATCTTTTGTATTTCCGTTTCTGTGTAACCCCGTCTCACCAACTCGATTGTGATATTCATTACTTCGCTGGCGTCAAAAATCCCGTCAATACCACCACCGCCATCAAAATCACACCCGATTCCCACATGATCGATTCCAGCCACCTCGACAATATGATCAATATGATCGACCACATGATTAACCGTGGCTGATGGGTCGGGGTATTGCTGATTGATTTCTCTGATGGCCTCCCGCATTGTCAACCGCTCTGCCTCGGTCATTTCGCTTGCCGGCTTGGAATCACTGCGAAGTTTTGCCAGAGCGGTTTCTCTTTCAGTGTTTTCCGGCATATCCCTTAGATAGCTGGACAACATGGTCAACTGCACTACTCCGCCGTTCTCCGCCATTAGTTTGAGCATATCATCTGTCATGTTGCGTTGATGGTCTGTTACTGCCCGCGCGTTGGAATGACTTGCGATAATGGGCGCTTCTGAAATAGCAATGGCATCGTAAAAGACATCGTCGCTGCCGTGTGAGACATCGACCATGATTCCAAGACGATTCATTTCTCGGACAACTTCTTCTCCGAAAGTGCTTAGTCCTTGATGCTCTGGCCCATTAGGATCGGTCGCGGAGTCCGCCAGATCGTTGTTGGATGAATGCACAAGTGTGATGTACCGAACACCGGCGTTATAAAACATTTCCACGTTAGCAATGTCGTCACCGATTGGATAGCCATTTTCAACAGCTATGTAGACCGCGCGCTTACCCTGCTCTTCAAGGTTGTAAGCATCTTCTGGATCTAAAGCAATACCTACAATATCTGAATTCTCCTCCGCGGAAGCCACAATTGCATCAATCATTTGCACACCTAATGTCTTAGCCCGGCTGTTACCTTTGTCGTCGCGAATATCTTGGGCAACAAACGCGGCAAAAAAAATAGCATCCAATCCTCCTTCAACCATCCTGGGGTAATCCACCTTTGAGCCAGTCTCATTGGGATCGTGACGCTCGGCCATATCAAACCCTGGCTCGATCATGCGTAATGGTGTATCTGCATGAGAATCGAGCGTAAGAACTCGATCATGAATCTCCAGCGCTCGAGCAATGAGCTCCCGTTCACTTCCCTCAAACATCGCTCGCTCAGCCACCTCAACTGACACAGCGTCTGAAGTCGTCGCTGTAACCTCAGTTTCCTGGGAACAGTTAATTAAAAAGACTAACAAAAGGAATGAAAAAGGGGTTCTGAATAATTTTGAGATCATAATTTAGGACCGATGTGGATGTGAGTTATTCGCTGTGAAGGTCCTTCTCTGTGTTTGAAGGGCCCAACAGCTCTAAGTATAGAAAGTTTTGCAGTTGCAACCAATCCTGATTTCTCCCTGCTTCACTATCCACGATTAAAGACTGAAGAGGCCCTGGGCTCAGGACATATTTTGGGCAGGTCGTACTCCGGGTATAGCCATGCAGAGCATCCTGGCTGAATCTAAGGCAAGTTCGGTAGTTTGGGAGAAGGCTATTGTTTCTTGATTCATATCCGAAGCCACAGAATCTTGCGTATCTGGTCCTTCAAATAATCTAGTTAGGTGCATTGTGTAGCTTATCCCCTCGATGGTCAGTTCATCCATCGAGTGAAATTGGCCTAGAATTTTAGCTTACGGTCGAATGTTATAGGTGACCAATATCTAATTTGCGTGGTAGAATTACCAAAACATAGCCACGATGCTGACATCCAATTTCCGGGAGATCCTCGTGAAACCGAACACTCACCCAAAATACCGTCCAGTTTTATTCCATGATACCTCGGTAGATCAATACTACGTCATTGGCTCTACGGCTGACACCGAGGAAGAAAAAGAATACAAAGGCAAGACCTATCCGTATATATCACTCGACATTTCTAGCGCGTCACACCCTTTTTACACTGGTAAACAGCGAACAAGCGAACGCGCCGGCCGAGTTGCTCAGTTCAACAAGCGTTTCAAGTCGAGGAGGGCATAGCCCCGGGACTCGTTTACATTGGCTATGTACGCGCTCTTCCCACGAGCCCAATCGTTAACAAGCATTGGGCAACGCCGAAGAGGCCGGACTCTGGCTCGATAAAAATTGCTGCACGCACCTTATGGGATTCTCAGCGCCTGAAGGGCTGTTGCAGACCTGCGACTGTGCCAACGAGCGCGCAGACAGTTCACAGGATCAAAACGTAGCCCTTTACACATACTTGCTTAAATACTTATCAATCCAAAA
>PBTW01000130.1 GCA_002729315.1 Gammaproteobacteria bacterium
AGCCGTGATATGGACACTGCCGGCGAGCGAGGCGTCACCCTTTGGGGAAAAGGGGAGCCAGCGCCTCTCAGTCAGGACGACCAGGGTCCAACGGGAGGGCCGGGGAGTCCCGGAAGCGGCACGTCTTTAGGGCCAAGCAGAACGACAAGTGGTGACGATATTTTTGATTTGCCCGCGCAAAATGAGGCAGTCGACGGAGGCTCAGGGATCGACACCATTACTTACAATATGAATTCTGAGTCTTTCAATCTGAGCGTTGTGAATGGAACGCTGACGATTACCGAATCATTCAATGGTTGGACCCATACCCTAACCAATGTGGAGCGTGTCCAGTTTTCAGACAAGGCACTTGCATTCGATAGCGCCGGTCATGCGGGAGAAGCAGCTAAAGTTATCGGCGCATTCCTCGGTGCGGCAGCTATTCAGAATACAGAAACTGTTCGAACCGTTTTAGATCTGCTCGATGACGGCCTCTCCTTTGATGACCTCTTACAACAGGCTCTAACTTCAGTATTTGGGGAGAACCCCTTATCCGCTGATATCGTAAATCACTTCCATAATGCTCTGACTGGCGTGCCCGCTAATGATGATATTTTGGAGACTTACAGTGATTTGCTAGACAACGGCTCGCTTTCATCACTCGAGTTTGCGAGACAGGTAGCGGAGTTTGAACTGAACATTCAGAATATTGATCTTATAGGAATTGCGACTTCAGGCCTTGAATACTAAACACCTTCGGAACGCATCATCCGAAGTCAGTCGGTGACAGGATCTCTAAATTGCGCTCGCTTTGTGATTGCTGGGGCTGTATCGCTTCGGAGATTGGTGTGCTCGTCAAGCTGAGACCAAGTCTAAAAATTCAGAGGCAGTACCCTTTGTTACCCATGGCAATCGTTTAGGCTGCTCAACCGCGTGGACTGATAAACAGGATCCCCGTTCGGGCACCACAAGCTTAAATGATTCGTTGAGAAGTATTTAAATGCAGCAACTAGAGCTGAATGCGGTGAACAACCGTCGCTAATATTGTGTTCACTGCGGCCTAAATTTATGCGGCCCGAACACAAGTTCAATGTGACCATTTTGCGCCCTTTATAACACCTTATAGTCACACATAGCGATCAACAAACCGCATAAAAACTGAGCCCTAGTGGTGAATTAGTAGACTAAAGAGACTTAAAATCCTTTGGCAGACATGCCGTGCCGCTCAGATTTCAGCCCTGGGCGACAACTAAATAATTAAGTTAGCATTTCTCCTCGATTTGGCGCACCTTGTCCTGGAAATTTCTGGACCATTGAGTTTGTGAAATACAATTTCATACCTCACTAAGAGGACCCTTATAAATATCTTAGGGTGAAGGTAGACTGTGATTACTATATTTATCTCTCTGATAAATCCATGCCACTCGCTGTCTGAGCGTAGCAATCAGACACGAAATTTGTCGCATCAATTTCAGGCAATAATGTCTTATTGCTTTTGGTTGTTAGCGCTGCAACAAGGACTTTACGCCGCCGAGCAAGACGCCAGCCAAAACGTACTTTTGGAGTTCAATGGCCATGCATATCAGATTATTACCACTCCAAAGTCATGGTCTGAAGCAAAAGAATATGCGATCTCAGTTGGTGGCAGGCTCCTTGTTATCAATTCTTTTAAAGAAAATGTATTTATCGAGAGACTAATGTCGAATTATGGGAAAAATGCGCCTGACGGCGGCTATGCCGAATATCACTGGCTTGGGGCATCAGACTCGCTAAACGAAAGTGAATGGGTTTGGGTTGACGGCTCCACACTTGAAACAACCAAGATCGCTGGTCGCGCGTTTTGGGGCAATGGCGCAGGTCATGGAATCGGAGGTAGCGAGCCAGATAATTTTAACAATCAAGATTGTCTGGCTATGGCTGTCACAGCGTGGCCGGCGGCTGATCCAGGTTTCTATGGTGCGGCAGGGCAGTGGAACGACATAGACTGTGGTAACAATCTGAATTTCATTGTCGAATTTCCGGTTGATGCCACTTATGCCGACGGCATACTAACAGCAGAGAATATAATCGTCGGAGACAAGAAGTATCGAGCAGAATTAGGTTTAGTTGAGTGCGACTCTGTTTGCTTCCAAGTTTTGGCCGCAACGGAAATCCACAGTGGCAGCAATCTATCTATGAACGATGTTTATGAAGATGTTCTTAGATTGAGAAAAGTAAACGTCGGAGCAATATCCTATGACGTCGCCCTTAAACTGACAGATCCGAATGGTTTAATTTTTACATTGGGCTCTGCCATTGAAACGTTTTCGACCACAGAAGTGCCAGGTGAAACATGGGTGACAGCAACAATAGAACAGGTCGGTTTAGATGCAGAGAAATTCCAAAAAGTTGTCGACTATGCATTCGGAGAAGGTCAAAACACTCAGGCGCTTGTAGTAGTAAGGCATGGATCAATCGTCTTTGAGCAATATGCCAAAGGTTCAGACCAGAACTCAATAGCAACTTCTTGGTCCACTGCAAAATCCTTTACTAGCGCTTTAGCTGGAATCGCAATCGAAAAGGGATATATTGCTTCCGCAGACACGTCTGCGGCGGAGTTTATTAGGGAGTGGGCAGAAGATGAAAGGAAAAATATCACGATCAAGGATTTGTTACTTATGTCTTCTGGCCTAAGCGAGAGCGGAGATGATGGCACCAGTATGTATATTGGCGTCAAGAATGAAAGTGGTCAATATAATGCTGTCGACAATGTCCTATTCTCTATTGATAGAACCGTTAACCCTGAGCGCGCCAGGTGGTTGGGCGCCGAGTATAACTGGAATTATTCAAATGCTGACACCCAAATAATTGGCGAAAGCATCGAACGTGCAACTGGCAAATCTCTGCTAGATTTCGCACGCGAAAACATTTTCTCAAAGATCGGCATTTCAACTGTTTGGTGGACAGATAAATTCTCAAATTATATGGCTTACTGTTGTCTAGATATGAAAAGCAGAGATTTCGCTAGGTTTGGTTTGTTATACGCTCGAGACGGAAAGTGGGGAGACTTTCAAGTTATACCGAGCGAATACGTCATAGAATCTACAGCCCCTTCAATTTTGATAGCGGAAGGCCTTCAAATTGGGTACGGATACCAATGGTGGCCGGACAGGTCTGGGGAATGGTTCGCAGCCAAAGGGAGCAGGAGCAACAATATCTATATCCATCCAGGCCTAGATATTGTGGTAGTAAGAAACAGCCTTTACACAAGAATTGGGAACTCGAATTCTAGAGAAGATGGATCCTACCACTCTACGGAATTTCCTGCTGACTGGGACGATATCGAGTTTTTTTCTTTGGTTATAGATTCTGTGAACTAGGTAACAGATTTGTCTTAAAAAATATGTTGCCTGGTTTTAAAAGTCTGAAAAACATTGCTAGCTGTAGTTTAAGCATAAATTCATTCCAGCCTTATCGGGCTAGCCAGAACCATCCTTACTTTGCTGCATAAATCCTTGTTTAACTAGTATCGGTACCGTCTCCATTCTCGAACCGCATCGACGACAACTGAACTGAGTTCCTCCAACATGGATCAAGTAGATGCTATCATAATGATTATGAAAACCCGATTAATTCGTTATTTTGAAATCGACATCAGGCGAACCAGCATATTTACCGAATTCATTGCCGGACTGACCACTTACATTACTATGGCCTACATTGTAGTGATCAATCCAACAATGATGGCGCAGGCCGGGATGAATTATGGCGCAAGTTTTACTGCGACTTGCTTAGCAGCGGCGCTGACTACGGTTGCAATGGGAGTCGTAGCGAATTGGCCAGTCGCCCTCGCGCCGGGGGTAGGATTGAGCGCGTTTTTTACTTTCACAGTGGTCGGGGAACTCGGATATAGCTGGCAAGTTGCTCTTGGTGCTGTGTTTTTATCAAGTATTCTTTTTATTGTTATCAGCCTTACGCCGTTAAGAAGGTGGATTCTTGCAAGCATACCAGTGAATCTCAGATTCGCTATCGCAGCAGGGATAGGAATTTTCATAGGCTTTATCGGTCTCAGAAACAGCGGTATAGTCGTGTCTGACAGTGCTAACTACATATCTCTCGGAGACCTCGCAAGCGCTGAAACATTCTTAGGACTTTGCGGTTTCCTTCTGATAACTGTTCTTTCGATACGGCGCATCCCTGGGGCGATTATATTGGGCATCGCGAGTATTACCGGCGTAGCTGTCGCTCTTGGGAAGGTTGAATATTCGGGATGGGTCGCACAACCTCCATCACTAACACCAGTATTTCTCGAGCTAGATATTTCGGGTGCAATGAACGTGGGCATGATTACTGTGGTCCTTGCCTTCTTATTCGTAAATCTATTTGATACTGCAGGCACTCTCTTTGCGGTTGCTGACAGCGCAAAACTTACCGATAAAAACAATGAAATAACTAATCTCAACGTAGCGCTTAGGACCGATAGCGTTTCAAGTCTGGTCGGAACCTTTGTGGGTTGCGCTCCGGTTACAAGTTATGTTGAAAGTTCTGCTGGGGTTTCAGCCGGTGGTAGAACAGGGCTGACTGCTGTTTTTACCGCTTTATTCTTCTGTATAACTATTTTTATTTCCCCCCTCACGAGCCTTGTTCCACCATATGCAACGGCAGGGGCTCTTATATATGTCTCCATGATCATGCTTAGTGGTTTGCAGAATTTAGACTGGCACGATCACAGCGAACTTATACCTGCTTTAATCACAGTAATCATGATCCCCATGTCGTTCTCGATTGCCGATGGGATCGCGATAGGATTTATAAGTTTCGCGGTTATAAAGACTTTTACCGGAAAACTCAGGCAAGTATCGTTTGTTGCGTGGGCGCTAACCGTATTGTTTGCTTTAAAATTTATCTACATATAAAAAGAGAAAGGGGAAGGTCACCACAGGGCGGCTCACCGAGCAAAGAGAATGGTGAGCCGCAGATAATTATTTAAAATGAGTAGCTTAACCTACCCATTATTTGGCGGGGAGGTATCAGCTCTATACCGGTCGCGTTAACTCCGAATACATCAGTCATTGCAGAATTGATTCCATCTTCGTCTGTTATGTTATATAGCATGATGTCGAATCCCCACGTCCCAGATTCAGAATCAACCCCCGTTGTCAGATTGAGTAAATTATAGTCCTCCACCGTATCAATGAGTGGATGATTTATTACACGCTGTTGAAAAGAGCCGCGATAAATATAGTCGATAGTGCTGGTAAGCGTGTGGCCCGATGAAAGCCCCGTCTGATGCTGAAGCCGAAGGCTTGCCGTCAAATCAGGGCTTTTTGCCAATTCATTTCCCCTTATGTTTTCTCTGTTCTCATAACGTAGGTCCTCGTAGCAAAAACCCAAGTATCCGACAGGGCTGCACCAAGGAGGAGCGGGAAGGGACGAGTTTGCCTTAACATTGTCTAAGGTCTCGAAGTCTGTGGTCACTTCAGAATCTAGGATCGCGGCTTTGAAGTCGAGGGTCAGCTCATCAGTTAGAATCCCAATGATTTCGGCTTCAACACCTTTCATTTCCGATTCGGGAATATTCGCAACCCCACCGCGGAAAACATCCGGATCCGTTGCTTGGAACTGCAGATCATCGTATTGATAAAAGAATGCAGCAACGTTAGCTCGCATTCTGCCATCAATAAAATCGGATTTAATTCCAACTTCATATGCGGTAACGGACTCACTTTCGAAAGTTGGAAATACAAGAGGAGGTGCGATGGCATTACCCATTGCGGCGTCCTCAGCTTCGGTGTAGCCATAGGTAAGATTACTCCCACCGGGCTTAAATCCGCGTGTGAAAGAGGAGTAGACCATTGAATTAAGACCAAGGTCGTATTCGAATGCTAGTCGTCCAGTAGTTTTTGTTGACGTCTTTTCCAAATTACCGATCTGCCCTCCGAAGAAGTTATTTACATAACTCTCCACTGTGTCATCCGTATATCTAGCGCCTGCGATAATTCGCAACGCTTCCGATACGTTAAAGGTTGTCTGACCGTAAACCGAGTATGACTCTCGGGTTGGGTAGTTGTCAGACATAAATCCCCAATCTCCAGCTCCGCCTGGAATTTGGCCAGGAGTAAGTCCTGCTGGAATCATTGATGCAGGAAACATATTGGAATAGCTGGTATCGAAGTAGGGATCATCAAACGTTCCGTCATAGACTCCATTAAAGTTATCGTCTAAAAACTCCCTTATATGGCCTTCGATCTCTTGGTCCATGTAAAACGCACCTATGATCCAATCGAAAACCCCGTTGAAAGAATTATTGGAAATCATGTTTATTTCAAATGTCTTTGTTTCTTGTATTTGGCTTTCAGGGTTGAATTCGACGCCAACATAAAAAGGGGCTGTAGCAGCAACAGAGGAAGGGTCATGGAACAAATTATGCCGGTCGTTATCCCTCACAACATAGATCTCATCTTTCTGCCAGCTTGCTAAAGCCTTGAGAGTCGCGTAACCCATATCAAATTCTCCAATACCACCAGCAATCTTCGACTCAAGTTGGTACTTGGACAGGGTATTCTGCGAAAGTTTCCTTCTATCAGGCGTTGTATCATAAAACCCTTTTATTGCAGCTCCGTTATTATCAGCGTCGAAATACTGGCCAAATACTCGGAGGCGTGACGTATCGCTCAACTCAAGGAGCCAGTCCGTGCGAAAGCTTGTATGATCTGCATCATCTAGCTCTTGGCCGTTGAAGACGTTTTGACTGAATCCGTCCCTCGAGGTTAGGGATACCGAAGTTCTTGACGCGAGTGAATCTGAAAAGGGTATGTTTATGGACGCCCGGGTTTTTGTCAGCCCGTAGTTCCCCACGGTAACGTCTGCCTTCCCTTCTAAAGAGTCTAAGGAAGGCGCTTTGCTAATTACATTGATTGCTCCCCCAGTGGAATTTTGCCCAAACAGAGTTCCTTGAGGCCCCCGTAAGACTTCGATTCTCTCTACGTCGATAAAATCTGACTGAAGAGAAAAAGGTGAGGCAACAAATATGCCGTCCATATGGTAGGCGACTGAAGGAGCGGCAACTGCATTTTGGTTTGTCTCGTTACCAACACCTCGGATCGAAACTACGGTTTTGAAACCCTCGTTTTTTGATATAGTCAGACCGGGAGCCAATGCGCTGAGATCAACGAAAGAGTTAATATTTCGAGTCTCTAAATCAAGTTCTGTAATTGCGGTAATGGCTTGAGATACATCTTGTAGACTTTCGTCTCGTTTTTCCGCAACAACCATGATTTCCTCGATCCTACTTTCTTGGGAATATACCGGATTCGAACTTGCTGTAGCGGTAAACAGAAATGTCGCGACGGCCGCCAGGCGGCGATTTTTGGTGTTGGTCATACTCATTCCTTGGAAATGGCTGGTAGGGGGCAGTGTCTTACTTATTTGCTCAATGCGTGACGAATCGATCATTTGGGTATTTGCGCATGACCCAATTTGGTGCGATAAGTATCAAAAGCACTATTTTGAGTCGCACCCACGGTAGAAGTAGGCCATCATATTCTACGAAAACTTCGACATCAGGGTACAGCGGATTCTTTTTTACGTGTTTCACGTTTCCGGTCATTTCCCGATCAGCTCAAGTGTTGTGCAGCAATATGTATGCCGAGTTCTAAGGTCAACTATTTCCGTGAAGATAAAGGAAGAAATAATGGCGTTCTTATTGAAGCGAGATGTACACCCCAATGGCTTCATTTGCCGAACGGTCTACTGCCTTTGTGTCTCGTAAATAGAAGCCGATCGACCCGTTGTTGTTGATCCAGTGCTCGATGTCATGAATATCAGATTGTTCTAACAGATCTTCTCTGATTTCAGTGTTCCGCATGACAAGAGAATCCGTTGCCAGGGGGTCGAATTCAGAGAAGTCTGGCTGCGATACGGTTTCGGGTTGCTCGACACAGGAAGTCAGTAACATAGTGCTGATACCAGGGACGATTGTCTCTGGGAATCGGCTCACGCGTGGGGTCGATGCTGCACATCCAAGGTGTGGCAATACGCTTATCCAGTTCGCCACTCCTGGCTTCTCTAAGCGCGTCAGCCTTGGCTGAGAGCGCGGTGGCACCGGCGATAGAGGCAGCCACTGCCGCACTCATATTACTGAGAAACTTGCGTCGACCCATAGGTTATTCCTCCACAGAGTACTTGGGCCTGACAATTAATACGGACACTGACGATGAGATTGCGTAGCACATTCGGAGTTCGATGCTTCTTACCAAAAATCGTCTATTGACTCTAATCTTTCGTCTCCCCTCGGTATTTCGGGTCGCCCGCTCATCAAGGAGGCTTCAAACTATGTCGGGGATTGACTGGATTCTCTATACTTCGCATAAGCTCAGTTAAAAAAAAATGGACTGGATTCATCATGTACGAACCTAACTGGACGTCATTATTACCGCCACTTATTGCGATCATGCTTGCCATTGCCACAAAGCAAGTTGTCATTTCCTTAAGTATTGGTATCTGGGTGGGCTTCTGTCTGCTCCAGTCAGTCAATCCTCTTGCCGGACTTGCCCTAGCCATTGACGGTATAGTCCATGTTTTCTCAGACCCCGGTGATACACGGGTCTTGATTTTTACCCTGGTCATTGGTGGTTTGATTGCCTCCATTGAACGTTTTGGTGGAGTGAGGGGCTTTATTCGCCTCCTGGAATCAAGGAGCTGGGTCAATAATCCTCAGAGAGCGAAATGGCTGGCTTTCGGCACCGGTCTGGTCATCTTTATCGAATCGAACATAACGCTCCTCGTGGCGGGCTCGATAGCCAGACCCCTATTTGACCGATATCAGATCGCGCGGGAAAAACTGGCTTATATTATTGATTCAACCTCCGCGCCCGTTTGTGTGCTGATACCTCTCAATGCCTGGGGGGCGGTTATCCTGAGCCTGCTTTCCTCTTCCAACATCGAAGACCCGATTGGTGTCTTTGTCTCTGCTATTCCACTGAACTTTTACCCACTGGCAGTGCTTGGCACCTCTGCACTGGTTATTTCGCGGGGTATACACATCGGTCCAATGAAGGCAGCGCAATTACGGACAGAGCAAGGAGCCGTTTTGTGGCCCGATGCTGCTCCGATGGTAGAATCAGCTATCGTCAAGCCTAATAATCAATCCCTAATCGCCCCACAAGAGAGAGCGAGCACCATGATCGTTCCTATCGCAGCAATGGTTCTCTCCATGCCGATCTTTTTGTATATAACCGGCGAGGGTGACATCAGTGCCGGTTCAGGATCCACCTCGGTACTGTGGGCTGTCTTGTCTGCTTTATCAGTGTTGTGGGTTGAGTTATTTGTAAATAGAAGGGCTCGGCTGGAGGAAATGATGAGCAGTTTTTTGGAAGGGGCAGGAGCGTTTCTTCCCGTCTCCATGATTTTGCTATTTGCGTTAGCGCTGGGCGATGTGGCGAATTTGCTGGAAACCGGCAGCTACGTGGCGCAGATGGCAGGGGAATCTGTTCCTAGAATTATCATTTTGCCACTAGTCTTTGTGACCAGCAGTTTCATTGCCTTTTCGATCGGTTCCAGTTGGGGAACGTTCGCGATTATGATCCCATTATCAATGGAGATTGCGCTATCTCTCGGTCTGTCGCCCCCATTATTTTTGGCGGCAGTGCTGAGTGGCTCTGTTTTTGGTGACCATGCCTCCCCAATCAGTGACACCACAGTCGTATCCTCGATGGCGGCAGCAACTGATCACATCGATCATGTACGGACGCAGCTGCCGTATGCGCTATTTTCTGCGGGTGTTTCAACCGTCGCCTTTCTTTTGGCGGGCGTTATTTTACTTTGAATGAATCCGAAGCCATTCGGGCGCAACTTTTTTGCGGTATAATTGTGAGTCTTTGAAGCAGGGTTTTTAATCGGCGGAAGCAGCGGAATGATGAGCATTAACCGCATCTCAATAGATCAAGCGAAAGAGATGCTGAAAACCAGAGCTGATGTTCAGATAGTCGATATCCGAGATGCGCACGCATATGGGGCGGCGCATATTCCCGGTAGCACGCATCTTTCGGAGCAAAACCTTGAACAGTTTTGTCAAGAAACTAAATCTAATATCGCACTTATTGTGATGTGCTACCACGGCATATCAAGCCAAAGTGCATCAGCTTATTTATCCAATCGTGGATTTTCTGAGACTTACAGTTTGGATGGCGGCTTCGAGGCGTGGCAGCGCGTAGGTGGCACGTAATGGCGGTAGGCCGGAGTCACCAGATTCTGTCGAAGTCCGCGCTCAAGAGGTTTCTTCAGCGTCGTGTTTGTCTAATTTTCGCTTAGCGGTCATGATAATCACCATATAAATCATGTTCGCCATGGCCCAGGCGAAAAGTTCGAATGGCCACAATCGGTGAGATCCGGGGTCATCCAGGCGGCCGGTGAAAATCACGGCCAACTGGAGTATCAGGGCTGCGAGAGGAAACATAGCGAAATAGCGCCACCGTCCCGGCCATTGGCGTAACGCGGCGACAGGGAGAGCCGCACTGGCTATCAAAGTTGCCAACACAATAACCGCAATGACGAAATTCCAGAAAACTGCCTGAGCCTCTTCATTCGCGCCGGCAGTGCCTTCAGCTCCGAAGCTCAGGGAACGGCACAACAGGAACAAGGCAGACAAGCTGGCTGAACTAGGTAGGTATTTTACGTACGAGAAGCGCATGGCTCGCATACTAGCTAAATCAAAGGGCTATGCCCACAGAAACCCCTATTGATCATCATTTTCAGCCGTCTATTGGCGGTTAAGGACAATGAGAAATGGTTGATAAACAAGTGCTCATCAATATGTACGAAAAAGAAGTTGACCTGAAATATCAGCTGTATAACGGCCTGTTTCTCACTTTGCCGCTCGATGCAGTAGAGCAAACCGGCTTACTGTTACCACTTTTGGAGCAGGCCTGCGATCAGGGTCTGCAACTAGGGCAATCACCAGAGCAAATCATTAGAGATTTCTTCCAGACGCATCGCGCTCACTTCACAGAAGATAAACAGATTCAATTTTTGTTTAAGGTCATTCAGTATGTTGAGAGGCAGGTCGTATTGATTGATGCGCTAGAAGATGCTGCTTATGCAAAAATCCACCAGACCAAACAGCGCAACCGTCTGCGGCAACTTACTCAGCGAGTCTCACTTGAAGGGCTGGACAAAGAACTTCGAAACCTGCTGAGTGACTTTGGCGCTCGAGTCATCCTTACGGCGCATCCGACCCAGTTTTATCCTGGCCCGGTACTGGCCATCATCACGGATCTGACTTCTGCAATAAGGAAGAGCGATGTCAATAAGGTTCGCGACTTGCTGCAACAGCTTGGCAATACCCCATTTTTTCAGAAATCCAAACCATCGCCGTTCGAAGAAGCTACTCAGCTAAGCTGGTACTTGGGTAATATTTTCTACACCGCGTTTAATGAAATCTCGGATGAACTACTGCACTACTTCGACAGCAATGATATGAAGCACGGAGGCAGGCAGCTTCTGAGTATAGGCTTCTGGCCAGGTGGGGACCGTGATGGTAACCCCTTTGTTACGGTCAGTGAAACAAGACGGGTCGCTGAACGATTGAGATTTATCGTTCTTGAATGCTATCGCAACGAACTTCGGTCGCTCAAAAGGCGACTCAGTTTCAGAGGTGTATATGAAGCGCTGGAAAGTCTGGAAAAAACCTGCCATCGGGAGCTGACCGGCGAAGTGTCGCAGGCGTTTGATAATGTCGAAATACTGCTGCACGAACTGGATAAAATCGGTGAACTCATACAGTCACGCTATCAAGGGCTTTATCTGGATAAGCTGGCTTCGTTCCAGCGTAAAGTCAGGACGTTCGGTTTTCACTTTGCCAGCCTTGACATCAGGCAGGATTCCCGAATCATTCAGAGGGCCCTGGAGAACGCGCTAAAAATTCTGCCAGATTACTGGCATAAGAAGTTCGAAGCACTTTCGGAAGACGAACAGATAGAGGCGCTTCTGAACTTAGACCATGAGGTCGATCCAGCCTCAATAGTAGAGCCTGTAGAAAGAGACACTCTGGAATCGATGAGGCTTATACAGGAGATCCAAAAAAAGAACGGCGAGCAGAGCATCCACCGTTATATTATCAGTAACTGTCGAGGCCCCAGAGATGTCGTTCACGTGATTGCCTTGTTCAGACTCGCCGGCTGGAAAAATAACCTCAGCGTTGACATCGTACCACTGTTCGAAACCATCGACGATCTAAAAACGGCTGACCGGACCATGTCTGACCTGTATGACAGTCATCCATACAACCAACATTTGCAAGGCAGAGACTGTCAGCAAACCGTCATGCTTGGATTTTCTGATGGCACAAAAGACGGCGGCTACCTGATGGCCAACTGGGCCATCTACTGTGCCAAAGAAGCAATCACTTCAGTCTCCCGGAAAGCTGGGATCAAAGTCACGTTTTTCGACGGCAGAGGTGGGCCTCCGGCGAGAGGGGGTGGAAACACCTACAAGTTTTATGCTGCGCTTGGCAAGGAAATTGAAAACACTCAGATTCATCTGACAGTACAGGGACAAACGATCAGCTCTTATTACGGAACGGATACAGCTGCTAGGCATAATCTAAATCAGCTGCTTGCGGCAGGGCTGGAAAGCAATCTGTTCCATCGTCCAGAAAGAGAGCTGAACAGCGGGCAGCGAAAATTGATTCAACGTCTGGCTACCATCAGCTATGAGAAGTATCTCGCGTTCAAGTCCAATCCTTTGTTTCTGCCTTATCTGGAAGAAATGAGCACTCTGCACTATTACGCGCAGTCGAACATAGGCAGCAGGCCGGCAAAAAGAGGGCAAAATGACAGCTTAAAGTTTGAGGACCTTCGGGCCATTCCATTTGTCGGTGCCTGGGCTCAGCTAAAACAGAACGTTCCGGGATACTTCGGTTTAGGTACTGCACTAAAAAGAATTGAAGAGCAGGGTCAGCTCGCACAGTATCAGGCACTGTATCGCGAGTCGAAATTTTTCGAAGCAATGATTAGCAATAGCATGCAAAGCATGTGCAAAAGTATTTTTAAACTGACCGCTCATATGGAAAGACACCAACGATTCGGAGAATTCTGGCGTTTGATCAAGCAAGAATATGACCTCAGTAAAGAAATGGCGCTGAAGGTTTCTGGTCAAAAGGCATTGCTTGAAGACAGCCCAACCAGCCAGGCTAGCATTAGACTTCGTATGAAAATCGTTCTACCGCTTTTGGTTATTCAACAATACGCGCTGACTCGCGTTAATGACCTTGTTAATTCCGATCTGGCGGAAAGTGAGGCGGAGCTGTTGCAGACTTATGAAAAAATGATTGTGCGCAGCCTCTTCGGCAACATCAACGCCTCCAGAAATTCGGCATAAATCGTATTTAAAGCGTGAACTCCACGGTCGCTCCGGGGCCCAGAGGGATACCAAAGATCACCCAAATCACCGTCATGACGATGCCAGAGAACAGCAACAACAGCGAGTAAGGCAGCATCGTTGCTGCCAGACTACCGAGACCAAAATCTTTCTGCCATCTCTGACAGAAAACCAGTATCAATGGAAAATACGGCATCAGGGGTGTGATGATATTGGTAGCCCCATCGCCGACCCGATAGGTGGCAGTGCTCATTTCCGGGCTCAATCCCAGCAGCATCAGCATCGGCACCAAGACGGGGGCTAATAAGGCCCACTTCGCACTGGCTGAACCGATGAACAGATTGATTGAGGCGCCGAACAAGATGATTAAAGTCAACAGAACAGAGTCCGGCAGACTCGATCCTTGCAAAAGCGCTGCCCCTTTAATGGCAAATATCAGACCTAAATTAGACCAGTTGAACATCGCCACAAAATGCGCTGCAGCAAACGCTAGGACCAGATAATAAGACAGCTCGCTCATGGACTCGCTCATCATCCGTACGATATCCCGATGAGATTGCACCGACCCTGATGCGGTGCCATAGGCCCAACCAGTCATTAGAAACAGGATTAAGAACCCGGCAACCAAGGAGCGAAACAACGGATTCAGACGTGCTTCGGGATTGGCAGACTCATCAATCAATGGCGTGCCGGGTGCCACACAGAGAAAAACCCAAACCAAGATAACAGCAAGGGCCGCAAACCCCGCTCGCTTTAAGCCCTGAATCTCTGCCGGCAGAAGCGACGCACCGGATTCTCTCTGGTCATGAGCCGCAGCTTCGTCACCAACCTGAGGGCTTACAGGAAGCAATCGGGGCTCGATGATTTTGTCAGTCACAAACCAGATAACCGGCAGGAATACGAAGGTCATACCCACAATGAAATACGCATTACCCGCAATGTTGGCATCCCAAGCGGGCAGAACGGTCTCTGCTGCTGCCTCGGTGATGCCAAACAGCAAAGCATCAAGCTGTCCGGGCAGCAGGTTAGCGGAAAATCCCCCTGAGACACCTGCAAAAGCTGCGGCGATGCCGGCTATAGGGTGGCGTCCGGCTGCAGAGAAAATCACCCCGGCCAACGGGATAAGCACCACATAAGCAGCATCCGCAGCCAAGTTTCCGACCATCCCGATCAAGGCTACCACCGGCGTGAGCAGGATTTTTGGCGCCCGGTTGACGGCTCCGGACATCGCTGAGGCAAACAGCCCTGTGCGTTCAGCAACCCCCGCTCCCAACATAACGACCAGGACGTAGCCGAGTGGATGAAAGCTTGCAAATGTCTCGGGCATGTCAACCAGTAAGCGCTGGATATTATTCGCTGAGAGAAGACTTTCTGCACTGATTCGGATGGCATTGCCGAATTCATCGACCCGAGTGGGATGGACAGCAGAGACTCCGATAGCCGCCAGGAATACACTGACGAAGACGACCGCCGCGATACAGTAAAAAAAGATAAAAACGGGATCCGGCAGTCGATTTCCGGTGCGCTCGATCCATGCCAGTATGCCCTTTATCTCAGAAGGCTGTTGATGATCAAGATACATGTTGTGGCCTCAAGCGAGTCGCGATGAACAGTGGTTCATCGCAGTAAGCGATAGAAATCCCGCAAATCATTAACATAAAATTCCGGTTGCTCCAGTGCTGCGAAGTGACCGCCTTTTGGCATGACGGTCCAGTGCCGCAGATCGTAAGCTTCCTCTACCCAGGCTTTCGGTAGAATGTAAATCTCTGCAGGAAAGATGGCGGCACCCGTTGGGACATTGATGAATTCCATCGGTTTCAGGGGGCTGCGGTTGCGGTTCTCATAGTAAATCCGCGTCGACGAGGTAATGCTGTTGGTGAACCAGTAGATTGAAATATTGGTCAGAAGTTCATCTTTAGTGAAATTGTTGTCGAGGTCGCCGCTGGGGCCCTGGGGCAAATCGCTCCAGCCGTGAAATTTTTCGACGATCCATGCCGCCAGTCCGGCGGGCGAGTCATTTAAGCCATAACCCAGTGTTTGCGGTTTGGTGCCTTGAATCTGCTGATAGCCTACCTCATTCAACATAAAAGACCGTCTTGCTTCGACCTTTCCTGCTTCATCTGCAGGAACGGCATCCCGACGGGCCGCATCGGAAGGCGGATTCGCGAGGATCATGTTTGAATGCAGGCCAATCAGGCGCTCGGGATAATGGTTTGCGAGATGGCGATTAATGATTGCCCCCCAGTCGCCCCCGGCAAGCGCATAACGCTCATATCCTAACCTCTCCATCAAAGCTGCAAAGGTCAGAGCCATTTGCTCAGGGCCGAAACCCGGAGTGCCTGGCGCAGAGGAAAAGCCGAAACCCGGAAGCGATGGAGCAATAACGTGAAAGGCATCACTCGAATTGCCACCATGCTGTTCAGGGTTGGTCAGTGCCGGGATGATTTTCTGAAATTCACTGATTGATCCCGGCCATCCATGGACCAGTAACAGCGGGATCGCATCGGCCCGATCAGATCTTTGATGGATAAAGTGGAGGTCGATATCGTCCAGAATGGTTTTATAGTGGTCGAACTTATTCAGAGCGTCCTGCTGTGCAGGCCAGTCAAATTCTGATTGCCAATAGCCCAGCAACTCGTCAAGGTAGCTCAGTTCAGTACCATACTCCCAGCTGGTACCCGGTATCTGATCTGGCAATCGGGTCAGCGCCAGACGGGCATGCAAATCTGTAATTGCAGCTTCATCGACGTTGATTTCAAACGGCCTGATAGTGTCAGGATTCGCCGCCAAGGGTTCAGTGTTCTCTCTGTTAGAGACTTGATTAAGTGTTCCAGGTGACATGATTTGTATAGTATCCGGGGCTGCGGAGGATTGACACGTCACTACTGTAAACACAAACCCGAACAGGAGGCCCTTCGTAAGGCCGTCACTCCAAGCCCTTTTTGATGGGTCAGGCTCATGAGTCAAATGGCACGCTTGCGTGTCCGCAAAAATCACCGGGCTGTCGTGAACTGGCTGTCGTGAAATCATCATCGGTTAACCGCTTTGTTTTGGAATATAGTCGCAATCAGGGTAATCCGGTCTATCATCGCAGGCGTCATGTGTTAAAAGCAATCGTGGACCTGTGTCGAGTAAAGAGAGGCAGGCTGGCACGACCCTGATGTGGTTCTGACAACTGACTATCGAGAATTACCAGGGCGCGCGTGTAAAAGGGCCAAGATCGGTGCCTCCGGTCCCGTAATGCGGCTTCGCACGCGCATCGTCAGTCACGCGGATCAGCTGAAGGTTTTGTACCGCAAACCTTGATCGAATACGCTTCTACGGCGAAAGACCGGCTTACAGTAATACAGATCAGGATGCTAAGTATAAGTGTAAAAGAGGGAAGACAAGATGTTATTCGGAATGAGTAAGAAACCCGTTGAACTGCCAACAGCGGAGACCGCAATACCCGACCGTGCCTATCCCAATCAGTTTTCCCGTGAACACTTTGTGAATGGGAATCCTATCGAGGAACCTGTGCCGGCCAATCTCCGCAAAGCCGTATTTGGCTTAGGGTGCTTTTGGGGAGCAGAGCGGCTTTTCTGGGAATTGCCCGGGGTGTTCAGCACGGCGGTGGGCTATGCGGGAGGGTTAACGAAAAATCCAAGTTATGAAGATGTGTGTAGCGGAAAAACAGGCCATACCGAGGTTGTTCTGGTTTTCTTTGACCCCAAGCTTATCTCCTATGAGCAGCTGCTCGCTGCATTTTGGGAGGCCCATGATCCTACCCAGGGCATGCGACAAGGTAATGATCTCGGAACGCAGTATCGCTCCGCCATCTATTGGACCGACAATCAGCAATGTGATCAAGCCACGGCGAGTCTGGCGCATTTTCAACAGGCATTGCGCGGGGAATCATTCGGTAATATTACCACTGAAGTCAGACAGTTAAGTGATTTTTATTATGCTGAAGATTATCATCAGCAGTATCTCGCAAAAAATCCTGGAGGCTACTGTGGGCTCGCGGGAACGGGCGTTTGCTATGCCGCCAAGTCTCGCGCCTAGCTGTTCATATATGGCAGGCTTCCAGGGGATAGGCGCTAGGTGAGTTCGTTAACTGAGCGGCCTGCTGGGTCGACTGATAGACTGTCTGTGTTTTGTTGTGCTGGGTGCTTTTCATGACCTCTCCTGGAATTGATCCTCTCGTCATTGCTATTTCATCTCGAGCACTATTCGACCTTGCCGATAGCCATGCGGTTTATGAGCAAGAAGGCCTCGCTGCTTACCAGCAATACCAAATTGAACACGAGGATGAACCCTTAAAGCCGGGCGTGGCTTTTCATCTTGTTGAGAAATTGCTGAATCTCAACCAATTGGTTGACGGGGCGCCGGTAGAAGTCATTCTGCTGTCACGAAATAGCGCTGATACCGGGCTCAGGGTGTTTAATTCCATTGAGCATTATCATCTCAACATCACGCGCGCGGCATTTTGCGGCGGGGACAGCCCTTATCGGTATATTTCTGCTTTCAACAGCCATTTGTTTTTATCCACCGACGGAGCAGATGTCCGACAAGCACTGGAACTGGGTGTCGCTGCAGCCACAATCCTGCCATCAGTGAAAGGCAATACCAATGAGCAGATCCTCAAAATCGCCTTCGATGGGGACGCGGTACTCTTCTCAGATGAATCAGAAAAAATATTTAAAAACAAAGGCCTAGAAGCATTTACTAAGAATGAGCGAGATTCGGCGAATCAGCCGCTGGCCGGCGGACCATTCAAGCCTTTTTTGCACGCCTTACAACAGCTCCAGCGCGCTTTTCCCTCCGGTGAGTCGCCCATCAGAACGTGTCTGGTCACTGCAAGAGCGGCGCCGGCGCATGAACGGGTGGTGCGCACCTTACGCGCCTGGGATATCCGGATCGACGAGTCGCTTTTTCTCGGAGGTCTGTCGAAGGGTGAGTTTCTCCAGGCTTTCGACGCAGACGTTTTTTTTGATGATCAGCAGGGCCACTGTGAATCTGCGCGTCATCACGTTGCAACCGGGCATGTTCCGCATGGTGTTGCCAATTCGTAGCAGTCCGTGTACTGATTTTCTCAGGTCCAGTCTGTTAGATTCTCGCTGTTATCGAATGTTCGGGCCGATTGCGCCAAATTAGTCCGCATCTGTGTCAATGTTCCACGATGACACAGACAATGTTCCACGTGAAAAATACTCGATTAAATAGAGGTTTAGACTGGTTGAATGGGGCAGTATGTTGCTCCGTCTGGCTTATAAATATCGTCCGCCGCGGTACGGGTTTGGTAGCGTCCCTAGGTAAGGCTCACGCGGTATCGCATGCCAAAATCGCCTGAATTTGCTACCTTCTAGCTCTCTCAACCTAACGCCGCGGTTTTTTAGCTGGATGAACCTTAATTCCCGCTAACGCTCCAGCCGGCTCGCACTAACTCTGGACTCATACAAGGAGATTTATTCAATGGAACTGGCCTGCTTAGATTTAGAGGGTGTGCTGATCCCGGAAATCTGGATTGGTTTTGCCGAAAAGACCGGCATTGACGAGCTCAAAGCCACAACCCGGGATATCCCGGATTACAACGTCCTGATGAGACAACGTTTGGATATTCTTAATCAGCACAAGCTCGGCTTGCCAGACATTCATGAGGTCATTGCGACATTGAGTCCGCTTGAAGGGGCAACCGACTTCGTCAGTTGGTTGAAGTCACGGTTTCAGCTTATTATTTTATCAGACACCTTTTATGAATTCTCTCACCCACTGATGCGGCAGTTAGACTTTCCGACCTTGTTCTGCCATCGCCTGATCACTGATGAGCAAGGTCACATTGTTGATTACAAATTGCGCCAGGAGGACCCTAAGAGGCAATGCGTAAAAGCTTTTCATGGGCTTAACTTTCGGGTGATCGCTGCAGGCGATTCCTATAATGACACAACGATGCTGGCTGAAGCTGATGCGGGTATTCTGTTTCGGGCTCCGGACAATGTCATTGCCGAGTTCCCTCAGTTCCCCTCTGTGACAAGCTATGAAGAGCTTGCGCAGCAATTCATTGCCGCCAGCGCGCGGGAGCTGAGTTAGGGCCATTACGGGCGTCAGGGTCTGCTCAGACGTTTAAGCACCTGAGCCAGACTGCCGAAGAGACGTTAATCTTCCTTTTCTGCCAGCCAGAGTGCGCCGCTTTGCACCAGCCGGCAAATCAGGGACCGACTTTCGCCCGTCTGCCAGAGGTCTGAAACGTTAAAAATGTTTTCCAGCTCATCAGCACACAGCGTCCTCACCGCAGACAGACAAGTTCTGTCAAGCTCATAGCTCTCGCCATCAACGAATAACAACACGGGGTCGGAGTCTGTCTGGACTGTATAAGCAAATCGCGACGCCGGATTTCTCACCAGCTCTACTGTCGGTCCCCTGAAGGCGAGCAATTCATCAATATTAACCTCACCAGCGAGCGGTTCGATAAACTCGGGCGATTTGGCCTCCGTTACCAGGCCGCCAAATGCCTGCAAAAAGGCGCCCTTGTTTGCCAGAAGGCCAGCAACTACCTCCCACGCATGCTGCCAGTCCTTTGTGGTAATTTCAGCGCTGTCCCGCATTGCCGGAGTCGTATGATCAGTCAGCCGCTGCGACTCAGTCAGCAGTTCCATCACCCGATTGCTGAAAGATTCGATCATTTCCGCATTGGAAGGGGCTCTGAAACCTACCGAGTAGCACAGACTTGGAGATTGTGAAATCCCCCAGTGGGTGTAGCCCGGAGGAACATAGAGAACATCTCCGCTTGTCACGGTAAATTTCTGATTTACCTCAAATTCATCGATGAGGTTTAAGTCTGAAGAAGTGTCGGCTGGCGATTGATGGGGTGCCGTAAGGTCGATACGCTCACCGACACACCAAGTCCGCTGACCAAGGCCCTGGACAAGGAAGACATCATATTGATCAAAATGGGGACCGACACCGCCACCCTGGGTGGCAAACGACACCATGATGTCTTCGATACGCCAACGGGGCAGAAAACCAAAAGCTCGGATCATCTCCCGAAGGTCTGGAATCCAAAGTTCTGCTGACTGAACGAGCAAACTCCAGTTCTTTTCCGTTAGGGCGGGCAGGGAGTCGGAGTCAAACGGTCCCTGGGTCAGGGAATAGCGCTCGGCAACACAATATTCAGGCCGAGTCGTGACGATGCGACTGTCGACTGTATCGATACAGGCGATTTCGAGTAACTCTTCCGGATTGGTATAATTTTCGAAATTACTGAAGAAGTTCTTAATAAGTATCGGTTTTTTCTGCCAATAATCCTTCAGAAACTCGGCTTTATCAACATTGGGCTTGAGCATACCGCCTGTTTATATCTCGCTGGCCTGAGCTGCCGCATTGCCGAGATAAGTGCGTGGGCGCAGTGCGATTAGAGACTCCTTGGCGGACTGCGGAATATCCAGGGACTGAATAAAGGCCTTCAGTGTCGCTTCGTCAATGGCTTTTCCTCGCGTGAGTGCCTTCAGTTTCTCATAGGGCTGCTCTATTCGATAGCGCCGCATGACAGTCTGGATCGGTTCGGCGAGTATTTCCCAGCAGGCATCAATGTCTGCGTCGATCGCCGAGATATTAAGTTCAAGCTTGGCAATTCCTCTGGCAAGCGACTGATAGGCGACTACGCTGTACCCGAGCCCTGTGCCGAGGTTTCTCATCACCGTTGAGTCCGTCAGATCGCGCTGCCAGCGCGAGACAGGTAATTTAGCAGACATGTGGTCGAGGAGGGCGTTAGCCAGCCCAAGATTTCCCTCGGCGTTCTCGAAATCGATCGGATTGACCTTGTGAGGCATGGTTGACGATCCTACCTCCCCGGCAACTGTTTTCTGGCGGAAGTAGTTCAAAGATATATAGCCCCAGATATCCCGAGAAAAATCAATAAGTATGGTGTTATATCTTGAAAGACAGTTAAATATCTCCGCGACGTAATCATGGGGCTCGATTTGGGTTGTGTAGGGATTCCAGTACAACCCGAGACCCACGATAAATTCTTCAGCAGCGCTTGGCCAGTCGATCTCAGGGTAGGCGGCAATGTGTGCGTTGTAGTTACCTACTGCTCCATTTATCTTCCCTAAAATATTGATATTATTAAATTTTTCAAGCTGCCGTTGTAACCGGAACGCCACGTTGGCGAATTCTTTGCCGACCGTCGAGGGGGTCGCCGGTTGGCCATGAGTACGTGACAGGAGCGGTTGGCTCGCAAATTCAATTGAGAGCGCCTTCAGCGAATCAACCGTGCCCTGCATCTGCGGGATTAAGACCGATTCTCGCGCTTGAGCAAGCATGAGCCCGTAGGCCAGATTGTTGATGTCTTCTGAAGTACAGGCGAAATGGACGAATTCGAGATACTCGCCAAAGCCATCCAAACGCTCAAGCTTTTGCTTAATAAAATACTCTATCGCTTTCACATCGTGGTTAGTTTTGCTCTCTATATCTTTAACTTGAAGGGCGTCCTCAAGGCCGAAATCGAGGAAAAGTCCATCCAGTGTGGCTATTTGGGTATCAGATAGCGGCTTGAGCTCCGCTACCCCCGGGTGAGAAGCCAGCGTTTGCAGCCATTTCACCTCCACTTCAACCCGGTACCGCATAAGCCCGTATTCGCTACAAATTTCAGCCAGCGATCGGCATTTTTGCGCGTAGCGGCCATCCAAAGGTGAAATTGAAGTAATAGCCGTAAGTAGGTGTTCTGTCATTCTTAAACTTATCCTTTTGAGCTAGCTTTTAAGCATCGAAGTCGCAATGCGATTGATCCGGCCACGCAATATGAACAGATGCCATGGCCGGCCTCCTATCTGGTGCCACAGCACAGCAAATCGGATACCGGCCAAAAGTAGGGCGCGTATCCGATTGGCGATTCTCTCGTCCTGCAGATGTTCAACTTTCCCCTGTACCTGGATGCGGAAGGGAAGCGTGCTTATTGTATCCTGATACAGGGTCGCCAACGCCTCAAAACTGCGCTCAGTCTCATGCAACCCTGCGGGCTCTGTCTGGTGCTTTGTTTGCCTATGTGGGTCTGTATGCGGAGCAGAAAATGGGCTGATTGATTGAAGTCTCCTGCCAAGCCTCGATAGCATCTCAGTATCCGCCATCAACTTCGTTCGCAGCAGCAACAGGTTTCTTGTATAGCGCAGGACTTCATCGTTTCCCCCGGGGCTAAATTGTCGCGCCCGCGCTGTGAGCCATTCCAGGCCGGGTCGGGCCAACCGCAGGTCCGGGAAAATGGTGGTGAAAGAAGGGGAGTTCAGCACAAAGAGTGGGTCGATCAACGCTTCCATTGCGGGAAAGGAAGCACTGCCCGTATGGGCCAGTCCGCGAACAAGTTGCGCCGACTGCACGACAGCAGATAGGGTCAGGGTCCGTAATTGCGGCCTCTGTAAGCTGTCAGCGCTCATAGGAGTCCACTACAGCACCGCCGAGACAGCGTTCACCCTCATAGAATACGACGTATTGCCCCGGCGTCACCGCCCGCTGAGGCGCGTCAAATACGACTTTCAGTCTGCCGGCCGCATCCTGGCTGACGTGGCACGGCTGATCTGGCTGCCTATATCGTAATTTCGCGTAACAGCGAAGCGGAAACTCCGGGCCCTGCTGATCTATCCAGGCGCCTTCTAAAGCTGTTACTATTCTTGATAAAAGTATATTATTTTCATTTCCTTGCGCCACAATTAGCAGGTTATTACTTAAGTCTTTAGACACGACATACCAGGGCTTTTCGGCACAACCTGCCCGGCCGCCTATGCCTAGGCCCTGCCGTTGCCCAAGTGTGTAGTACATCAAACCACTGTGTTCTCCCAGAAACTCACCGCTCAGGCTTTCGATCCGCCCAGGTTGGGCCGGTAAATAGGTGCTCAGAAAATCCTTAAACTTGCGCTCGCCGATGAAACAGATCCCGGTGCTGTCTTTTTTCCTGGAGGTGGCTAACTGCAAGTCAGCAGCAATTCCCCTGACTTCAGATTTTTTTAGATTACCTATAGGAAACAACGTATTACGTACATTTTCTTCAGTTATTTCGCAGAGGAAATACGTCTGATCCTTATTCACATCGACGCCTTTATGCAAATAACTTCGACTGCCCTCATCGACACGCTGTACGTAATGACCGGTCGCAATACAGTCGGCCCCCAGAGAGTGCGCATAGTCCAGAAAAGCCTTGAATTTGATCTCCCTGTTACAGAGCACGTCAGGATTAGGGGTTCTTCCAGAGCGATATTCAGCGAGAAAATGCTCAAAGACGTTGTCCCAGTACTCCGCCGCAAAATTGGCAGTCAGTAGCTCGACGCCCAGACTTTCACAAACCGATTGCGCGTCGGCCAGATCGGCCTGTGCGGTGCAATATTCGGTGCCGTCGTCCTCTTCCCAGTTTTTCATGAACAGTCCGCTAACTTCATGACCGGCCTGTTGCAGAAGATAGGCTGAGACGGAAGAATCAACGCCGCCGGACATGCCAACAATGACTTTTTTCGGGCTTTCGCTTGACCCTGACGCGCTCAAAGTGTGCGTGATCACTTGATCAGCTCCAGTGAATAGGTCTGTCCGGCCTCATGATCGGCCAGCGCCTGCAGGACAAGTGGACTGCGAAGCTGATTGCGCATGGCTTTGAGCTCATCATGGCTGAGCCAAAGCGCCTGAGCAATGTCCGCGTCTGGTGGCGTCGCAACAGTCTGCTTTTCAGGCGTGGCAAGAAAACAGTGCCGTAAGTAATGAATCCCATTCTCTTTATGTACATGAGAGTAAATACCAATGAGGCAATCGACCCGTACCTGCCAGCCTGTTTCCTCAAAGGTTTCACGAACCGCGGCGGCAATCAGGCCTTCCCCTACTTCAACATGGCCGGCGGGTTGGTTGTAAACCAGAGATTCACCGGATTTTTCCTGCACCATGAGAAAACGCCCCTTCATAGGGACGACGGTGGCAACGGTGGTGTGGGGATAATGGTTCATGGCTTGCGACACGAAATGTTATCAATGTTAGGGGAGCACTGGCCAATGTAACTTGAAAAGCGGCTTCTGCTAGGCCCCAGAAAAAGAGATAATTCGCGTAAGTTTCCAGGAAGCCTATTTCATGAGCAAATCATTCACTCACTTAGACGCTGACGGCAAGGCGCATATGGTCGATGTCGGTGGTAAGGCGAGCTCGGAACGGGTCGCCAGAGCACAGGCGCGGGTGTTTATGAGCGCCGAAACACTGACGATGATTGACGACGGGAGCCACAAGAAAGGGGATGTGTTGAGCGTTGCCAGGATCGCCGGAATACAGGCCGCCAAACAGTGCAGCCAACTCATACCGTTGTGCCATCCACTCATGTTGACATCGGTAACGGTAGTTCTTGAGCTCGACGCAGAAGCTGGCTGCGTGGCCATCGAAGCCGTCTGCCGACTATTCGGTCAGACCGGTGTTGAAATGGAAGCACTCACAGCAGCAAGCGTCAGCGCCCTCACGGTCTATGACATGTGTAAGGCAGTCGATAAAGAGATGGTTATCTCCGATGTCACCTTATTGGAGAAGTCAGGTGGGCGCAGTGGGCATTACAAGCGTGCGGGGTAGGTCAGTACGATGATTACTGTACTCTATTTTGCAAGCATCAGAGAACATATGGGCAGAGGGGAAGACCAGCTTGAGGCCTCCGAGGACCTGACGACTGTGGCAGCTTTAATTAGGTACTTAAGCGAGACAGATTCGTCATTCAGTGAATTGAGTCAAAGCCCTAACCAGCCACTTATATCGGTAAATCAGATATTTGCAGAAACTTCTTCACCTGTTTCAGATGGGGATGAAGTAGGCTTCTTTCCACCCATGACTGGAGGCTAGCCATGATTTCTGTGCAAACCGAAGATTTTGATGTAGAGGCAGAATATGCAGCCTTGCGTCATCGGGCTAGTGATGCGGGAGCTATCGTCCTGTTCACGGGCTTAGTACGGGAACTTTATGACACAGAGAGCGATGATCTTGAGGGCTCCGATAAAACTGAGCGCCTGTTTCTTGAGCATTATCCCGGCATGACGGAAAAACAAGTGGAGTCAATCTCGCAGCAAGCATTGAAACGGTGGCCACTGCTGGGCGTGCGCATCATCCACCGGATAGGAGAGCTCTATCCAGGCGACAAGATAGTCCTGGTCGCGACGGCCAGCAGGCACCGGCAAGCGGCATTCGAGTCGGCTGACTTCATCATGGATTTTCTGAAAAGCCGAGCGCCTTTCTGGAAAAAACAAACCAGCCTTTCTGAGAGTCGATGGATCGAGAGCCGCAGAAGCGATACAGATGCACTCAAGCGATGGCAGGAATAGGTTGCGTTTGGCTTAATCCGGGATAGTTGTCAAAACCCACTTGCCGGGCTGCAGACCTTCAAGGCGCCAATTGGCAATCTGCACCCGCACCAGCCTGAGGGTAGGATATCCGACCGCGGCCGTCATTCGGCGGATCTGACGATTTCGTCCCTCCTGTAAGGTCAAACTCAACCACGAGGTAGGCACAGTCTGCCGAACTCGAATCGGTGGCACACGCGGCCACAAATTGGGCGCTTCAACGCGTGTCGCTGTTGCGGGCCGGGTTCTGCCATCATTCAATTCCACACCCAGACATAGCCGCTCCAGAGCCTCATCTGATATTTCTCTTTCTACTTGAACTAAGTAACGTTTTTTTTTGTTGTATCTGGGATTTGATAGCCGCTGCTGAAACTTTCCATTGTCTGTGAGCAAGAGTAGACCTTCAGAGTCACGGTCTAGCCTACCGGCAGGATAAACACCAGGCTGATCGATATATTCAGCCAGGCACGGATGACTAGCATGAGGAGTAAACTGAGAAAGCACCCCAAATGGTTTGTTGAACATGACAAGACGAGCCATAGAACAAGCCCGCGCACAAACACCCGGCCTGCGATTAAACGGGAATTGCGACTCTGCAGACTGGATTGCGTCAGTGCTAGGCAGTCACTTCTTCCAGTTCTTCTGCGGCTTCACTTATCGATTCGGCTGCTGACGATTCGGCCAACTCCACCTCTTCGACGCTGTCAGACAACACCACGTGATTGTCGCTTGCCGATTCGACGGTCTGGATGTTTGCCGCGTGAAGGCCCTTCGGGCCATCCACTGCATCGAAGGTGACCAATTGACCTGCTTTCAAAGTCTTATAGCCATCCATACTGATCGCGGAATAGTGTGCAAATAAATCCGCGCCACCACCGTCTGGCAGAATGAATCCAAACCCTTTTGCATTGTTGAACCATTTAACTTGCCCGGTACTCATATCATGCTCCGTGCTTTTTATTTCCTGACTTTTATTATTTTATTCCCTAGAGTAAGAACGAACTACTCTAACTGACATGTGTAACCTAAACGCAATACAATGTCAAAGGCACTTATCAGTACTCCGGGCACATCCAACCCTGATGTTTCAGCGTATAGTGAGTGAGTCCGACTCCAGGCGGTGCGACCGTCCAGCCTAATCAAGACTAAGACTCTGCTCGTGGCGGTCAATCTGGCGGACAATGCGTTCCTGCTTAGCTGAAGCAGTTTCCCAAAACGCAACAGCGCATCTGAGAGGCTCTCTTGCTGATACTAGCGACAGTTAAACAGTCGTCCAAACAGCCTATCGGTTCGGGCGATCGTGACTCCGGCGACAGCGATGATATCGGCTATGCCGCCACCACTGAAAAACCTAAACTCAAAAAGCCCCCTCTGTACAAAGTCGTTCTGGTTAATGATGACTACACGCCAATGGACTTTGTGGTCGATGTGCTACGTTCGTTTTTTGGCATGAACGTCGAAAAAGCGACTCAAATCATGCTCAAGGTTCATACAGAGGGAAAAGGTGTCTGCGGTGTCTACAGCAAAGACGTCGCCGAAACCAAAGCTGCGCAGGTTAATGACTACTCGAGAGAGTGCGAGCAGCCTTTGATGTGCTCAGTTGAAGTTGACCGGTAAAGCAAACCACCATCAACAATTGGAAGCTCTATGCTCAGTAAAGACTTAGAAACCACGCTCAACAGCGCATTCAAGGGTGCGAGAAACAAGCGTCATGAATTTATGACGGTTGAGCACCTTCTGTTGGCTCTCCTCGATAACGAGATCGCTACAAGTGTGCTCTCAGCTTGTGACTGCGATTTGCCGAAACTTCGAAACGAACTGGCCGAATTTGTCGATTCAACAACACCCCTTATCCCCGAGAGCGAAACAAGTCGGGAAACACAGCCAACACTCGGTTTTCAGCGTGTGCTGCAGCGTGCAGTCTTCCACGTTCAGTCCTCGGGAAAACGAGAGGTCACAGGAGCTAATGTACTGGTCGCGATTTTCTCCGAGCAGGAAAGTCAGGCGGTCTTCTTCTTGAAGCAGCAAGACATTGCCCGCATTGATGTAGTCAACTACATCACGCATGGCATTTCCAAAATTTCCGGCGAAGGTGAAACCAGTGATCCGGGCACTGAGCAGCAGGAGGAGGGAGCATCTGCGGAAAATCGAATCAGCCCTCTGAAAAACTTTGCCACTAACCTCAACAGCGAAGCTGAAGCTGGAAGAATTGACCCTTTGATTGGCAGACTTGAAGAAGTAACTCGCGTAGTTCAAATACTTTCCAGAAGGCGTAAAAACAACCCACTGCTCGTCGGGGAGTCTGGCGTAGGGAAAACAGCGGTAGCGGAAGGATTGGCAAGACTTATCATAGAACAGCAAGTCCCTGATGTGTTGTCGAGCAGTGTGATCTACTCTCTTGATCTAGGCGCGCTTCTCGCCGGCACGAAATATCGCGGAGACTTCGAAAAGCGCTTCAAGGCACTACTTGGCGAGCTGAAAAAAGATGAAAATGCCGTTTTATTTATCGATGAAATCCACACAATCATTGGCGCTGGCGCCGCATCCGGCGGAGTCATGGATGCCTCAAATTTACTGAAACCTGCACTAACTTCTGGCCAGCTCCGCTGCATTGGTTCAACGACCTATCAGGAATATCGTGGCATTTTTGACAAGGACAAAGCGCTATCTCGCCGCTTTCAGAAAATCGACGTTGAAGAGCCTGATGTCGAGACAACGTACAAAATCTTGAAAGGACTGAAACAAAGGTTCGAGGAACACCATAAACTCCGATACAGCGACAGTTCCTTGAAAGCCGCCTCAGAATTAGCTGGCCGCTATATCAATGACCGCTTCATGCCCGACAAGGCAATCGATGTTATCGATGAAGCTGGTGCATATCAGCAGTTACAGCCCGCGAGTAAAAGAAAAAAACTCATCCAGGCAACTGACATGGAAAAGGTTGTCGCCAGTATTGCTAGGATTCCGCCTAAACATGTCTCAAGTTCAGACGTCGCCGCGTTAAAAAACTTAGAAAGCAACTTAAAAATGGTGGTCTTCGGTCAGGAAGAAGCGATTGACTCTCTCGCAACTGCTATCAAGCTGTCTCGCGCGGGCTTGAAAGAGCTCGATCAGCCTATCGGCTCGTTCCTGTTTTCCGGACCAACTGGTGTGGGTAAGACTGAAGTCAGTCGTCAGCTAGCAAAGATAATGGGGATAGAGCTGCTTCGATTTGATATGTCCGAATATATGGAACGCCATACGGTTTCTCGTTTGATTGGCGCACCGCCGGGATATGTTGGGTTTGATCAAGGAGGGCTTCTTACCGAAGCAGTTACCAAAAACCCGCATTGCGTTTTGCTGCTTGACGAGATTGAGAAAGCGCACCCGGACGTTTTTAACTTGCTGTTGCAGGTTATGGATCATGGAACCCTTACTGACAACAATGGTCGTAAAGCCGACTTTCGCAATGTCATACTGATCATGACGACTAACGCTGGTGCTCAAGAGATGACCCGCGCTTCAATAGGCTTCACTGAGCAAGACCATAGTTCAGATGGTATGAGTGTAATTAAAAAAGCCTTCACGCCAGAATTTCGCAACCGGCTCGATTGCATTATCCAGTTCGGCTCGCTGTCGCCTGAAACTATCAGAACCGTGGTGGATAAATTCTTGGTAGACCTTCAGGTGCAACTCGATGAAAAAGGCGTAGTGCTCCACGTGGAAGAAAACGCCCGGGACTGGTTTGTTGAGCACGGCTACAGTGAGGCAATGGGGGCAAGGCCGATGGCCCGGCTCATTCAAGAGAAGCTCAAGAAGGCGCTTGCTGAAGACATCCTATTTGGTCAACTCGCAGACGGTGGAGAAGTTTTCGTGACCGCCGCTGAATCAATTGAGATTCGCGTGGAGGCAAATGCTAAGCGAAAGAAGCGGGCCCTTGCAGAGGAGGGATGACAGTTCGTAACAAGCAAGGGTGCGTAATTACCTGGCTCGATAGGTAATGCGACCTTTTGTCAGGTCATAGGGCGTGAGTTCAACACGTACCTGGTCGCCAGTGAGAATTCGAATGTAGTTTTTGCGCATTTTGCCGGAGATGTGAGCGGTCACGATATGTCCGTTTTCCAGTTTAACCCTGAACATAGTGTTAGGAAGTGTATCAACCACTTCGCCCTCCACTTCGATTTGATCTTCTTTCGCCATAGGTCACTCAAGTCCCTCTAAAAGGGGCGCATTGTGCCGGAATTTGCCGTTTGACGCAAAGTCTATTGGATGCGTCAAGGTAAGCTTGATCAGATAATCTTAGTCCAGTTTCCGTCAAGCAAAAGCTCCATCGGTCTGAACTTGCTTTTGTATTCCATTTTAGAGCAGTCCTTAATCCAGTATCCCAAGTAAAGATAGGACAAACCTAATTCCCGACACTTCTTGATTTGCCAAAGAATGACAAAGTTTCCCAGAGATCTTTGGGGCAGATCCGGTTCAAAAAAGGTGTAGACCGCGGACAATCCCTGTTCTAAGAAATCTACTACACTCACCGCTATGAGCCTCTGATCTTCGTAGAATGAGAAAAAACGCGTATCGACCGTTTTTGTTTTAATAAATGCTTCGAACTGCTCATCTGTCGCCGGAAACATGTCTCCACCCTGATGTCGCCTGTTAACATAGCGGCAGTACAGATCGAAAGCTGCCGCGCTGTTTAAATCAGCTTGCTCAACAACAGACAAAACCTCATTCCGTTTGATGATGCGTCGATGACTGCGGGAGAACCGAAAATCATCAACCGACACTCGACAGGAGATGCATGCTGAACAGCGGTCGCAATCCGGCCGGTATAAGTGCGCGCCGCTTCGCCGGTAACCCAAGTCACTCAGTTTGCTGTTAAGTCGCTTATCGATAATCAAGTCAGGATCGACAAAAACTGTCGCCGCTTCTTCTGATTCTTTATAGCTGCACGGGTGCAATGAAGTCCGAAACAATCGGATCGAGCTGATGGACGTATTGTTCGACTGCATACTCAGCTTGGGTTTTCTAGAAGGTTGTTTGGTGGTGTTTTCCACGCTCCGGGCAGTTCTTCACAGGACAGAAGGGCAGACAGCCTTTCTTCGAAGTCTCGACGTGAAAGCTCCTCTGCACCCATTGAAACCAAGTGATCTGAATGAACCTGACAATCTATCAAGCCGAATCCCCGGGCTTGAAGGTGCCGCGAGAGGGCCACCAATGCCAATTTCGAAGCATTTGCCCGCACACTGAACATCGATTCGCCAAAGAAAGCCTTTCCAAGCGATATACCATAAAGACCTCCCACAAGCAGCTCGTCGTGCCACACCTCAACGGAGTGCCCGTGACCGAGTTTGTGGAGATTGACGTAAGCGGCTCTCATCTCGGACGTTATCCATGTGCTGTTTGCCCGAACCCCTGAGACTTGGCAGGCTCGTATCACGGACAAAAAAGCCGTATCAAAGGATATCCTGTAGTTCTGTTTTCGGATCAGCTTTCTGAGACTGCGGGAAACAACAACGCAGCCGGGTTCGAGAACCAGCCTCGGGTCGGGGGACCACCAGAGCACTGGTTGACCTTGTTCATACCAGGGAAATATTCCCTGGCTGTATGCTGCGAGTAACCAGTCAGAATCTAATGAGCCACCAGCGGCCAGCAGCCCATTGGGCTCTGCCAATGCCCGC
>PBTW01000006.1 GCA_002729315.1 Gammaproteobacteria bacterium
ATTTTGTATGCCGCACAGCCACCAGGATGATTCATTGGCATGCTAGAAATCTTCAAATTGGCAGACGATCGTTGGGTTAATTTTTCAAAATCACAAAACACAAACTTGTCTTTGACTTCGATTAAATCGATTGGAAAATATGCACCGTGGAAGTAGTTCTTCAAATTGTTTTGAAGCGTTTTCGCATCGCACAACGCTGATGCTAGAAATATTTCTCGCTTCTGTCTCAAGAGGTCTGTATTGAAAGCTAGTCCTTGTATGTGATCATGGTGGAAATGGCTAAACACTAACAAAAGAGGCCTATCTTCAAGCAATTTCACGTTTTGGAAACCACTGCCAGCGTCGATGATTATTTGGGCATCATTTGTGCAGACTTCTAGGCAGGAGGTGTGTCCGCCATATTTTGAAAATTTTGGGCCCGAGACAGGAACCGACCCTCTTACACCATGAAAAGTTATCTGCATAAAATTCGGGACCACTAGCCCGGTTTTGGTCTTTTTGATTAGTTGACGTGAGTTAGTGCATAAGCCCAAAGACATATTTTATGCGGGTACCACCAAACGTCATCCAGTTGCACCTTATGGGCAACTCAAAAGTAAAAGCAATTTAAATTCCTTGAACATGACGTCAGTTATTATTGTTATGCCAGTCAGAATATTACAAAGTTGTGGTAGCTAAAAGCTAATGACGGCAGCGGCTCTAGAGCACCAAACCAACGATAGAAAATAATTCCAAGCTAACGAGGCAAAGGACTGCATCATGCGTGAAGATCTGAATTCGTTACTTCGTCGAACACGAATAGTCTCTGGCTTCATACTTTTTTTCTATGCTGCAACTCATCTGTTGAACCATTCTTTAGCCACCTTTTCCATTTCAACGGCTGATGCTGCGCGCGAATACTTCATTGCCTTTTGGCGCAACCCAGTAGCAGAAATTTTTCTATTTGCTTCTTTTGCTCTTCATATTCTTTTGGGTATCCAAGCTGTTCTTCGACGCAAATCCTTCAAAATGACCAAGCGCGAGTGGTTGCAAATGACCTTTCCCTTCGTCGCACTGTTGGCGCTCATTCCACATGTTCTTACGACTGCTATCCTGTCGCGGGTGTTTGCTGTAACGGACAACTATGAGCTGATCTTCGCAGCAACACTCGTTGACCCAGCCAAAGCTTCATCCAACGTAATTTTCTTTTCGCTGATGGTCGTGCTCATTTGGACACACGGTGTTATCGGCATACATGGCCTCTTGCAGACTAAACCAGTGTACGCGCGTCTGCGTCAAACAATCATAGGGTTCTATTGGGCGGTTCCAGTTCTTGCATTAGTTGGCTTCTTTTCGGGGCTTAAAGAGATGAGTTTCATCACCTATGCTCACAGTCAACTGCATGAAGACTACTACATGATGACACTGCTCATGAAAGCTATCCCGCAGGAAGCTTTCCCAGTCGCTATGATGATCGAAATGATGACGATGAGCTATTACCCTTTAGCCCTTCTGGCGATCGTCTGTCTTGCCATAGGAAATGTCGTTAGGACCAAGTTTTTTGGAAGGGTAACCGTATCCTATCCTAATGGGAAAACCGTTAAGGTCGCTGGAGGCACTACCATTCTGGAAGCAAGCCGAATTGGTGGAATACCCCATCAGTCTGTTTGCGGTGGCAAAGGGCGCTGCACTACGTGCCGGGTACGGATAATATACTCAGATGGGCAACTGCCAAGTCCAAACGCACATGAAATAAAGGCCATTGAACGCGTGGGCATTGATGACGATATGCGGCTTGCATGCCAGCTCCGTCCTAAGCAAAACCTCTCCGTCGCGCCTCTTTTAAATCCAGAAAACAGCCTCGCAAGCATCACTAGTGCGCGCGCGCTCACTGGCAAAGAACAACAAACTGTAATTTTGTTTGTTGATATTCGTGAATTCACCAAAATCGCTGAACATAATCTCCCGTTTGATGTCGTCTACATCCTGAACAAATATTATGCAGTCTGTGGCAAAATTATCGAAGCAAATGGTGGCAGACTGGATAAATTCATCGGGGATGGAATCATGGCGATTTTTGATAACACCACTGACATCCACCAAAACTGCTTTAACGCAGTTGAAGCTGCATCAAAAATCTCAAAAAGCATGACGGAATTGAATGCTGAGCTAAAATCAGATTTTGATGAGGAAATGCGCTTTGGCATGGGAATCCATGCAGGTGAGACCATTGTTGGAATGATGGGTTATGGCAAGACAGTATCCGAGACAGCAGTTGGCGATAACGTAAATGTTGCCGCACGACTCGAGGAACTGACAAAGTCCTATAAATGCCAGCTTGTTATTTCCAAATATGTTGCCGAAAAGGCGAAAATCGACATCAAACAATTCACCAATGATCTGGTAAAAATCCGCGGCAGGTCAGAAAAGCTGGAGATTTTGTATTTGGAGAATGCATCAACACTGACCGTCTGAGATATGGTGAGGTCTAGGTCCGTTGACATTATCTTGGGCTCAACCAATCCAGAGCATGTATACCCTAAATACCAACGCAAAGGGTGAAGTGCGCAAGGCCGACCTGTTGTCTGAAAGTGAACATTCTCAGAGTGCCCCTAAACGCATCGATTCAATAAGGGGCTCCCACCACTTTTCATCCGGCAGCTTCTGCTTGATATCTACCCACTCGCCAAACCGCGGTATTACGGCGATGGCACCAATCTCAAGTGCCCGTGAACTGATCTCCACCGGTGGCTCAAACCAATCATGCAGCGCCAGTGTGAACATGCCCCAGCCAATTGGCACCAGGATATTACCATTCAGATCATTGAAGGCATCAATGACCTCAGGTGGCAGATTGTGAACCTGCCTCCATCTCTCGTTATATTGCCCGGCATCAATAAAGGTGAGGTCAAATGGCCCAAGGCGATCGCCAATTTCCTTGAAATGACCAGCATATCCTGAATCTCCGCTGAAATAGACCGAAGTAGCCTCTGTCCTTAGCGCCCAAGACGACCAAAGAGTTTTCTGCATGGCGATTGTCGCAGTTCGGCCAGAAAAATGCTGAGCGGGAGCGCAAGTAAAGGAGATGCCTGCGATATCCCTTGTCTGCCACCAATCAAATTCGATCACTCGGTCTCGCCTGATACCCCAATGCTCCAGATGCGATGCAACTCCGAGTGGCACAAGAAAACGGGTGTCAGATTCCCTGAAGAACTTGATCGCGTTCATGTCGAGATGATCGTAGTGATCATGAGATATCACAATGAAATCTATCGATGGCAGCTCGTCAATGCTGATCGCCGGTGGCTGGTATCTTTTGACAAACCAACTCACCGGGGCGGCACTTTCGGAAAAAACAGGATCGAATAAGATGGTCTTTTCGTTGATCGACGCTAATACAGTCGCGTGGCCCAGCCAGGTGAATTTAACCGTATCTGATGTGTCTCGCAGATCGCTCGGCAAATGGCCACGCACCTCTGGAAGCAGAACATTGGGGGTGGGTGTATTAGGATTAAACAGAAAATTATTAGTGAGATTCTTGCGCGGGTTTGCCCAGAACCCACTGTGAGCGAACATTTCATCTATGACACCAAAGGCCTCATTCACGAATATGTCTTTCTCAGGGTTGTAGTTTGGCGACTCAGTCATTCGTTGATGGTGCGGTCCGGAAGGGATCGCCCCGAATTGCTCGCATTGCGAAAACAGGAGCACAGCCCCTATTGCCATCAGCAACAGAACGGTACTGCCGCGTCTGACCCACCTTGCTACCTTGCCACGCTTCGCCATGCCTACCCTTCTAATCCTGAGTTATTTGATCTGCAGCCGTTCGATTCCATCCCAGCTTGCCTTGTCCCATCCCTCTCTCAATAGTGTCTGGCAGCGGGCAAGGTAAAGATCGGCGGTAAGGTCATCCGCATTTGTGCCAAGAACCGTCTTGAAACAGTCAGCCGCCTTTTCAAAGTCCTGCGTCTGGTAGTAGGAAACACCGTCGCTGAAGCTGACCAGCGTCTTTTCCTTCAGCAGGCGAGAGGTGTCCGGCTCACCATCAATGATTTCGTAAATGCACGTCGGTTTCTCTTTGCCTTTAACCGCCACAATGTCAACACGCCGGCTGACAAATTCGCCGGCTGATGCATCATGCGTCACATCCGAAACGAGAATGCCAGCGCCGTAGATTTTCGTTAACCCCTCGAGCCGTGAGGCCAGGTTCACCGCATCGCTGATTACGGATCCTTCCATGCGGTTTGCTTCGCCGAGCGTGCCAAGCATCATATCCCCAGTATTCAGACCAATACCGATATTGATCTCGTGTAGGCCGGTGTTTCGTGCTGTTGCATTGTAGGAGTGCAGTTCCTGCTGCATCGCGATGGCTGAGCTGACCGCGTCACCCGGATGGTTGGGGAAAAGCGCCATCACGCCATCACCCATGAATTTGTCGATATAACCCTTGTGATGACGAATGATTGGCCCCATTCGACTAAGGTAGGCGTTTACAAAACTGAAGTTTTCCTCCGGTGACAGGCGCTCGGAAATCGAGGTGAAGGATCGGATGTCGGAGAACAGGATGCTCATCTCAACATTGACCTGGTCACCCAGTTGAACATCCAGAATGCTTTCTTTGTTAAGGTTAGAAAGAAGCTGGGGCGGTACAAATCTCTGATACGCCTTTGTCAGTTCAACCTGCCATGCCAGTGCGAGCTCCTTCGTGTCATTGAGTTGCTGTGCAACCGCAAAGCCAAAAGTCACGAACATGGCAAGAAACAGAATGCCGACCGTGGAAGAAACCACGAACCAGAATGCCCATGAAAAATCAAAAATGAAATAGGTAAGCCCAGAGATGGGAACCGCTAGAAAGGGCAGTGCAAATGAAACCAGAAGGTACTTTGCATATAGGCTGCCTCGGCGCCATTGGATAAACGACATGATTGTCGAAGACAGAAGGAGCAGGATGAACGGCAGAATTATGGCATCGACCTTGATTATTCCGGGTCCGGCACGGTCAGGCGGATATGCTACAAGATCGAGATTGGCTTGCTGTGGCCAACTCAGCGTCAGGTAGAGATTGAGCACCACCATCAGGCCATAAAATATCGACGCCAGAAGGAATATGCGGTCGATCCTTGGAAAATTTGCGCCAAGGTTCAGCGAGTTTCGGAAAAACCTCACAAGAAAGAAGAACAAAAGCGATAATGAGGCTAGTGTGAACTCACTATGCACAAGCCATCCGGGAAGTTGCATGACCCAACCAAGCGACAATGTCGTCGCTGAGCAGAAGGCGATCTGAAATAGGCTTGCCGCGAGCCAAAGGTAGTTGCCTCGCGAAACCGTAAACATAAAGAAGTAGTAGAGGCCGAAGGAGAGCGCGATGGCCAACACTGCAATATTTGCCGCTAGACCAAGAAGCTGTAGCGACCTGATGTCCTTCCAAGGGCCAATTGTCATTCTGTCCAACCCATTGACCTTGCTCATGTACCTGTCAAAGGGCTTGTTGCGGAAATAGTCGTAGACCGTGGTAATTTCTCCGGCTGGCATGAGCACCCGGTAATGACCAAGAACCCGGCCCTCGTCTATCCAATCTCCCTCGCGCTGTTTCCAATACGGATATTCGTCAACGCCACGACTATGGGCGGCGAAGATCTTCTTCTCCGTATTGAAATTGTGCTCGATACCGATATCTTCCGACGCATGCGTGTTTGCCACGCGAAAGCGCACCCAGTAGCCGTCGACAAGTGACTGGTCATTTATGAGGCTCTTCCCCCAGATCGCTTGTTCAAGGCTGTCGAAGGAAGCGGTATGGTCAACGCCCTCCAAAAACTCTAGATATTCAGGCGCTATAGTGACAAGTCCCTCTGTCGGGATTTGGAACACAGGGGGGACATGTCTCTCCGTACGACCAGATTGGTTGCCGAATGCGATATCTGGCAGCGCCGTTAGCAGGAAAATTATCAGGCCGAGAGAGCAAAAGTGCGCTAGATGTGAGACGTTCTCCTTTTCATCTGCATCCCGGCAACATGCGAGGACGGAGGCAGTGAAAGTACAAATACTTCGCCATGTCGAAAAAAAGCAGTTGTAATAACGACTAAGACTAGACCTCATGGCTGGAAGTGTGAGTGGCTTTTGTTCAGCTGTCCAACAAAAAGCCGCCGGTGCCAGGCTGGCTGCTAAACACCACTCTACTCAAAAATTTACGCCTTAGTAATTATCACGGCAGACCATTTCTTAAACAGCATAAATTTCACAACGGCGATGGCTGGCAATTTTGGCATACAAATGCACGACGCCCATTGATTTCAAGACGCCTTATTTCACCCTTGCAATCCGGACAGGACTCCTTCGCAAAAATATTGAAGTTCTCGCGATATTTGCTTTTGAATCTACCCGCGCCTTTCTTTGTAATAATGGCGTTATGTTTTACGCCAAGTGTGAGCAGAGCCTTAGCGTCATTCCAAATACGGTCAAAGGTTTGCCTATCAATATTCTTGCCAAGCGTTTCTGGGTGCACTGCTTGGCGCCACAAAATTTCTGTCCTATAGATGTTGCCAATACCAGCCATGACAGCCTGATTCATTATCAAACTTCCAATTGAGGACTTACTTTTTGATATTCTATTAAATGCTAAATCTGGATTGGCATCTGAACGCAAAACATCCGGGCCGATCCGTGCAGTCAACTTCATAAGCTCTTCCACATTCAACACCTCACAGATTGATGGGCCGTTTATGTCAATGGCATGAGAACCATTTATTAAGCGAACACGCACAGCCCCCCTTGGTTCTTTCAGAGGCAGTTTATGTTTGCGAATCTTTCCGAACAAACCGAGATGTATATGGAGTGAATCACCAGCTTCAAATCGGTAAATAAGGTGCTTGCCGAAGGCCTCAACAGCGGTACATAACTTCCCCGATAAATGACAAGATCCTTCGGCAAACCGACCTTGAGGTGACTGGATTGTTAGTTTATCGCCAGCAAGCACCTTATGATGGTCTATCGCAGCGCGATGAATGGTGTGGCCTTCCGGCATTTTGATCTCCGCGTCATTAGGAACAACTCGTGACGGCTAGTCAGATCATTATAGGACGAAACGGTTAGTGCGCCCATTTATCAAATTAATGTAGCAAGAAAAGAATAGATGGGTTGGTAACCAGCGCCACTAAACCCAATCCAAGATCTAGTGTTCAGGCAAGATCCCAATAAATTAATGTGAGACAAGCTGAATGTAACTAATGCCTGAGCTGAGCATTACGCCTTTATGCACACCAGCAATGTATTAGAACGCAAATGAGCCGCTTCAAGTCTGAAGCGGCGGGGAATGTGATATAAAAATATTTATTGGTTGCGGAGGTAGGATTTGAACCCACGACCTTCAGATTGCGAGCCTGACATTTTTGGCTAAGTGTCTAGAGAAAAACGAAAGGTCACCAAACAGTCACCAGATATTTCAAGTCAACTCAATAGTCACCAAACAGTGTAAAAAGCCGACTGGGTACTCATCAGACCAAATATGTTTTTACCATACCTTTACCTTTCATTTTGACCTCGGAATGGGTGAGGTTTAAACCAAATTCTTCTTTGATAAGGTTGTATGTTTTCTCAGAAATGTGAACTTTTCCAGGCTCACCATGAGACTCAAGACGAGCAGCCGTATTTATGGTGTCACCCCAAACATCAAAAGCAAATTTAGATTTGCCAATAACCCCTGAAACTGCGGGTCCCGAATTAATTCCGATCCTCAGTTTTATCGAATTGCCCTGATTACCTTTAAATTCACTGGCAATCCTGTGGAGTTCAGAAGATAACCGGTAAAGCACCGTCGCATGATCTTCGCGGTGTGTTGGAACGCCAGCAACAATCATGTAGCTGTCTCCAATGGTTTTGATTTTTTCAACGCCAAATTCATCCACCACATCATCAAACTTAGAGAACATACCATCCAAAAGTGCGACAACTTCATCTGCCGAAACCTTTTCGGCATATGCTGTGAAATTAACTATGTCAGCCATCAGTACACTTACGTCAGGGTTTTCTAATGCAATTGATTTACGTTCTCCTTTGAGTCGATCTGCAATCTCTTTCGGCATGATATTATGCAACAACCGCTCTGATCTCTCCCTCTCCTCTAAAAGGAATTTTGAATACAGCCCCATGGGCAAGCCTAAGATGAGAAGTGCTCCAATGATGTTTGAAATCGCAAGAACATCTTTTGTTATTGCTGGAATGTCGAAGACAGGCTGAGATCCCGAGAGAAACAGATGAGCAATCGAATAGATCCCAATAAAGGAAACAGCGATAGGCCACTTGATCCAATTCCTAATCGGTACTGCTAACAACAACACTGCGAGATTTACGTACCAAAGATAGAAGGCCGTTGACCAGCCAATCATCATAATGAAAGCAGTAGCTGATCCAATGCCTCCGACACAGGCAAGAATCACACCGCTAGAAGCAAAACCTACGGTGTGAAGAAAAAAACCAACGCCAATAACCAATCCAAAGGTCAGCTCCATTGCGATGATGGGCGCCCAATCGTCTACGGTTAAGAAAATAAATAGGTCTCTACCCAGCAGGCCTAGAGCACCAGCGAGGAATCCCAACTGCATTGCGAGGAAGGCGGGCCGCCAATCTTTTGGATGGCGCGGTTTGGGCAATGTGACGATATCAAGTAATTGAACAAACATTTTAAGCGGCCTAAGTTGCTCAAAGGAACTGTCTTGGTTGATTAATTGAAGTCTGAATAAAAATTCAAATACAAACAATTTTAATAGTGTCGCAGCGTGTTTCTCGTAACACTTAGGCGAGAGTATATTAGCATTCATTCGCAGGATTCAGGTCGAAAGCCTGACAACTGGTTACCAGAAAGTCACCAAACTTGAGGCTCATAACGAAAAAGCCCCCAAGACGTACTAACGTCATGGGGCTTTAAATAACTGTATTTAATTGTTTTTGGTTGCGGGGGCAGGATTTGAACCTGCGACCTTCAGGTTATGAGCCTGACATTTTTGGCTTCCAGCCTAACCCAACTCGGCGTGTCGCCAATGTATCGCCACGCTTGGGTAGGCGTAAAAGTGGATCGCCACTGGGGCACACAAAAGTCACACCTGATTTTCGGTTTAGTCTAAATGTCACGCCTTTCGGTGCGCGGGCATTTTGTTTCAAGATCGCCCAGAAATCCATGTTATCGTCAGTGCAGCAATTGTTTTGAGCTTCTTTTATCGCTCAATTTTCTTCAACAAAGGACTGCTTTAAATGCCGGCAGAACGACTGGATCGAAAAGTTACTGTCATCCTTGCTACTGACGTCGCTGCCTACAGCAAACATGTAGAGCAAGACGAAAGCCTTACAATCAAAACATACTCCGAGCGTGAAGCGGTCCTATTGAAGCTAATCAAAGACTTTCAAGGGCGTGTATTCAATACAGCAGGTGACTCAGTCCTTGCAGAGTTTGCCAGTGCTGTTGATGCAGTTGAGTGCGCAGCAGCTTTTCAAGTCCAAATGGTTGAGATCAACAGCCAGCCGGATACCAAGTGTAAATTGGAATTCCGCATTGGCATAAACATGGGTGATGTTGTTCAGAAAGACGGCAACTTACTCGGTGATGGCGTAAACATTGCGGCACGTCTTGAGGCATTTTCACAGCCAAATGGAGTCTCAATCTCCAAATCAATTCATGACTTGGTAGCCCCTAAAACCAATCTTACTTTTAATGATCTTGGCATCCAAAAAATCAAAGAAAACGAGTTTCACGCCTTTGACTTGATGATGAAACACTCACAAAGGAGGAGCCGAAAATAC
>PBTW01000133.1 GCA_002729315.1 Gammaproteobacteria bacterium
ATAGTGGGTTCCGAATTACCTATGGGGACGAAGAGCTACGCATCGATGTAGAGAAGCTGACAGGCAAACAAGTAACGGTTTATGGGCAGACCGAGGTTACCAAGGATTTATTTGCGGCAGTGTCCGGAAATGGAATCAAGATTTTGGAGTCGGTTATTGACGCGAAAATACACAACCTTGACTCGGATCAGGTCAAGATCACCGGCTCCCATGAAAATGAAGATTTTGAGGTCCACCCAACCTTCATCGCTGGTTGCGACGGCTTCAGGGGCATCTCGCGTCAGGCGATTCCTGCGGATAAAAAAAATGAATTTGAGCGGATTTATCCATTTGGTTGGTTGGGTATTTTATCTGAAACGAAACCTGCCGATCATGAACTCATTTACGCGAGTCATGAAGACGGTTTTTCACTTTGTTCAATGAGGAACGAGCGATTAAGTCGCTATTATGTTCAATGTCCTGTCGGAGATTCTGTTGAACAATGGTCAGACGATCGTTTTTGGGATACCTTGAAACGGCAAATACCATCAGCGATTGCCAATAATTTGGAGACGGGACCGTCGGTCGAAAAATCAATTGCTCCTCTTCGTAGTTTTGTCTGCGAGCCACTCTCTTTTGGGAGGCTTTTTATTGCGGGTGATGCTGGTCATATTGTTCCACCGACAGGCGCTAAGGGACTGAATCTTGCATTTTCAGACGTTTATTATTTGTCGAGGGCCTTTATTAGTTTCCTTAAAGATAACAATGAGCAGCCATTGAAAGAGTACTCTGACCGCGCTCTGGACCGGATCTGGAAATCTGAACGATTTAGCTGGTGGATGACTTCGCTTTTGCATCGATTTGATAATGAGGATGGATTTGCAGAGCGCATGAGACGAGCCGAATTTAACTATTTATGCCAATCTGAAGATTATCAAAGAGTGCTCGCGACAAATTATGTTGGGTTGCCCTACTAGGAGGTGATACTGAGATGAATGCATATACACAGGTTATGTCGGATCGATTTGAGGTTGTTGTTCCATCGGCACCAGAGGGAATGGATTCGGTTGAATGGGAGGCCCGACTCGAACTAGCGGCTTGCTATAGAATTGTTGCATGTTATGGATGGACATCAGTGGTCTATAACCACATCACCCTTCGTATTCCAGGAACGTCACATTTCTTGATAAATCCCTTCGGAATGAGGTACGAAGAAATCAGGGCGTCAGATCTTATACGGATCGATATAGAAGGTAATCCAATTTCACAATCTGAGTGGCCAGTGAATCAGGCTGGTTACGTCATCCACTCTGCGGTCCACAGTTGTCGTGACGATCTGCACTGTGTCCTGCATACTCATGAGCCTATATCACAGTCTATTTGTGCGCTCGATCATGAGATCATTCCGCTTACGCAGGAGGGATGCCAGTTCTTTGAGCGCGTGGGCTACCATAACTATGAGGGGATCGTACTTGATGGATCGGAGGGTCCGTTGATTGCCAAGGCCTTAGGCGAGAAGAACCACACGTTGGTATTGAAGAACCATGGATTGTTAACGGCAGGTGAAAATTGTGCGTGGGCGTTGACCAGGCATCAGGCCTTCATCCGCAATGCTGAGGTACAGCTTAAAGCCATGGCCGCGGGTCAAATCAACTATATTCGAGAGGATGTCATGATCAAAACCCGCGAACAGTTCGAGGGTGGAGCGGCTCAAGCTGGGGCGAAGGTAAGACATCCTGAATGGCCAGCTCTAGTGAGACTGGTCGACCGGAGCGACCCGTCGTGGAAGCATTAAGGTTGATAAAACCTTTGCTGATTGTGGTGACTTCGATTTGAATACGGTCTGAGTCTCGCATCTTCAGAAAGCAGCGAGGGGCGTCTCTCCTTTGACCGTTGTACGATGCATTTCTCTTCGATACCCGTCGTAGTCGTTGAATGCTCGGTGCAGGCAGATGCGGTTATCCCAGACGGCGACCGTATGGGGCTCCCACCTCAAGCGACAACTAAAAATTTCCTGTGTCAGGTGAGTAACCAGGAATTCGAGTAATGGTCTTGATTCTCGCTCTGTCATCCCCTCGAGGCCAATCGCATATACCGCATCGCAATATAGCGATACTTCGCCAGAATCAGGATGCTTTCGGATTAACGGATGGTAGGATCCATCCAGCATTGATTGAACATCGAGTTCTAACTCCATGTCACTCATTTTTGAGCCTGATGGAGAATCTTGTGCAAGGGTTTTCATCGATCCGATCACATTTTGTGCTGACATGTGGACACGTAACGGGTTGAGGATACTTTTCATGGTGGGAGAAAGACTTTCATAAGCCAGTACAGAGTTGTACCAGATGGTGTCTCCTCCATAAGGGGGTATTTCTACACCATGAAGGATGCTCACCGAAGGAGGCTGTGCAAGAAATGGTGAATCGGTGTGCCAACCCCCACCAAAAATCATTTTTGATTTGGTTGTTGCTTCTTTTACTACTGGTTGAATATCTGGATGACCGGTCATCCCTTTCGTATACGCATCAGTGCCAAACTCACCAAATCGAAGCGTAAAATTTTCTTGGTCAGCGAGCGACAAAGATTGGTCTCTAAAAAATATCATTTTGTGATGATGCAGGGCTTTTTCGATCTCGAGGAAACAATTTTCGGTTAGGTCCGCTATTTGAATATCGAGGACCTCGCCACCCATGGCGGCTGCCAAGGGTTTTGTCTGGATATGTTCCCCTTCGAATGGCTCGTTGCGATATGGCTGCTGCTGGTCAATAAGATTCATGACAATACCTGTCTAGATTGAAAGATCTACCGATTTTATTTTTAAATTTATAATTATCAAAACCAAAATCGAAGCAAATATTAAAACGAAGGCGGCAGCGGTCCAAGAATCAAAAGTCTCTACCGCCCATCCTGTAAGCGACGGACCGAATAAGATACCGGCACCCTGAACCTGAAGCATCAGACCATTGAAGGCAGGTATTTCTGATTTTTTTTTCGTTAATTTAGCGATGAGCGTGAAAGCGGCGGATGGAGTAAGACTTGTGAAAAACGCTCCAATAATCAGAGCGAAAAATCGCACGATATCGGGTATGGCGGGGAGAAATAAGGCGATAGCTAATATAGGAACCGCCATGAAATGGATAGACATTAGGCGATAGGGCCGGATTCCTTGGTGGATCGCATTACCGGCCACAAAGTTACCAAAGACATTTAGAAGACAATACCCGGCGACGATATAGGAGACGGTAGAAGAAGACGACCCTAGCGATGTTGTCCCATAGACCGGGATGAACTGCAGGATAATGTGAAAAACAAGGGAGTGCACCGCGAAAACACAACCAATCCAGATTAGTGTGAACGTTCTCAGAGTTTTTTTAAGAAGGTTCTGATTGAGGCCTAGTGTTGGTTGATTTGAGTCATCAGGGATCCAGAGTGAGGCTGCTATCAGTGCGATAAGTGAGACGAGAACCGAAAACCACCAAAGGCCCTGCCATCCACCAATGGGTAGGATGACTGGTGCCATGAGGAAGCTAAGGGCAGTACCCAGCGGCATAAAGGCGGACCAGAAGCCGGTGTGCTTGGCCCTTGTTGTATCGTCAGTGAATAGTGATACAGCGGTCGGCCCGGCGATCATCATAATAATCAAACCAATACCTTCGAGTGCTCTGCCCGATACTAGGCCGATATAGTTATTGACGATTAGGGCAATTAGGCTACCAATCAGTGATAGGAACATCGCGAAACAAATTAATCTCTTGATACCTAGTTTGGACATAGCATTGCCCACAAATACACCCGTGAAAATAGTGAGCAGCGTGAAAGTCGACGCGAGTATCCCTGCTTCGGTGAGCGATATATTGAAATAGTCCATAATCGAGGGCATTGATGGCCCTAGTTTGGCGATATGGACACCACAAACTGCACCACATGCAACGGTAGTTGCAGTAATCTTCCATTGCTGTCCGGTGGAGAATCTGAGGGTCAAAGATGTTCCATATTTTTTCTAACTGGTTGACGACAGCTGGCCTAACCACATCAAGTTGGTAAACGAATTCAATAGAGATAAACGCTGATTTGATTTCAAATACTGGTTACTTTTTGATCTATGGCGCCAAAGATTGACTTGCCATCGACGTCAACCATTTCAATGCGGATCGTGTCTCCTGGCTCCATAAAACGTGTAATTGGTTGACCCAATTCAAGTGTTTCGATCATCCTTTTTTCAGCCAAGCATGACGATCCGACCTCCTTATAATCAGTATTCGAGACGGTCCCAGAACCGATAATTGTGCCGGCCCGGAGTTCTCGAGTCTTTGCAGCATGAGCGATGAGTTGAGCGAAATCGAAATTCAAATCTGCCCCGGCGTGGACGTTTCCGAAGGTTTCACCGTTGTATGTCGTTTTCAGTGGAAGATTAATTTTTGTGTTAGCCCATTGCTCCCCTAACTCATCAGGTGTCACGCATACAGGCGAAAATGCGCTCGCTGGTTTGGATTGATAAAACCCGAATCCTTTTGCTAATTCGGGCTTCATGATTAATCTCAGAGATATGTCATTGCACAACATCACTAACTTTATGTGTTTGGGTGCCTCTGAGACAGAGCAGCCTTTAGGAATGTCGTCTGTGATGATAGCGATTTCGCTCTCAAAATCTAAGCCCCAGTTGGTGTCAAAACAAACGATATCATCGGTGGGTCCAAGGAAGTAGTCGCTTCCCCCCTGATATAGAAGAGGCTCGATTTCTGAGTTTGGTGGCATCTCGGCCCCTCTCGCCTTTCGAACCAGACGCATATGGCTTAGGTAGGCGCTACCATCGGCCCATTGAAACGACCTCGGAAGAGGGCTCGATAACTGCGTTGGATCGTATGGTTCTGTCTGCAGAGCGCCATCCTCTAATTCTGCGGCCAGTTCCGTTAATAATGGAAAACTATGCGCCCAGTTTTCTATGGCATGCCGCAGATCTGGACAAACAGCCGAAGCGTTGTGCATGCGGGTTAGGTCACGAGAGACGACCATCAAAGTTCCATCACGACTATCTGATTTAAGAGATGCTAGTTTCATTGTAGTCTCCAAAGTGTTCGCGATTTTTCAGAAAGTTAGGCAAATATTCGTAAAGTTCCTGTATTGAATCGGTAACAGCCCCCATGTATCGGTCGGGACGAATCCACGCGGCCTCAGCATTTAGATGCTTGAGCAGCCTGGTTGCCTCCTCTTGTTCTAACGCGTTTATCCAAAAAATACTATCTGTAAGTCCTTCGGGGCGAGTGTTGCTAACGATCACGTGTCTGTAACCTGACACATCATCAATCAACTCGTTGCTAGGTTGGATACGAAACTGAAGAGCAGGCCGACCCTCAATATCTGTTTTTGAATTAGAACGGGGGGCTGTGAGAGAACTAGCCCCCAGTTTTGGTGTAATTGATCGCATTTCGCCTGACTGACTCCGATGACCTGAGACGTCATTTAGAGCGTCATTATGGTTTATTGAACGAATAATTTGACCGATTTTTATTGCCATTTCCACGTACGCACTAGCATGGGGCTTCCTTTCATCTTCGTAACTGTCCAAAAGTGAATATTCCGCCTCTTTTTTGATTACAGCTGCTAACTTCCAGGCTAGGTTGAAGGCGTCTCTGATCCCTATACACATCCCTTGTCCTAAAAATGGTGGTGTTAAGTGAGCCGCATCGCCTGCAAGAAATATTCGGCCATGACGCCAGTTTCTTGCGACTTGGGATTTGAAGGTGTAGACCGCTTTCCGCTCGATAGACGCCTCATCTGATGTAATCCATGGTTTTAGTAATGACCAGATGTGCTCAGTTTTTGTGACACGTTTTTCATCTTCAGAATCCAATAAAGTTATCTCCCACCGACGGCGATTACCTGGTCCTCGACAGTAGGTCATGGGCCGATCTGGCCAACAAAACTGGATTGAATGATCACCAAGGTCGGGTCTGACTTTGTTGAGTATCAGATCTATGACGAGCCATCTTTCTTGAAATCCGTAGTCATCAATTTCTGATTCAATGATTGTCCTAGTTTGTGAATTGGCCCCATCACAGCCAATCACATATCGAGCACGAAAGGTTTCCGAAGAATTCGCCGATCCTGTTTGGGTTCGAATCACAGCGTTAGTTTCGGTTTGATGGATCGAAGTGGCTCTTGTACTGGTCTTCAATGTCACCAAGTTATAAGCCTCAAGCTTCCTGCGTAATAATCGCTCGAGATCGGGCTGGTGTAGTCGATAGCTCGCGTTCCAACCCTGCGAGGTGATGTCCTGCGGCCTGGGCCAATCAAGCAAGAGATTATTTTCAGCATCGACAAATTTCATACCGGGATTTTTCCGAACCATGGGCAGTAACTCATTCGCAATACCGATATTCTGAAACACACGCATAATTTCGTCGTCGAAATGAACAGCGCGCGGTAAATCATAGGCCTGTGCCTCGCGTTCTAGGATGAGGACTGAAAGACCCTGCATCGCGAGCAAATTGGCAAGTGTCGCGCCAGTGGGGCCGAGACCAATGATCGCCGTATCGAATACTTTCATGTTTAGACTCGTTTTTGAAAAAGCCATGGACAGTCAGGTAATTGTGGTGCCCTTTGGCCCTCTTTTGCTATCTGTAGCCGCTTGTCTCGGAAAGTCTTTCGCTCGTTTTCTGGCAAATACAGTCTCTCATGTCCCCAGAAACTGGGCCCGAGTTTTATTTCATGAGGCACCCATGTTTGTGGGTCAATAATCCGGCCACCCCATCCACTTTCTACAAAGAAACCTGATGGGGTGTAGGCGTAGTAGCTGATCATGTAGTCATTTGTGTGACGTCCGATGGTATACGCTATATCTGCCAGACCTGTTTGGGCTAGGTCATATCCTTGTCCCACATCATCAAGGTTTTCATATTCGATCATGAAATGATGAAATCCACTGGTTTCAGATCCGACAAAGGCGAGGCTATGGTGCCGTTCGTTCACGTGGAAGAAATATAGTGGGATTGGATTATTTCCGTAATCGCTTAACTGGAACCCGAGTATTTCGCGGTAAAAAACCACCATTTGATCAACATTCTTGACATGCAAGACTGCATGCCCCATTCCTAGCGGTCCTGTTCTGAAGCCTTCGATGGGGCGACCAGGCACAAATTGAAATTGAGTTTGTTCTGGCTTCCACACTAGTTCGACTCGAAATCCAGCAGGATCAATAAACCAGAGAAGATCCGTCACATGCCGCTCTGATTTGAGGCCTTGGGTTCCCTGAAAAACTTCAACCCCATTTGCCTCGAGGCGACTACCGAAGACCTCGAGATCGGCTTTTGTTTCAACCTCCCACCCAATGCACCCAATTGATTCGTCGCGTTCTTTAGATACGAATAGCCGTTGTG
>PBTW01000002.1 GCA_002729315.1 Gammaproteobacteria bacterium
AAAATAATGTCCGAAGCACCTCTTGCTGAAAACGAAGTTGAAAACGAGCCGATCAGGCTCGATCGGTTTGAAGTTCCAAACCGGTTAATCAAGAACGAAGATACCGCCACTGATTCTTACGCACAGTTTGTGGCCGAGCCATTTGAGCGCGGCTTTGGACACACGGTGGGGAACTCGATACGGCGAGTGCTTCTTTCCTCCTTGGAGGGGGCTGCAATTACCTCGGTAAGGATTGCAGGAGTCCAGCATGAATTCTCTACCCTGCCCGGAGTTGTTGAGGACGTCACGGATATCGTGCTGAATCTCAAGAAGGTGAAGTTTCGTCACCATGATAAGGAGCCCCGTGTTCTTTCGATCAAGGTTGAGAAAGCGGGAGTGGTGACAGCGGGAGATATTGATGACGATAATATCTACGAAGTTATTAACAAGGATCAGGTGATTTGCACTCTGGACCGCTCAGTGAAATTTGACTGCGAGTTTGAGGTGCAGGTCGGAAGGGGTTTTCGAACGGGTGACGAAAACAAGAGGGAGGAAATGCCAATAGGGGTAATCGCGATTGATTCGATTTTCTCTCCAGTCACCCGGGTCAAATACGCGGTGGAAGACACTCGCGTTGGACAGATGACAGACTTTGATAAAATCATCTTCGACGTGTGGACTGATGGGCGCATTGAGCCTCATGAGGCACTGCTACATGCTTCGGCTATCTTGCGACACCATCTCGATGTGTTTGTGAACTACGATGATGACGCTGTCGAGTTCGAGGAGGCTCCGGCCGAGCAGAGTGAAGAGAACGCTGCGCTCAAGAAGCTTCTGAATATGAGCGTCAACGAGATCGAACTCTCGGTCAGGGCTGCGAACTGCCTGAACAATGCCAACATTACTTCAGTCGGACAGCTCGCAATGAAAACGGAAGCAGAAATGCTTAAGTACCGCAACTTCGGCAAGAAGTCTCTCAATGAGATCAAGGACAAGCTGTCAGAGCTGGGGCTCAGCCTTGGGATGACATTCGATCCATCGCTCCTCAGCGGGCCAATGCCATCGGTTGCAGCGCCGCGCCTGGGTGTCGAAGATGAGGCTCCTGTCGGATTGGCAGACCTCATCGCGCAGAACATCGACGAATAACCACCAGACTAAAGAAGCCATGAGGCATCGTAAAAAAACCGGAAAGCTCCAGCGTAATGCGAGCCAGAGAAAGGCTCTCCTCTCGGGGTTGGCGTGCGCTTTGATCCGAGAGCGAAAAATTAGAACTACTCTTGCGAAGGCGAAAGCTCTACGCCCTGTAGCCGAAAAGCTTGTAACCCTCGGTAAGCGGGGAGACGTGCATGCGCGGAGGCAGGCGATAGCCTTCCTGCGTCATAAAGAGATAGTGAAGACTCTGTTCGAGGATGTAGCTCCTGCGAGTGCGGATCGTCAAGGGGGCTACTGTCGGATTACCAAGTTAGGACCTCGATTTTCGGACGCTGCTCCCATGGCTCTTATAGAGTGGGTTGATCTCGCTGTTGAAGCTGGTGCAGAGGAAGACGAGGAGCTCGAGGAAGTGGCTGAGACTACCGGTTCTGATTCCTAGGTCGTCTGGTCGAGAATCGATAATTTTCAAACGCTCTCCCTTCTCAGGGAGGGCGTTTTTTTTATCCGGTGACAACCTCTTCTCCCGATAGGGAGTTAGGAGCTTAATGGGATACCGTCTGCGCGTTCCCGGGTGAGGACGATGGGCGTGTAGCGCTTATGTATACTCGAGTGCCGATCGGAATGATTTCGTAGAGAGCAGCAACATCCCCTCGCCTCATGCGGATACACCCGTGAGAGGTCGCGCTTCCGATCGTATTCTCGTGGTTGGTCCCGTGGATGTAGATGAAGCGTTGGAACGTGTTCTTATTATCGGGCTCCAGGCCGCTGAGTCGTAGAATGCGGCCAAGAATCAGATCGTCCTCCTGTAAAGACCCCTCATCAGTCCAATTGCCTGTAGGTTTACGGCCCTTAAAAATGGTATTCCATGGATGGCCTTCCCCATATTTTTCAGAAATCTCGAAGGTTCCTAGTGGGGTTTTGTTGCTACCCTCGTCGTTACCAGTTCCGAACATCGAGGTAGACACGGGATAAGAGTTGACCAATTCGCCGCGCTGTCGGACCTCTAGGAGCTGGTCCTCAATATAGACTCTAAGAACGTGTGGCTCCATGAACGCATGCCGTATTATTCGGCCGAAGGAGAAAGAGGCCGCTCCGGGCTGGAGCATGGGGAAGGGCTGGTACGATCAGAGGCCTTTGCTTCCAATCCCAACTTTCCGAGAAGTGCTAGATCATTCTCCACGGCGGGGTTAGCAGCGGTGAGAAGTTTGTCTCCATAGAATATAGAATTGGCGCCAGCGAAGAAGCATAACGCTTGCGCTTCATCGGAAAGGCGAGTGCGCCCTGCGGACAATCTGACTCGCGCCACTGGGACCGAGATGCGTGCTAATGCTATGAGGCGAGCAACGTCGAAAGCATCTACGGACTTGTTGTCTGAAAGCGGAGTGCCGGGCATTGGCATGAGAGAATTGATGGGTATGCTCTCAGGTGGTGGATTGAATTCAGATATGACTTCTAGCATTTTGAGCCGATCCTTTACGGTCTCTCCCAGACCCAAAATGCCTCCACAGCAGACTGACATCCCAGCATCTTGTACATTTCGAATCGTCTTAAGGCGGTCCTGAAATGTATGTGTGCTTACAACGTTGGGATAATGTTCTGGGGAGGTATCAATATTATGGTTGTAGGCTGTTACTCCTGCTTCTTTCAGGGCTGAGGCCTCTTCTGCTCCCAATTCTCCGAGAGTAACGCATACCTCCATATTGAGCGCAGCTACTTCACGAACAATTTCCAGCACGGACTCAAAGCGTTTCGTGCCAGAGCGGACTCCGCGCCACGCCGCGCCCATGCAAAATCGAGTGGAGCCGTGAGATTTAGCAGCACGGGCTCGATCGAGGACATCGTTCTTCTCCATGAGCCGCTCTGCAGCTACGCCGGAGCTGTATCGGGCTGATTGAGCACAGTATGAGCAGTCCTCAGAACAACCGCCTGTTTTAATCGAGAGAAGCGTGCACAGCTGTACACTTGAATCGGTCCAGTGCTCTTCGTGAATCCTCCTTGCTTTCTGGAGGAGTTCGAAAAAAGGCAGATTATAGAGTTTTTCTAATTCAGAGTAGAGCATGTGAATCTCAATAGTCGTTCAACGAATCCATGACCCAGACACTGTGGGCATTATGCCTTGGCCAATCCCGCTATAGTCGGTTTTTCCGATTGCCCCGATCAGGGTGTTTCCAATCTGAAGCCGCCATGAGCGGCTCATGCTTTCCCCGGTGTGACACCCGTAGCTCTGGCATCGTGCCTCGCGGTGAAATACGTTTCTTTTTATTTTGGCGAGATCCTTCTCGTGAATCCACGCCTTTGAAATTGCCATTATATCACTTCCGTAATCCAAGAGGAAAGCATGGCGATTAGAGTGTCCAAAGAAATCAAATGTCCGAATGGATCGCGGTGAGCGCGCGTTAATGGCTTTGATTGCCTGCTCTCCATTCTCAATCCAGATTAACTCACAGTTCCTTTTTTTAGCGAGGGCCTCAATCCAATCCAAGTAGGGTTTATTGTCGGCATTACCGCGGTTCAGGTAGCCGCGGCGGTAGACAATCCAAACCAGGGTGGCACCTTCTCCATGTTCGAGACGGATCTGGGACATGCGCAGGGTTGAGGCCCTGATGAAATTGGCCCACCAGCGGTCGTGTTGCTCATGTTCCCTTCTCAGGTCCTCCCATTGACGGAGCGCTGGCCCTCCACACAGGACCACATGGTCATCAGCCCTCGCAACAAAGGCGGTCCCAGGTAGAATACAAGCGAGGAGGAGAATTAATCTCACGCCCCAAGAATGAGTCAGGCGCCCGCACGGGGCAAGAAGGGAGTGCTGGCAAGTTTGCTCTATGAGGCGACGTGGGGCGGAAACCACGAGTCATCGATTGACGAGTAGAGCGTCCCCGGCAAGGGTGGAGTGAGTGAAAGTAAGTCTCGTAGATTTCGCTGAAGAAGAGGACGAAATTCGGTCAGTTCGGGACCGGGTTTTTGGCGAAGAGCAGGGAGTCCCAAATAATATCAATTGGGATGGACTTGACGAGCGGTGTCAGCACGTCGTTGTCCGAGCCGGAGATGGCAAGGTGATTGGGACTGGGCGACTCGCTCCTTGTGGAAAAATCGGTAGACTATCCGTGCTGAAGAAGTTTCGCGGCAGAGGAGTGGGGGGTAAGTTACTCACGCGGTTGCTTGCCGTCGCTAGAGCGTCGCAGTTGCCAGAGGTGTTTTTGCACGCTCAGGTCAATGCGGTAGGGTTTTACGAGGGAAAGGGGTTTGAGGTTGCGGGGTCCCCATTTGTTGAGGCGGGGATCAAGCATTTACGAATGTCAAAGTGCTTTAAAAATAATGGGGATGAGTGAGGCCCTAGGCCCCTTTCTCTATTGCTTGCCTGATTCCTGAGATCGCCTCTTCCAAGTGGGATCGACTGCATCCGAAGTTGAGTCTGGCATGTCCCTCTGCGCCGAAATAACGGCCGTCCGAGAGAAAGATCTGGGCTTCTTTTTCGAGGAAAGAAGCCGGATGAGAAATGGTAGTTTGTTGAAAGTTCAACCACGCCAGGTAGGTGGCCTCAATATCTGGGATAGTGATTGATCCTATTTCTTCGCGACAAAATTCGGTGACAAGATCGCGATTGCTACGAAGGTAAGAAAGGAGCTCCAGTCGCCACGGTTCCCCATAGCGGTAGGCAGCCTCTGCCGAGTAGTAACCAAGGCAGTTAATTTCAGCAAGCGTGTGGCCCTGTGCTGCAAGAAACCGCTTCCTGAGTTTTTGGTCTGGGATGACCGCGTAGGCGTAGCCCATTCCTGCGATGTTGAAGGTTTTACTTGGCGACAGAAGGGTTATGGTTCTATCCGTATATGATTCAGGCAGGCGCAAAGCGGTAAAGTGGGGCGTCCGGGCCTCGTCGAGGATGAGATCACAATGGATTTCGTCTGAAACAAGGATCAGGTTGTGACGCTCACAAAATGCTGCCAGTTGGCGTATTTCTTCTTCTAAGAAGACTCGGGCGAGGGGATTCTGAGGGTTACTGAGGAGAAAGATCTTAGTGCTTGGGGTTACAGCTTGTTCAAGACCTGCCCAGTCGAATGTCCATGTCCCCTCAGACATGATGTATGGAACAGTAGTCAAGCTGAGGTTTGCGTCTCGGTGAACGTGTAGAAATGGAGGGTAGATGGGGGTACAAGTGAGGACGGATTCGTCTTCTCCTGCAAATGCCCTACACGCTAAGGATAATGCAGGCACGAGGCCTCCAAGGTGTACTATTTCGTCAGGTGAGCTTGATACTTTATGTCGCTTTCGCAGGTAATCGAGAATCGACTCAATAAGTCCATCATGGGGCACCGCATAACCAAAAACTCCATGTTCGACGCGTTTCTTAAGTGCCTCAATGACTTCTGGAGGCGAATGAAAATCCATGTCGGCCACCCAAAAGGGACGAAGTTCTGGCCGCTGGTCCCACTTCAGAGAGCCGCTACCCCTTCGTGCGGGCATGACGTCAAACATAGACATTCGCTGATCGAAAGGTCAGTAGAGTCGGAAGTCAAATCATGTCCCGCGTAACCGAAAATTTTGCTCCGCATCGCGGGCATTGAATGGAGATCGCGGTTTCACCCTTGAATAGGTCGTCTGGTTTTTCTCGCCAACCTCCAAGAATCGGTAGGATTCGATCAAGATTACATCCGCAGTTCCAGCGGAACCTTCTTGTCTCAAGAGTCTTCGTCTCCTCTGCCTGCTCGATATTTGCTGCATCCTGAGCGTCAAGGGAATGAAACCAGTCTTCGTCGAAATCTGGTTGTGCTGCCAGGAGTATATAGTTCTCGTCAGGTAATCGAAAAATTCTCCCCGGCCTTTGCTCCGAGCGTTCATAGAGCTTTTCGACCCACTCAAGGGGATCACTGGTCTCCACTTCGAGAGAGCTCATGCGGGGCTCCTTGTTTGCTACGGTTGTTTGTGAGTAGAAAATATTATGAGGGGGTTCTTTTACATCTTCGGTGAAGCACCTTCCGGTGATTTGCTCGTTAATCGATGACCCTGTGACAAAAAGATTCACCCGGGGGGCGCGTATGCTCGCGGTCCAGGCTATCGTTTCAGCCCAAGGACGAGCTACGAGATGAAGGATGAGCATCGCCATGGCATCCTTCAACTTACTATCCAGTTCCTCAGTATATCGTAAGGCGTGCTGCATCAGGTGAAGGTAATAGTCGGTGTAAATCGAGGTGAAGCACCCCTTGATCATAAGAGTATTTCGATGTCGTACGAAAATTGACTCAACCTTGACGAATTCCTCTGTAATTTTCTGGTTCATGGAAGTTACTTCGATAGTTAAAGAGGGAGTTCGGGGTCGGCAAGTGGTGGGCTATCCACAGTGTTGTCGGTAGACTCCTTGGCTTTGGCGGTTTCGATTCGTTCCTTGGCGATCTTGAGGTATTCTTCATCTACCTCAAAACCGATACAGGTCCGGATCTCCATGGTTTTTGCTGCGACCGCTGAGGATCCAATGCCGAGAAACGGGTCCAGAAGGACCGTGCTCGTGCCTTTTCCGTGTAGTCGGATGCATTGCTCGACGAGTGCGGGCGGGTAGGATGCAGGGTGTGGGCGTTGATCTTTCCGTGAGCGAATTGTGTCGTATGGAATAAACCATGTGTTTCCCCGACATCTTCTGTCGGATCCTCCGGTGTGCTTCCAGCGCTTGATATTCGATTTGTCGGCATAGGGAACTCCGGCTGAGCGACGGTCGATAGGGGTCGAGCCGCTTTTGGTCAGGTGGAATACGAATTCATGGCAGTCATTGACATACCTTTTTGAGTTAATTGGTTTAAAGTGACCTGCGCTGATGGTTTTCTTGTCACGGGTTTCAAGCGAGATTGATTTGATCCAATGGAAGGTGTTCTGTAGCTTGAAGAGGTCCGGATGGGTTAAGGCAAGAAGGAGTTGATGAGGCAAAAGAGGATTGCTGGGGGATCCGCCGAGGTTGAGAAAAAACGATCCTGTTGGGCGTAGGATCCTCAGAACTTCAACGGACCAGCTAGTGCACCATTCGAGGAACGCATCACGAGGGGTATCATCGGCATAGCTACGATAATTGAGGCCAAGATTATACGGCGGAGACGTGACTACGAGATCTACACTTTCGCTCTCAAGTTCTCGCATCCCTGCCAAGCAGTCACCGTGATGAAGTTGGAATGAGGTGGCGATTGTTCTAGGGGGAGAGGATTCTTAAAGCCTGTGGGGAGTAATGAGAGACGGCAAGTCCGCGTTTATTGATGATTCTAACAATCACGCAATCAGTGTGTTGTATATTCCAAGAACTTCCCGGATAAATTTAGGTTGACCGGTAAAACTCCCGTTTTAAGCATATGATTGAATCGATGAGGGTCCTTGCCGAGGAGAAACACACCACGCGCGCGAGAATTCTGGTCTCTGCAGAGGCTCTATTTGCCGAGCGAGGCTTTGAGGTTGTTTCGCTCCGGGAGATTACTGGGGCAGCGGGGGTCAATGTGGCAGCGGTAAATTACCATTTTGGCTCGAAGGAGAAGCTGATTGATGCGGTTGTTACAAGGCATCTAGTTCCGGTCAATGAGGAGCGTCTAAGTCAATTGGATAAACTGGAGAAGCAGTTTTCTGGGGCACCGATTCCGGTCGAAGAAATTCTCAAGGCATTCTTGTCTCCTGTGCTGCAGCACATAGCGAGTGGCGAAATGTCGGAGGACCTGTTCAAGAAATTTATGGGGCGATTGATAGGAGAGCGCGGCTATTCTCTTCCAATCGGAACTCGTTCACTTTTTGCAGTGATGGCAGGTCGATTTGCGGCAGCTTTCCAAAGGGCAGTTCCACAACTCGATGAGGAGTCGGCCCTATGGAGGATGCATTTTTCCTTTGGAGTGATGGCGCATACACTCACCAACGGCGAAACTCTTCGTCAGTTGTCGGACGGAAGATCCGGAAACCCTTCAACTGAAACTCTTTTGGGTAACATCATTGATTTCTGCAGGGCAGGAATCGAATTCGAGGGTCGAGAGCTATGAGGGTCCGCGTTGGCAAAACTACGGGGGTTTTGGTTGGATGGGTTCTCGTGGTAAGCGGGTGCTCCCCGTGGACCGCGAGTCGTTCCACAGGCCCGCTAGCCAATGGGCTCCCTTCCACGTGGTCTACTGATCAGGCCCCAAGTCTTGGTGTAGATCAGGAGTGGATCGCCAGATTCAAGGATCCTCAGCTCATTAGACTTGTGGAGGAGGCTATGAATCAAAACCCTGATTTAAAGGCCACAGCTGAGAGGGTGCGCAGGGCTGAGGCTGTAGCCAGACTTGCAGGGGCAGGGAAAAAGCCCCAGTTGTCCGGTCAAATTAATACTCTTCAGCAGAAGCAAAGGTTTCCGGGTTTTCCAATCAAACTTGGAAGTAACACAGCTGAGTCCTACGGCGCCTCTCTGGATGTTACATGGGAGCCAGACTTGTGGGGAAGGGTGCGGGCTTCGCAGCGTGCTGCGGTGGTGGAGAGTCTCGCACAGGTCCAGGATTACAGGGCGGCACGAGCCTCTCTTGCGGGGCAGTTGGCAAAGGCTTGGTTCGCCTTAGGAGAAGCGGGGGAACAAATTGTGCTCGCGGAGGCCGCGATCGACGTGCGGGTGAAAACGGTGGCTTCGATTCAGGAACGTTTCGCGGCAGCATTGGAGGGTGGGCTCGCTTCTCAGTTGCGCCTCGCCGAAACAGATCTGGCCAGTGCTCGCGCATCGCTGGCCCGATGGCAGGCAGATAGAGCTCGTGCCCGGAGGCAGATAGAGCTTCTTGTTGGTCGTTTTCCGGACGGCATGGTGGTTGAGCCTGCAGGGCTCCCTGTGGCGCCGGCTCTCCCTCCGCCTGGATTGCCTTCTGAGCTTCTTGAGCGTCGGCCGGATATCGTTGCAGCTGAGCAGAGATACGTCGCTGCAGGAAGTCGGAGAAGTGCGGCCAGGGCTGCGCGCTTTCCGAGTTTCTCGCTAACAGGCCGCGCGGGAACGAGCACTGGCGCGCTGGAAGATGTTCTTGATAGTGGTTTTGGAATTTGGTCTGTCGCGGGCAGGGTGGTTCAGCCTCTGGTAGCCGGAGGGCGGCTGAGGGAGGGGGAGAAGATCGCGGGTCATGACGAAACGATCGCTTTGCGGGAGTTACAAGGCACTATTCTGAGAGCATTCGCCGAGGTTGAACAAGCGCTGGTGGCAGAGCAGTTTTATGCAGCAAGAGAGCTGGCGGTTAGGAGTTCGGCTCGCTCCGCGAGGCAGGCAGCTGAAGCTTCCATCCTTGATTTCGCGGATGGAGCTGTCGACGCCCTGACTCTTCTTGCAGCACAGGATCGGCAGGTGCAAACGGCTTTTCAGCTGGTGACTTTACGGAGATTAAGGCTGGAAAACCGGATTAACCTCCACCTCGCCCTTGGGGGAGACTTTCAGCGCCGTGCTGCTCGATAAAACAATGAACAAAATCGTTAAGTCCAATTCGCAGTTGCTCCGAAGTTGTGTCTGGGGAGTGCTATGCATCGCTATACTCGCAAGTGGTGTTGGTGTGATGAGATTTCTTATCATGAATGGGCCAAAGGCATCTACAGCGGAGCCAGAGGAGAAGATTGTGACAGTGGTCACAGAGGCTGCAGTAGTTGCTGGCATCCAAATTCAGTTGAAATCGCAGGGGGAGGTCAGGCCGCGCCACCGGACTAAGCTGGTGGCCGAAGTAGGAGGCAAACTGGCCTATGTGAGTGACCGGTTCCGTGCTGGTAACACCTTCGAAGGTCCGACTGGCGAAAAGGAGGGAGAACTCATTCTGCAGATAGAGAAGGGAGATTACGAAGCCGCAGTCGCGGCCGCCCGGGCTACTCTGGCTGAGGCCAAGCTGGCCCTTACAATGGAAGAGGTAAAGCGGACTCAGGGTATGCGCGACTGGGACAAAATCCGGAAGGGACAGGAACCTACCGAGCTTGTGAGACGGGTTCCGCAGATCAGGAGTGCGGAAGCTAAAATCAAGGCTGCAGAGGCGGGGGTTGAGACTGCTCTTCAGGATCTAAAGAGAACAGAGATTAGAGTGCCTTATGACTGCCGGATTGAGAGGGCTTATGTTGATGTTGGTGCTACAGTGAGTCCGGGGGCACTAATTGTTGAACTGGTGTCGCTTGGCCCTGTGGAAATTCGCCTTCCACTTTCTCTAGAGGATTATGGTTATCTGGAGAGAGAGAAAGGAACGCCGAGGGGTAATGTGGTAATCACTGGAGAAATTGGGGGTGAAACGGCCAAGTGGGCTGGTGAGATTATCCGATCCGAAGAAATCGTAGAGAGGTCGACTCGCTCCATAAATGTGGTGGCGGAGTTTGGTAAGAATGGCAAGCGTGTCCCCCCCCTTGGAATGTTTGTCCAAGCTTCCATTATGGGGAAAACGATTCCCGATGCCGTAAGAATCCCTCGATCAGGGGTGGTTGATGGGGATAAGGTGTTACTCGTCAAAAATGGCCGTCTGGATATTCGCCCGGCGACGATTCTACGGACCGAAGCCTCTCATGTGATTGTTCGTGGTGGCGATGAAGAAGGAGAGATTCCAGAGGGTTCGACAGTGGTTACCACGCCGCCTAGTCCTCTGATTCAGAATACTCGTGTCGATGAGGAACCCGCGGCGATTAGCAGCGAAGGTGATTCAGCCGTGGGAGGGGAGAGTGCGGAATGAAAGGTGTTATCAAGTGGTTTAGCCGTAATCACGTAGCGGCCAACTCGCTGATGCTTGCGGTTCTTCTTGCAGGCTTCTACACGTGGTTCCAGCTCCGGAAAGAAATGTTCCCGGAGGTGTCTGTCGACGCGATATCAATTGGGATACCTTACCCGAATGCCAGTCCCGAGGATGTCGAGGAAGGGGTTGTCATTCCGGTGGAGGAGGCGATTGCGGATACGGATGGAATTCGTGAGATCAACTCGTTAGCCGCAGAAAATATGGGGGTGGTTACTGTGATGGTAGAAAATGGGTATGAATTGAGGGAGGTTATGGATGAGATCAGGGCGCGGGTTGATGCCATTGACAACTTTGCGGAGGAGGCAGAGCGACCAGTTCTTGAGGAGGTGCTCCTGAGTTCTCAAGTCCTGAGCATCTCAGTTGCTGGAGATGTTGATGAGCGGAGCTTACGAACAATTGCGGAGCAGGTGCGAAGAGGCCTGCTGGATTTCAGGCCCGCCATACCGAAATTTGATATTCGGGATCCGGTTCCTTGGTTTTTGTCAAAAATTAGGAAGGAAAGTAGAATTACGAAAGTCGAGCTGGCAGGAGCCGTGCCCTATGAAATTTCGATTGAAGTATCAGAGGAAAAGTTGCGCCAGTATGCGTTGACTATTGGTGATGTTGCTAATGCGGTCAGAAGAGCTTCACAGGATCTTCCGGGGGGGTCAGTTCAGACCGCTGCAGGAGAAGTTGTAATACGGGCTCTGGGTAAGCCCGACAATACATGGGAGTTTGGAGAAGTCGCGGTGGTCACCAGAGAGGATGGGTCAGTAGTCAAGCTCAAGCAGATTGCGGCCATCAAAGACGGGTTTGAGGATCTGGAGATGACAAACTCCTTTGATGATAGAAAGACGATTCTGGTAAACGTCTATCGAACCGGTCAGCAGGATACCCTGCGGATCAGGGAGGCAATCACGGAGTTTCTTGCGAGTGCCAGGGCTGAAATTCCAGAGGGAATCCATCTTGAGGTTTGGAATGATACAAGCGTTTTTCTCGAAGGGCGACTATCTCTGTTGAAGCGAAACGGGATGTGGGGGCTCTTGCTGGTATTTCTTGTTCTGGCTCTTTTCCTGCGGCCGAGCCTCGCACTTCCTGTGGCTCTTGGCATTCCGGTCTCGTTTGCTGGAGGCATATGGCTCATGCCGCAGATGGAGATTTCGATCAATATGATCTCGCTGTTTGCGTTTATTCTCGTGCTTGGGATTGTGGTGGATGATGCGATTATTGTGGGCGAAAATGTCTATCGGCGCATGCGTAATGGAGAGGACCCTCGTGAGGCCGCATGGAGGGGTACTCACGAGGTTGGAATGGTAGTTATCTTTGGTATCCTCACTACGATGGTCGCCTTTACTCCTATGTTGGGATTGAGCGGTGTGAGTGGCAAAATCTGGCCGAATATCCCGTTGGTCGTCATTCCAACCCTGATGTTTTCTCTGGTTCAGTCAAAGTTAGTTCTCCCGGCTCATCTTGCCCTTCTTCGTCGGAGCGACCCTCATCGCCGACCATGGCTCCTTGGTAGAATCCAGCGCTCTATTGCACTCGGGCTGGAGCGATTTGTTAGTGGGATATACAGCCCTTTTCTGAAGTTGTGTCTGAGAAGGCGTTATGTGGTTCTTTCAATTTTTCTCGCAGTGCTGTGCGTGACGTTTGGTCTCGTCAAGGGCAAGTGGATCAGGAGCATGTTTTTTCCAGAGGTAGAGGCTGACCTGGTTATCGCCCGATACGAATTACCAAGGGGAGTCGCATTTAGTGCCGCTCAGGCTGCAACAGAGAAGATCGAGAAGGAGGCCTTGAAAATTGCAGAGTCCCGTGAGTTTGTCACGAAAGACGGTGGTCCGGTGGTGCGGCACATTCTAGCCAGCGCAGGAGTCCAGCCCTTCATCACAGATTTCTCAGCGGGGGGAGCGAGATCAGGTGTGCACCTCGGAGAAGTGACCATGGAGCTTGCCCCTTCGGCAGAAAGAGATATTTCCTCTGATGACATTGTGCGGCAATGGCGGAAGCAGGTTGGGAGTATTCCCAGCGCGGTTGAACTGACTTTTGTCGCCCAGGCTGCTGGGGGAGGAAATGCTATAGACCTCCTTTTGACAGGGGCAAACCAGAAGGACCTCAGAGCTGCTGCGGACTATCTGCGAAATAAACTTGAGGGTTATTCAGGAGTCATCGACATCGCTGATACGGATCGCCCAGGTAAGAGAGAGCTCGTTTTTGAGGAGCTTACGCCGGAGGGAAAAGCGGCAGGTCTCCGACTGGGTGAAGTTGCGAACCAGGTGCGAAAGGCGTTTTATGGAGATGAGGTTCTGCGACTGCAGAGAGGCGACAATGAGGTCAAGGTCATGGTGCGTTACCCCGAAGCAGAGCGAGAGTCGGTAGAGAATTTCGAGAGGATGAAACTGCGGACCACTCACGGAAGTATACCTCTGACTCAAGTGGTAAGAGTGAAGGAGCGGAGAGGGCCCGATACGATCCGCCGCGCTGACCGAAACCGTGCAATTCGGATCACGGCAGATGTCGATTATACGAGAGGTAATGCGAACGAGGTTGTAAGGCGTTTCAAAGAAGAGGCCTTATCCCAGTTGGAGTTGAAGTTCCCCAGTGTGAATTATCGGTTTGAGGGTGAGCAGTCTGACCAAGCCGAAAGCGTCCGCGAGATTGGTCTGGGGTTTGTTTTCGCTCTGATCGTGATGTATGTTCTGATGGCGATTCCTCTGAAGTCCTACCTTCAGCCATTGATTATCATGTCCGTGATTCCTTTCGGGATTGTAGGTGCGGTACTCGGGCATGTCTTCATGCGGACGGAACTGAGTATCATGTCGATGTGTGGATTTGTTGCTCTCGCTGGTGTTGTGGTTAATGACAGTCTCTTGATGGTGGACTATGTTAATCGAAAGAGGAGGACCTCGTCGAATATCCTGGAAGCAGCAGTAAGTGCCGGGGCGGTTCGTTTTCGCGCGATCCTATTGACTTCCCTGACGACCTTCGTAGGCCTCACTCCAATGTTAATGGAAACGGACATGCAGGCCCGCTTCATAATCCCAATGGCGATTTCGCTCGGATTTGGAATTCTTTTTGCCACTACCATTACCTTACTGTTGGTGCCTTCTACTTACGTAATCCTAGAGGATCTACGAATGGTGGGGCGCTGGCTGACTGGTCGAAGGCAAGATCCGTCCATTCAGAGTGTCGAGGAGGTTACGATATCTACAGTCTCCTCGGACGACTTGGTAAACCGCCTGTAACGGCGGGCCTAAGTGCTCGACCGGAAAGAATAGCGCCCGGCAGCGCCGAAGCACCTGCCGGGCGCCGCCCTGCCTTGCCGTTGGGACTAGATAAAAGGGCAAGGAGAAAAGCCGACGCCTTGGTCCTCAGCTTCCTGGGACATAAATTTCAGAGCCTTTAGCCAGCAGTAGGCTACCTCTGAAATCCCAACCATTGAGAGCATTGAGCTGCTCTGGCGTAGTGCCGTGGCGTCTTGCAAAGTCACCAAAGGTGACTTCTTCCGAGACAAAGACGGAAGAAATTCTCTTGGGAGCCATCATGGGCTTCGTCTTTCCTGACCTCAGATCAACACTGGAAACGTCAGGCTTTGTTGGAGCTTTAGCTCTCTCCACAATTTTCGTTTTGTTCATTGCGGGGAGCTTCTTGGTCGTCTGGGGATTAGTTTGAACAGGTTTGTAAGTAATAGTTTTCGGTGGCGACGTGCTCTTTTTTACAGTTACGGGGGTGGATTGAGGGGTGTTTTCTTGTGGTTTGCGACCGGCTCGTTGCCCGAGTGCGATGTGTTGTCCCACCAGAATGCGGTCCTCTATATCAGGATTGAGGGCACGAAGGCTGTCCATGCTGAGCCCATGGCGTCGAGCGATTCCGTATAGAGTGTCACCGCGTTGAACCTTGTAATTTTTTACTCCGTGTTGGGTCGGATCGGCGCGATCGGAACTAACCGTTGATGGGATCTTTGTCTCTTCCTCAGCTACTGGGACGGCTTTAGGAGGGGTCTTTTTAAAGAAGTGGGTAGAAGAGGGAGTAATCGAATCAGATGGCAGGCTAATCTGCTGTCCTGCTCGCAAGCGGGTTGGATCCTCAATACTATTTGCTCTCATCAGGCTGACCACCGAGCAACGGTGCTCGCGGGCAATCGACGAGAGGGTGTCCCCAGTAGTGACGACGTAGCTTTTGGTCTTAGCTGCTCCAGACCTGACGGCCGAGGATGAGGAGGGGATCGTCACCTTGGATCGACGGCGCTCGAGAGCGAGTTGACCATATAAACTCTCGATTTCATTCTCCAAGGTGCGAATTTGTCTCTCCTGTTCGTTACTACGAGCTCGGAGGATGTCTAGCTGGTCCTTGGTTTCAGCGTGAAGAGGAAAGGCACAGAGAAGGCTCAGGGTGAATGCAAACGCTCTCATGGTAAGTCCTATTATTTTGCAACATTAATAGAACAGTCAAACAAAATTTTAATATTTACGAAATATTCAAGGTTAATTTCGAGTATGGTATAAAAATTTATGCGGTTTGAGCAGCTGATCTCCATTCTAGAACCGTTCAGGGATAGCGCTGACGGGTAGGACTGGACAGGTCGTATTGCGGGGGACCCAAGCCCTGAGCCCGTTGGCGAGCTCGATATAGGTCCATTCGCCTCGGTTGGCGATCAAACGGCAGAGGGTTCCGGGAGCAATGGGGAAGAGGCTCTGTGAGTTCATTGCACTACCGTCCCGGTTCTTTTCGGGGGTTGTCGCACTGCTTCCAGCCATCACCGGGGCAGAGTGTATCATCACAACGTGCTCGTGGTGTGCGGCAAAGCCGCTCAAGGTCGGATAGGATATCAGGACGGTTCCCGAGGCTATTGCAGTGACAGAGCCCACCCAGAGGCAGGCGCGATGGAATCTACGGAATCGATGAGTCTGCAGCAGAGATAGAACAGCGAGAAGGATCAGCCAGAAGCCGGCAGCGAGAGCGGTTGAATACGTGTCGCGGCTGACTAAGCTGATCCAGTTCTGGTAACCAGTTGCCGTAGGGAGAATCGCGCCCGTTTCCTTCTGTATGAACTGAAGGTTCTGGAGAGCCTCTGGGTGTGTGGGATCGATCTGTAGAGCGCGATGGTAGTAGAGGGAGGCTAATCCGCTCTCTCCGAGCTTAAAGTGGCAATTGCCGATGTTGTAGAGGATATCGGAAGAAGAGGGGCGATTCTCATGGGCAGTCTGATACAGCTCGAGTGCGAGGCGATAGGCCTTAGTATTCCAGGCTGCCTCGGCTTGCAGGAGCACGTTTCGCTCTGGTTCAGGAGGAGGCGAGGCCTCGACGTTGCTGATGACAAGAGAGGTCAAGAGGATGAGTGCAGAGGCGTTTTTGATTAGTCGTTGTCTGAGATGTCGAATGATTTCCTGACGTTGGACATCTGTAATGTCGGGGGCGCTCTTGTCAGGGCGAAAGCAATGCTCATCTCTGCTCGCGATTATTTGGCGGATTGCTTCATCTCGGGAGTCCTCGGGAATGGATTCCTCGATGAGAGAGCCGGCTTTTCGTAGAAACGTGGTCGAGTCTGCCTCTTTCTTCTCGAGCATGTCGATCGCCTGAAGGATGTCTGGATCACCCTTGGATGCAGCCAGAAGAGGCAGAATGCGAGATCGGATAATTTGCAGAAGAAGCAGAAAAGAGAGGATTCCAGGGATAATGTGCCACCAGTGGGAGATTGGGTCTCGCGGACTGTCCTCAAAGAGATTGGAGGTTTTGATGCCCAGAATGTTTTCTACTCCGGTGAAGAAACCGTCATCAGCGGTGGGTCGGCTCCTTGCTGGCCCGGGATTTGTCGATCCAGTGGTAGTCTCCAGCGGAATAGGGGCTGAATAGGCCGTGAGGTATTGCTCTGTTTCTGGATCAAAAGAGACAAATTGGAACGGTGGAATGGTGGACTGATAACCTTTGGGTCGGATAGTCT
>PBTW01000003.1 GCA_002729315.1 Gammaproteobacteria bacterium
CGCTTCATCTTCTCATCTTACCAAGTCCTGTCTGGTTACCGTGAATTCATAAAGGCGATGAAGTCATTGATCAGACCGATATCTTGTCAGGCTCATCGGCGAATGGCCCTTCCTGCGTGCACAGCCTGAGTCTGGCGTATTCCGTTGAACTTACGTTGGGCTCTGCCTGAGGCGTCGGGAGCGTTTCATGTTTCCTCTGTTATTGGAGAACCCAACAATTCCTAGGCGCAGCCGGTAATAGGAGAGAGGATTATTGACTGCTAGCGGGAGGGTTGTTGAGGTGTTTGCCTTTTATTACTGCCATGAGAAAGTTCTGGGAATATCTGAGGGATATTTGGGAGGTGATATATGAGAATTTTGTCAGTGAGATGTGGGGTGTGGTCTTGAGCGCTCTTGCCTTGGGCGTTATCCTATTTATCAGCTCTGTCTTAGTGGAATGTTAATCTTGGTTTTGTGCATGCTCTAGAGTTGAAATTTCGCTCTCTCGCCAAGTCTATGAATAAGCTATGGGCAGTCATGATGACTCGACTCCAGGCTGAGGGCGTGATTAAGAGATTGAGGAAGCAACTTAATCCACTTGGATCTGGGCGGGGTGAGTGATTTGCGGGCTCCTTTCTCCGGTGCTAGCGAATCGGGAAAAAGGGCAATCTTCCTTGCTGGGACCAATATTGTGTATGGCCTTCCAGACATCCGCTTTAGAGTCATCGTTCAGTTTCTCGATGAGATCTCTTTCATTATGCGGCTTGGCCCACAAACCCGTCATGAATTCCGCGGTCACGGTTTCGGGAAGCGGAGGAAGTTCCCTCGATTCTGACGCAAATTCCGGTTTGGGCTCTGCCTTCGCCTCGGGCCTTGGTTCCTCCTTTAGAATTAAACCCGATTTTTCCTGCTCTTTAGGTTGCTCCTTCTCAGTACTACCAGTGACTACGAGCGCGGCAAAGAGTAGAACGAGCGTTTATATAGCCAACCTCTACGACCACCTAAGCGTGGCGAGCAAGTAGGTAACTTGTTGCTACCGGCGGTGGGGCGAGGTCTCTGCTTGATGGGGGCTGACCTCTACGACCAAGGTTCCTGCCAACTTGTCGTGCCAGCCCTGTTTCCTCTTATCGAACGCCACCCAAATTACACCAAACAGCCCAAAAACCATTGCCGGGAAATATGCCAGATATCTTATGATGCATTGTGCGACTGAGAGCTTCATTCCAGTCTCGGCGTTCACGATTTTAATCTTCGTAATCATTTTTCCCGGTGTCGCCGACTTATAGATCCAGAAGACAATCGATACAAATGCGGGCAGCACGTAGGTCAGCAATACCTCCCAGACACCATGAATTTTGAAAACGGGATGGTCTCCTAAAAGCCAGTCTATCCCATAAATAGCAATAAGAGCAGGGACTAGGAGCACTGAAAAGAGCATGCTGTCGATAAGGCCAGCTGCGACTCTGATCCAGAATCCTGCATATCTGACTGTAGCATCCGCGCTGTTCATATTTCTCCTTCTCCGAGCTCTATTAAACGCCGGGGCTCGGAGAGCTCAAGGTATTCGCGGTCGATATCGCAGAGAGCCCTTGTGGCTTCTGGGGGCTGCGTGGCCTAACCTTATTCATTCCTCCTCCTCTTCCCGTACTTCAATTTATGCAGACGGTGCGGATTCTTTTTGGGGATTGTCTTAAAGAGTCCCACTAACCGCCATATTAGACGTCCAAACACGAGAAGGGCAAATGACCCAATCAAGAGGGAAGTCCCGAGTTCATACTGTCCTTGAAAGGCCAGAACAGTACCTGCTACGAACAGCATGACTGATAAACCGATCAGCACGAGCAACCACTTAATCCTTGAAAACTTCGACTTTTTCCCATCGAGCTGCTGTGGAGGGGAAGGTAGCTCTGGTGGTTCCACTTTGCTCATAGCGCCTCACTTCTAGCTTCTGCACGCTATTGAGCAAGCGCGGGGCTTGTGGCTGCCGAGGGCGGCGTGGTAGGTGTGATTTACAATGAATGGCGAATGCGATCTGGAGACGTTGCTGCAGAATCTGGCGCCTGTGCTCCGTTCAGAACGTTACGTGATCGGATCAGTAGAGTCATGGCCCGATCCGGTTCCAGGGGGTCTGCTGGCTACGATTCAAGAGCCGGAGGGGGTCACGGTGATCGCGCCGGTCGCGGAGTCAGGAGGCCTTGGACTCGAACCGTCTGCCGTGTTTCGCTGCATCCGACTCAATGTGCACTCCAGTCTTCAATCCGTCGGGTTGACAGCAGCTATTTCGACCCGGCTCGCTTGCCACGGCATCAGCGTAAACCTACTGGCAGGGGCCTATCATGACCACCTCCTGGTCCCGGAAGGGGACGCAGAACGCGCCCTCTGTCTCCTCGAGGAGTTGTCTTCGGAAGCGAGGAGAGCCAAACTGCGGTAGGTTTTAAGTTTCCGGAGGGGAAAGATAAATTTGTAAACTTGCTAACGAACTGCGGCACGGGTGATTCTTAAGCTGCTATGATTACGAAAGAAAAACGATCTCGAGCCGGAGTAAGGATACTCCTACTTGTAGCTTCGGTGCTCCAGGTTAGTGGTTGCTCGCACAACACCCTAACTCACCAAAATCTTGTTGGAGGCGAAGAGAGATCCAATAAAAGTGACCAAAAGATTTTAGCCCTCATTAACGGAATGTACGAAGTGGTCTCTTGGAATGACGGCAGTAAGACCCATCTGCCTCCGGATGTCAGTGGTCGCTGGGTTTTTATGGACGGACAGGTCATGAGTATTATTCACAACAGAACTGATCCGCAGGCGCACCAGGCTGCGATCGGGTGGGGGGAAGGGACTGTAAAAGAAGGTCGATTTTTATACCGCTACCCTGAGCATATAACAATCAAAGGGAGCACTCAGAGCCCTTCCATAGGGCTCGAGAGTCCATGGGAGGGCATGCGTTCGTTTGCCATAGAATGGAAGGGCGACAGTATCGAGATGACCTCCCAGAGCGGAAAGCAGACATGGGTGATCAGTCCGAGCGGAATGCTTTATACCGATAGAGCATGGGGCCCACAGAAGGTTTTCGCTCAGAGGCGATGGAAGAGGATCTCTAGATAGAGCACCTCGTTTTGTTCAGTAAGTGCGGGCCTGGTGACTGCCAGAGGTGAGATGCTAAAATTTTGAATGCTTTGCTCTAAGGGTTCTCAATTCCGCGTGTCCTATGAGTATGAACACTCTATTGCTAAGCTGCCTCGTTGCCCTATTCGTCTGCTCACTTGGCATGGCTGAGTCGCCGCTGAAGCTGGAATTACTGATACCCCACAACCCGGTAACCCTGAGCAAGGCTGACTTAGTGAAAGTGGACTCCGGCGCTAAAGGGCCGGTGCTGGGCATCACGCTGCTTTACCGCATCACCAACACCGGTAAACAGGCAGTTGAGATCCGGCATGGAGGAGATGAATCTACCATCAGCCTGTCAATCCAAGGCCCTGGTGCAGCCAACATTCCCTATCGTGGACCCATGACAGCGGATTACCGCATGGGTAAAAACGTCACCATCGGTCCCGGGGAAAGCCAGCAATTTCAGATCAAGGGCCTGGCCTATGGCGCGCGCAACATGAGCCGTTGGAGTATCTCCAAGGCTGGGGACTATGAAGCCACCTTGAAGTTCAGCTCTCGCACAGGCAGAAAGGTTACGACGCTGACGTCCAACCCCACTCAGTTCTCCGTCGTAATTAAGTGATGGCGGATATATTTAAGGCACCGCCTAGACGAAGCCATCATGGTCTGGCTTAATGCAGCCGAATAGATCATCAAACCAGCCCGGGCACGTATGGAGACGATACTCCGCGCCGGTTCTTGAGGACAAGCATCGTGGGCAGGAGTTAAGGCACGGGGGCTTGTGATTACCGGGGGCGTCGTGATAAGGCTTGTCAGGGAGGTCAATCGTCCTGTTATGAGCCGGTCTGGAAAAGTAGCATTATTGTGGTCGGGCCTCGGCTTTGGTGGGCTCTCTTTTTGCCTTATTTACCTGACCGTCGAAACAGATCGGAAGATGGTAAGGCAGACCCCGCCAGCTTTTATTAATTCGCATGAGTCTGCGGACCACTCCGATGCAGCAGATGCTGCGATGGGTTACCTCAAAAGATGGAAAGGGCGCAAAATTCTTTCCATTAATACCGAGCCCCCGTCAGGCGCTGAAGTAACATTCTTAGAAGTCGACCCAAGTGGAAGAGTCATCTCGCCAGAGCGCATTGAATTTGTCGGGTATGACGAGCTGCACTACCTTGAACGCAGGGGAAGGTCAGACTCTGCCAAATAATGGATTCCTTAGGCCCAACAGGGACGCGCGGAGGGCTTTAACGATGGCGGCTCCCCAAAAGGAGCGATTTGGCCGGTAGTCTTGCGGTTCATTACCCCCAATCAAAAGCCTGTCTTCCTTGTGAGGGCGCGCTTTTTTCTCGGACAATTTTTTTGTTTTTTGTGAATCCAATTCTCCGAGTCCCGCGAAGACCTCCAATGACAGCCAATGAAGGCGGTCTCAAAACAGCTACACAACCAACCCTCCGCATATTAAAATGAAAGTAATTGCTACCTCCATCCTCTTTGGATTCTTCGCCGTCATGTCACCCGCAGTGGCCGACGACAAGGCTCCTACGAAAGACATCGTCGATACCGCCGTCGCTGCCGGATCCTTCAAGACTCTGGCCGCTGCGCTCGGGGCAGCCGGCCTTGTAGACACCATGAAAGGCGACGGCCCGTTCACGGTTTTCGCCCCCACCGACAAGGCTTTTGCCAAGCTTCCTAAAGGAACGGTCGAGACTCTTCTCAAGCCTGAGAACAAGGATAAACTGGTCGCGATTCTGACTTACCACGTCGTTTCCGGCAAGGTCATGTCAAAGACTGCCGTGACCCTCGACAAGGCCACCGCTCTCAGCAAGAAAGACATCGCTCTCGCAGTCAAAGGGCAGTCGCTGACCCTCAACGGGAGTGCCAAGGTCATAAAGGCTGATATCGAGTGTTCCAATGGCGTGATTCACGTCATTGACACTGTGATCCTTCCCCCCTCGAAGTAAACCGACCAAAACGAAACGGTGCGGTCCCGGGTTCCCTGTGTGGGAATCCGGGATCGACAGAACTCAAACACGGGCCTCATTCTGTCACTGTTCGTGAGTGGAGCAGAGAGACACATAAACGGCGGAGATCTCCTCGCGCTCGTGGCCCAAGGCATGGAAAGTGCCATGGATCGTTGTATTAAAGAATACGCCCCTCTCGTCTGGTCGATCGTGCGGCGTTACGTACAGAACCCGTCGTCGGCCGAGGATGTCGTGCAGGAAACCTTCACCGACTTATGGAGGTCAGCGAAGCGATACGATCCATCCATTGCGACGCACACCACCTTTGTGGGATTATTGGCTCGGCGGCGCGCCATTGACCACACCCGCAAAGAGAGTCGTCGTCCCCATCTCGAGCCCATGCCCGAGAGCGACAGTCTGAATCTGGCCAGCGACGGACCGACCGCGCTAATGAAATGCGAGCGTGAGGACGTGCGGCAGGCACTGGCCAAACTGACTGACAAAACGCGGGAAATTTTTACCCTTCACTTTGAGCAGGGGATGACACACCCCGAGATCGTTGAAAAGACCGGACTCCCGCTCGGGACGGTCAAAACCCGCCTGCGTCGTGGTTTGATTGAACTTCGCAACCAACTGCGTCCGGCGGACTATCCCTCAAGCCCCCAAACTCCAAATCCATGAATGACCCGGAGATCATTTCCCGATTTGAAGAACTCGATGCCGGACGCATTCTTGGCGATCTCGATGCGGGCGAGATGGACGAGTGGGAGAAGCTGGCCCGTGATCCCCGGTGCCAAAGCGATCTGTCGCTTGAACTGGCGGCAGCGGCGCTCGAAGCAGAGTTTCAGGACCCTGATGGGGTTGAGTTGCCTCCGGGATTGCTGGAGGAACTGCAGAAAGGAACAGCCGATTTCGTAGTTCAGAAACTAAGCAAGGAGGTCGAAGAGAAAGTGGTCGAGATGCCGCTGTGGCAGAAGGTCCTTTCGGCTAAAAACACCCCGTGGGCCATGGCTGCCATCTTTGCGCTTCTTTTTGTTGCGCAGACATTCGTGAGTGACCCGTCGACTTCGACACCCGGTCCCACGACCATCCAGGTCTCACCTGAAGAAGCCAGCAAGACTTTGGTGGCTGAGGGCAAGGATTTGATCCGCACCCCGTTCGAGGGAGGTGGAGACTACAAAGGGATGTCTGGCGAGGTCGTTTGGAGTGACGAGCGGCAGGAAGGCTACATGTTTTTGACCGACCTTCCGGTGAATGATCCCGAGTCAAAACAGTATCAGCTTTGGATTGTGGATCCGACCCGCGATGAAAAACCGGTTGATGGGGGAGTCTTTGACATTGCCTCAGCCGAGGGAACGACGGTCATTCCCATTCGCAACCCTCTGTTGATTCGCGACCCTAAGGCTTTTGTGATCACGTTGGAGCAACCCGGTGGTGTGGTGGTTTCCAAACAAGAGGTTGTCGTTGCGGTAGCGAACAGCTGATCACAGGGCGGGAAACCGAAAAAGCGGCCGGGAGATCTCAGCCAGCGAGGGACAGGCTTGTGGCTACCGGGGGCGGCGGGGCAGCGGGGGAGGGCCTAATCCGTTGGTGTTGCCCTCGGCTTGCGTCCGTGGAGACGGGAGATTACTTTTTTTATTAGGGGTGTATGACACCCACAGCGCAAACCATACCGAGACCAGAGCGCCAACCCCAAAGAAAGCAACAATGCAAACACGTAAGCCTTGACGTAAACCTAGGTCCATTATGAACAATATAGCCAAAAAACCGTTCCCCTTTGGCGGTTTGGATACGGCAGTGTGACCGATCCACGACTCGATCCACGATTGCGATGCGAATACTCCAGAAAAGCACAATATCGCTACCAACCATAATATCGCTATCAAACTCTTTCTAGGCATGGTGGATGAGGTAATAGATAGTGGGAGAGACGCCCAGTTGATTTCAAATTCTACTCTGCAAGCACGGGCCTTGCGGCTACTGGGGGCGGGTGGCTGCCTGCGTTAGCGATTCGCAAAATATTTTTTAAATGCGGCGATGTTAGCTGCTAGCGCCCTGTTTTCTTCTACTGTTAGATTCTTAGAAAAGTCATCTGGCAATTCGTCTCCTTGAAGTTCAATAACGGGTCCAGTCCAATCGGCTGAGGGCATGGGCCACTGCTCGTGATGCTTGTAGATGCTTAGAAACTTGTCTTTAGGCACCTCACGGGAGCTCATGACCGCCCAATATTTTCGCGTTACGGCCTCCGAATCATCTGCAAGCTGCCTTGTTTCCTCCTCCCATTTGACGTCAGGGGGCACGTGGGAGAAGAAGCGAAGCGTTATGCTGTCTTTGGTTTTCTCTCCAACCCAGCACAATCCTGACAACTCCCCAGGGAAACCTTCTCCTATACGTTCATCCACACTTATAATACCATTAACAGTGTCCCCTACCTTCACCCTCTCCTTTCTGTAACAACTGGTTAGTAACACAAAAGGAAGGCTCGCAGCAAAAAGCAGGATTATTCTCTTCATCTTTTCATCTTACCAAGTCCTCTTTGGTTACTTGGAATTCATAATGATGATGAAGTCATTGATCAGACCGATATTTTCCTCCCAATAAAAGGGCAACATCAGCAGCGCCGTCTCGCTTTAATACAAGTCCAAAAGACCGGCTAATCTCTATCACCCGCGAGGCATGGTGAGTAAGCACGGTGCTTATGGTTACCGGGGGAGGGGTGGAATACGAAAGTAGTGGTAGAGTCAATCTGGTGTGTCTGGCTTATGACAGCATCTAGCCGTAAACTCACAGATTGAGTTCCTCTAAAAATTCCAGCATCTCACGGATGGAGTCGAAAATGTCTTTCTTTACTCAACCACAAGTGAAAACCACAGCGCTCTGACCGGATCAACGACCGACTCCGTCAGGGCAGGACGGGCTGCATTATTTGCTCCTATTATGACATTCACGACAAATGCACCAGGAGGGTTAAATGGCGCATCTACGCCGAAACCGGTTGGAAAAAAACTGGTGTTATAATGGCCGGTTGCCACGTAGTAGACACCTGGTCCCAGATTTACATTGATCCTGCTGAGGTATTGAAGGTCAAAAGCATCATCATTTTGGGCAATAAGGTTGCCTTCTGCGTCGAAGAGACCGATCTCAGTGTCGGTGACACCAGAACCCTGGGTGTCAAGGACTAGGGCGCCAGCTGGAACAGTTCCGAGACTGATAGCCTGCTCTTGACTACTCCCGTTGCCACTTGGAGGGGCCGTAGGAAGGGCCGGATCTAGGAGCAGTCTGAAGAGTCGAAGATCTCCTGCCGGACGAGTGATAGTATGACTATTACGTGGCGGGGTCGCGTTCAGGTTTTCCAGACCTGCCACAGGTTCCCATGACGTGGTATCAGGATTCTCTATTGGACCGTCACTTGCCACGACAGTATATCTTTCCGACTCCCAGCTCTTCCATTCAAACTCGATCGTTTCTCCACTATCGGGGCTCGACACCACGAACTCGTGAGGATCTCCTGATCCTGAGCGGATTCCGTAAAAAAAATAGGGACGTTCTTGCAAGAATGCAGTTTCGATTTCTTCGTCGGTCCAGGCGGAGTCATAAATTTCTACGCGCGCGATGGTTCCTGAAAATGGAATGGGAGTGCTGTTAACATTGCCTGAGTCACTTTCAGATCCGAGGCAAACGAGGGTCGGATTCCCATCAAGATATGAGGAGTGCACATTGAGTAGATTGGGGTGCTCCTCGCTATTGCTGAATGTGCCATCTATAAATACACGATCCTCAAGGCCGTCGTAAACCCATGACAACTGAGCCCAGCGTCCCTGTGTCGCCAGAATATCGCTTCCATCTCCATTAGGTCCCCATCCCACATCAGGTTCATTCGGGTCATTTACGGGCCCGCCTCCCCAGTGGCCAATTGCTCCAAAGGTAGGATGAGTACCTTGGTGCATGCCTGAATTGGATCCCACAGGGCCTCCCCTTCGTCCCCACGAAACGATCGCCTCCTCGTCCTCTACGAACTCATTAAATACCCATGCCCGGACGGTGTAAGCCTGATTACCGACCAGACCCAGCGTCGGAGCATCGACTGCAGCGGTCATCTTGTCGCCATCGAAAGACAGGCCCTTAATTCGAACAAAAGGGTTGCTGTTTGCAGGATGACTCTCCGCTTCTACCTCCCCAATTAACGTTGTAAATGGTCCCGCCTGGCCCTGATTGGCGACTGAGCGGACAACTGTGCCGTCCGGCAGGTCAAGACTCGTCATGTCGATCCTGACAATCTGGTCGGCATTACTGCTGGCGTCGAGGGGGTCGGTTTGGTTGCTCACCTCCTCACCATCGGTGGAACCATCTCCATCCGTATCAGGATTAAAGGGGTTCGTGCCGGCCTGCAATTCATCCAAGTCCCCAAGGGCATCACCATCTGTGTCGGCAAGCAGAGGATCTGTTCCAGTGTCTGTCATCCCGTTGCTGAGCCCTGTTCCAGTCTCGACCCCATCAGACAGTCCGTCCCCGTCGGTATCCTCATCAAGTGGGTCAGTCGCAGCGGATTGTCCCCGCACCAGTCGATTGACTTCCTCGCCATCACTAAGCCCATCCCCGTCGCTGTCCGGGTCACAGGGATTGGTGCCCAAGCCCACTTCCGTGCTATTGGATAGGCTATCACCGTCGGGATCCTGATCAGCATCGGCAATATTCTTGTCCAGACAGTCATACTGATCCTCAACGCTATCGAAGATGCCATCACCATCTAGATCAGTAGCAAACGCCACGTCATACCAGGTCATGACCGCCCCAGAGGTTACGAGGTCCAATTCGCCATCACCGTTAACATCGGCGGTGAAGATTTCTGATCCAGACACTTCAAAAGTCACTCCATTTGCAGGACCCAATCTTCCCGCGTCAAATGACTGAACATTGGTGGCTTCTCCGCCTTGCCATTCCACAAAGAAGATCTTCCCTTCATCGGGTGCTGTCACAAACCAGTCCAGATCGCCATCTTGATCAAAGTCGACGACGTGGAAATTTTCTGGTGCTTCCGTCGCAAGGCCCGCTACGATTTGGGACGGCCCAAAACTCCCGGCTCCGTCACCCACCGCAATGCCGATTCGGGAGGTTTCAAAATTAAAGCGCGCCCTAGAAATTGCCACTACATCGAGGGCGGAATCGCCGTTCATATCCGCCAAGAACACATCTTGAGGATAAGGAAGTTCATTCCCACCCTCCGATCCCCGGGGTCCTATTATGATGTCTGCCCATTGTTGGGAGATTCCACCGCCTGGGTTCCTCGCAGAGTTGATTCGTGGTTCAGCGCCACCTCCTAGGATCCCCGTTGCACCGCTTCCAGCAATAAAGGCGATGTCAGTGTCCCCGTCGCCATCAAGATCTCCCGAATCCAATGACTGAGGTTGTGAATTTGCTCTTGCCCAGATTACTTGAACCTCCCCGAAATTTCCATTGCCGTTGTTCGGGAGCCAGGCTAGCCGGCTCGTCGCCCTCGCTTGGGCCATAAGAATATCAAGATCGCCGTCTCCGTCGAGATCGGCCAGTTCGATATCTGTGATATACCGTGATTTGTTAGCAAAGGCGTCGAAGAAGCCGCCTCCGACTGAGAGAAGGGTGTTTACCGTGAACGATCCTCTTCCATTGTTTGTGTAGACCCTCAAAGAAGAGTTGACCCCTCCGAATTGACCATTAAGGGTCCCGGCTGCGCCCGTGACGACGTCTAGATCTCCGTCACTATCCAAATCTGCTACCTCAAAAGAGGTCAGGTTTGCTTCAGGGACCTGTGTCATCGAGCCGGTCTGCATTTGCCAGCTGTTGTTTCCATTATTGCGAACCCACGACACAAGATACATAGGTTCTCCATCAGTAGTTCCTGTATAGTGCCTGATGACAAAGTCGATGTCTCCATCCCCATCCAGATCGGCGGGCTTCGCGTCTCCGGCCTCGATTCCTCGAGGAAGTGAGATCACATAGGGAGTGATACTTTCAATCTGGGCCTCGGCCAGCCTCGAGCTGAGAATTAGAGCTGACACAATTAAGAGGCTCAAAAAAGGAACCGAACGGTTAGGGCAACGGAAGGATACGAAGCTCATGGCGATGTAAATAGCTTATCTGTTACTAAGCAGGGAGTGTGCCTCCTCTTAAGCTTGTTTGGGATTTCTAGTTATTCACGTTCAAAACGATGACACCCTCAAGCTTGGCGGGACGAGTCACGCAGGGAAGGCTTCGGAAAAACACAAGGAACATGTAAAATAATTGATTGGTGCTTTAAGCACATAGTGACTCTATGATCGTCCTTTTCAAGCCTGTTCCCTGAGAACGGGGAGGTAGATCGCTGGTGGCCGGGGGCGGCGTGGGGTATTGATCACGTTCCAAGGCATCCGCAACCTCTTCGCCTTTGCTGTTCCAATATTTGCCGGAAATCAGCTCTTCGTCTTCGAAGGTTGCTTCTTCCTTCCTCTGGGCGTTGTTAAGAAATGAAGCATCAATATTTGTAGGAATTGCTTATTAATTTGTTATTCTAGTAGGGTCTTGGATATGGGATCAGACCAATTATATAAATCTGCGAGGGTTCGAATCCTTCGCCGGATTGTATTTATAATTATGGTGCTCGTCTGGCTTTGGTCTTGCGGTGCTCTTAGGTACCTTATTGGAGTTCCGAGTTTCGTGGTTCTTGCAATAATGATCATTGTGCCAATTGCCGCTTTGCGTTCATCGAAGTGGAAAAATCCGATTATAATATTTGGCGCTATTCTTTTTTTTGTTTCTTTAGTTCTACTCCTACTTGAAAAGCCAAAGCGTAATAAGGATTGGATGGAGAGTTGTAAAAAGCCTCCAGTCGTTAGGCTTTCAAAAAATGGGGAGGTAGTTAAAATTGATAACGTTAGGGAATTCAAATGGCGGAGCCTTGATGATTATGATGCTGCTTGGGTCACGCGTAGTTATTATCTCGATCAACTGGATTCTCTTGACCTGGTAGTAGAGCCCTTAGGCGGTTCGAAGCTCTTTGCTCATTCGATGCTGAGTTTCGGTTTCGGGCCGGAGCGGAAAGTTGTTATATCCGCTGAAGTGAGAAAAGAGAAGGGAGAGTCTTTCAGCCTTATTTCTGGTCTCTATAAACAATTTGAACTTATTTATCAGATAAACAGTGAGCGTGATGCGTTGACACTTCGAGGAACTCAAGAAGGGACTCAACTTTACATATTCCCCATCAAAGCGAGTCAAGAATTCATGAAGAGCCTCTTCATAAGTATGACGGCAAAGGCGGGAAAGTTAACTGACGAGCCTAAGTTTTATCATTCTCTTCGAGCAAATTGTACAACTGAGTTATTTGATCACATAAAGAAAAGTTATGATGGTTCGATCAGTTATAGTAGAGGAGTTCTTTTTCCTGCCCAGTCAGGAAGGGTTCTCCATGAAATGGGCTGGATGGATACGGACTTAGATTATGAGGAGGCTATGGAGAAATTTCGTTCTGGCTTGAGAGTCAGGAAATTTGCTGCCCATCCAGACTTTTCAAAAAAGATACGAGAATAATCAGAAGTCATTTTTCCACAGTCTCAATCCATCGGTGAATAGACCTTATTGCGTGTAGTGCCTAAGGCTGCCGTATTTTGTTAAGCTTA